>JBBQTN010000130.1:0-14476 GCA_038213195.1 Acidimicrobiales bacterium | reverse complement strand
GGCGCCACCGCGGACCACGGTGCGGATCACCCTGCCCGTGGAGCCGCCGGCATGACGGAGTCCGACGCGACGACGGTGCTGATCGTCGAGGACGACCGCAACATCGTCGACCTGCTGCGCTCGAACCTCACGGTGCGCGGCTTCAGGGTGATCGTGTCGCGCGACGGTTCCGACGCGATCGACCTGCTCGACCGCGAGCAGCCTGACGTCGCGCTGGTCGACCTCTCCCTGCCTGCGGCGGACGGATTCGAGATCTGCCGCCTCGCCCGCGAACGCTCCGGTCTCGGGATCATCATCGTGTCGGCCCGCGGCGGCGAGGGTGACAAGGTCCGCGCCCTCAACCTCGGTGCCGACGACTACTTGACCAAGCCGTTCGGCATCGACGAGCTCCTCGCCCGGATCACCGCCACCCTGCGCAGGTCTCGTCCTGCCCCGACGACGGATGCCACGCCGCTGGTTTTGGACGTGCTCGACCTGCACATCGACCTCGGGGCCGAGCTGGTGACGAAGGGCGGCCAGCCAGTGCGGCTCACGCCGACCGAGTTCGCCCTGCTGCGCGAGTTCGTGCAGCACCCCGGCAAGCTGCTCACCCACGCCGTGTTGCTGCGCCGCGTGTGGGGCCCCGGATACGCGACCGAGACGGAGTACACGCGGGTCTACGTGCGCCGGCTGCGATCGAAGCTGGAGTCGCAGGACGGGCCGGCGCTGATCGTCACCGAGCCGCGTCAGGGCTACCGCTTCGTGCTGCCGTCGTTCACAACTCGTTAAGGCTGCGGACAGATCGTTCACGCATTGTTCATGGGCCAGTCCTTACGGTGACGGCGGCCCGCGACGCGGGATCGAAGCCAATGCACAGGGGGAATTGATGACTACCAGGAAGCGCGCGATTCGCGTCACGGCCCTGGCCTGCAGCGCGGTGGTGCTGATGGCGGCGTGCGGGTCGAGCAAGAAAGCCTCGACCGCCACCACCGCAACGACCGCCGCTGCGGCCGCAACCACGGCTGCAGCCGCCACGACAGCGGCACCCGCCACCACTGCGGCATCCGCCACGACAGCCGCAGGCGCAGCAACAACTGCGGCGGGCGCGGCAACAACCGCAGCGGGCGCGGCAACAACCGCGGCCGGCGCCGGCGGGGCCGGCTCCGGCACCATCGCCCTGCTGCTGCCCGAGTCCCAGACCGCCCGCTACGAGTCCCAGGACCACCCGCTGTTCGAGGCGAAGGTGACGGCGCTGTGCTCGGGGTGCAAGGTGCTCGAGTCCAACGCCGACCAGGACGCCGCCAAGCAGCAGACCCAGGCAGAGGCCGCCCTCACCAATGGCGCCAAGGTGCTCGTGCTCGACCCGGTGGACAGCAAGGCCGCGGCGAGCATCGTCAAGCTGGCCAACGACAAGAACGTGCCGGTGATCGCCTACGACCGGCTGATCACCAACTCGAAGCTCGCCCTCTACATCTCCTTCGACAACGAGCAGGTCGGCAAGCTGCAGGCGCAGGCGTTGGTCGACAAGCTCAAGGCTGATGGCAAGACCTCCGGTGACATCGTGATGATCAACGGTGCGCCGACCGACAACAACGCGGCAGGCTTCAAGAAGGGCGCGCACAGCGTGCTCGACACCAGCGGGTACACCATCGCGGCAGAGAGCGACACCGTCGATTGGAAGCCGACCAACGCCCAGAGCGATATGGACGGCGACATCGTCAAGATCGGCAAGGACAAGATCATCGGCGTGTACGCAGCGAACGACGGCACGGCCGGCGGGGCGATCGCGTCGATGAAGGCCGCAGGCATCAGCCCGCTGCCGCCGGTGACCGGTCAGGACGCTGAAGTTGCCGGCCTGCAGCGGATCCTCATCGGTGAGCAGTACATGACCGTCTACAAGGCGGTCAAGCCCGAAGCCGAAGCCGCAGCCACCGCCGCCATCGGCCTTCTCAAAGGGACGGCTCCCACCGGAACCACGGGCACCACGAACAACGGGACGATGGACGTGCCGTCGATCATCCTCTCCCCCACCGCGACCACCAAGGCGACGGTGAAGGACCTCGTCGCCACCGGCTTCTGGAAGGCCTCGGACATCTGCACCGCGGCGTTCGCCGCGGCCTGCACGGCTGCCGGGGTCTCCTGAGCCCACTCCCCCGGCACAGCCGAGCCGCCGAACCCCTCACGGGGCGGCGGCTCGGCGCGCCGGCGCGGCGGCGTCGACGACGCCCAAACGCCACCTGCAACTCCAGCCATCGGGACGCTTCGTGACCTCCACCCCACCAGACATACTCCGCACCGCGCCGACGCCGCTCCTGCAGATCGTTGGTGCGAGCAAGCGCTTCGGCGCCGTCCAGGCGCTGTTCGACGTCGACTTCGAAGTCGATGCCGGGGAGGTCGTCGCCCTTGTCGGCGACAACGGCGCAGGCAAGTCGACCCTCGTCAAGGCGATCGCCGGGACCAGCCCGCCCGACAGCGGCGTGATCCACTTCGAAGGGCGCCCGGTGAGCATCAACACCCCGAAGGACGCGACCGACATCGGGATCGCGACCGTCTACCAGGACCTCGCGCTGTGCGACAACCTCGACGTGGTCGCCAACCTGTTCCTCGGGCACGAGTCGACGAAGGGTGGCCTGCTCGACGAGTCGGCGATGGAGCACGTCGCCGAGGGGCTGATGAGCCGGCTCTCGGTCAGCATCCCCAGCCTGCGCACCCAGGTCGCCTCGCTGTCGGGCGGCCAGCGCCAGTCCGTCGCCGTTGCGAGGGCGACGATGGGCAAGCCACGCGTCGTGATGCTCGACGAGCCGACGGCCGCGCTCGGGGTGAGCCAGACCAAAGAGGTGCTGCAGCTGATCCGCACGCTGCGCGCCCAGGAGCTCGGCGTGGTCGTGATCAGCCACAACCTCGCCGACGTCTTCGCCGTGTCCGACAGGATCATCGTCCTGCGTCTCGGCCGCCGGGTCGGGATGTTCCACACCGCCGAGACCGGCCCCGACGAGGTCGTCGCAGCGATCACCGGCGTCGCCGAACACGCCGAGGACGCCGCATGAGCACCAACCCTGCGGTCGTCGACCCGCGGCTGATCGCCGATAGGCCCGGCCTCAGCGGTGCGGTGCGCGACATCGGCCGCAAGGTCACCCAGGGCGAGCTCGGCAACATCCCCGTCGTCGTCGCCCTGATCGGGGTCTGGGCCTACTTCTGGTGGGAGAACCACCGGTTCATCTCGGCCGGCAACCTGACCAACCTGATGCTCCAGCTCGCCGGCGGCGGGACCATTGCGATCGGCGTGGTGCTGGTGCTGCTGCTCGGCGAGATCGACCTCTCGGTCGGTGCGATCAGCGGGTTCGCCGCTGCGGTGATGGTCGTCCTCAACCTGCGTCACGGATGGCCGGCCTGGTTCGCGATCATCGCCGCGCTCGTCGTCGGCGGGCTGATCGGTCTGGTCCAGGGCTTCTGGGTCACCCGGCTGCGGGTCCCGGCGTTCATCGTCACGCTCGCCGGCCAGCTCGCGCTCACCGGCGGCCTGCTCGCCGTGCTCGGCAAGACCGGGTCGATCTACCTCTCCAACCAGACGATCATCGACCTCGGCCAGACGTTCTACAGCGACGTCACCTCGTGGATCGTCGCCATCGTCCTGGCGGTGGTGTACGTCGCGTTCACCTTGCGCGACCGGGCCAAGCGGCGAGCAGCCGGGCTCGTGCTGGCACCCATGCGCAACCTCGTGTTCCGACTGACGATGGTGGTCGGCGGGTTGATCATCGCCACCCTCGTGTTCGTGCTCGACCGCGGGCTGCCGCTGGTGGTCGTGATCTTCATCGGCCTGGTGATGCTCGTCGACATCGTGCTGCGCCGCACCCCGTTCGGCCGGCACGTCTTCGCCGTCGGCGGCAACGCCGAGGCCGCCCGCCGCGCGGGGATCGACGTCAAGCAGATCCGCCTGTTGATCTTCGTGTTCGCGTCGATGCTCGCCGCCGCCGGTGGCGTGTTGACGGCGGCCCGCGGCACGTCCGTCCAGCAGTCGTCGGGCAGCGGGACCGTGCTGCTGTACGCGGTCGGCGCGGCCGTGATCGGTGGCACCTCGCTGTTCGGCGGGCGCGGCACGGCGTGGGCGGCGCTGCTCGGGTCGCTGGTGATCTTCTCCGTCGACAACGGGATGTCGCTGCTCAACAAGTCGGCCGACGTGAAGTACATCGTCACCGGCGCCGTGCTCCTGATCGCCGTCACGATCGACGCCGTCGCCCGGCGCGGCCGCACCAGCGCCGGCCGAGCCTGACCGACAGGGTTGCCTCGCCGCGCGGCCGTGGCATCATCGGGGACCGTGACGATGGCCGGTCGATGATCACCAAGCACGGCAAGGTTGGACGGCTGCAGCCGTTCCCGATGGACGGCATCGTCCGCAGCGACGACGGCGCGCTGCGTTACGCGCAGCTTGCGCCGTCGCTCGTCGCGATGCTGCGCGCGTCGGTGGAGCGCGACCCGCACGGTGAGGCGATCGTCGGGATCGGCGGGGAGCGGCTCAGCTTCACGGGGTTGTGGGACCGAGCGGCGCGTGTCGCCGGTGGTCTGCGCGACGCCGGCGTTCGGCGTGGCGACCGCGTCGCGATCCACCTCCCCAACAGCGCGGCATGGGTGGTGGCGCTGTTCGGGTGCCAGCTCGCGGGGGCCGTGGCGGTGCCCGTCAACACCCGCTTCAGCCCGGCCGAGGTGCGCTACGTCGTCGACGACTGCGGCGCGTCGTACGTGATCGAGCCCGCAGCCGCATTGCCGGACGGGCTGCCGGTCGCCGTCGACGACCTGGCGCTCGGCGACCTCGCGGCGATCTTCTACACCAGCGGTACGACCGGCTTCCCGAAGGGCGCGCTGCTCACCCACGAGTGCTTCCTGGCGACGTGCGAGAACCGGACCCGCGTCACCGGGACGGCTGGCGATCTGGCACTGCGCAACCTCGTCTCCGTGCCGCTGTTCCATGTCACGGGCGCGTGCAGTCAACTGATGTTCACGCTGTACCGCGGCGGCGCGACGGTGATCATGCCGTCGTTCTCGGTGCAGCCGTTCCTCCACGCGCTCGTCGAGGAGCGGATCAACATCGCCACGTCCGTGCCGGCGATCTGGTGGCTGGCGATCAACCAGCCGAACTTCGCCGGGTTCGACGTCGGCGGCCTGCGCCACCTGAGCTACGGCGGCGCACCGATGGCGCCGGAGCTCGTCGCCCGGGTCAGGGCGGCGTTCCCCAACGCGAGGCTCGGCAACGGCTTCGGGCTGACCGAGACCACGGCGATCGCCACGTTCCTGCCCGACGAGTGGTGCTCGACACGACCGGAGACCGTCGGCTTCGCCGCGCCGGTGGTCGAGCTCGACCTCGCCGACGTCGACCCGGTGAGTGGCGTCGGCGAGCTGCTGCTGCGCGGGCAGAACGTCGTCCACGGCTACTGGAACGCGCCCGAGCAGAGCGCGGGCGCGTTCGCCGGCGGCTGGCTGCACACCGGCGACCTCGCGCTCGTCGACGCCGACGGTTTCGTGCAGATCGTCGACCGCAAGAAGGACATGGTCAACCGCGGCGGCGAGAACGTGTACTGCGTCGAGGTCGAGAACGCGCTCGTGCAGCACCCGGATGTGTTCGAGGTGGCCGTACTCGGCGTGCCCGATCCGATGATGGGCGAGAAGGTCGGCGCCGTCGTCGTCGCCATGCCGGGGACCGCGCCGACGGCCGCTGCGCTGCGCACCTGGGCGGGCGAGCTGATCGCCGACTTCAAGGTGCCGCAGTACATCGCCTTCCGCGACGAGCCGCTGCCGCGCAACGCAGGCGGCAAGGTGCTCAAACCGCTGCTGCGCGACACGATCGAGTGGGGTGTCGAGCTGCGGTGAAAGTGTCGCTGCGACGCCCGCGGTGAGCCGCGAGGATGGCGGGATGTCGACGACTGACGGCGAACGTCCAGGGCCCGCCTCCGACCGGGTGCGCCTGCGCCGTGGCGCGATCCGCGCCGAGTACGACCGCGACGAGATCTTCGCTGTGCTCGACGCCGGACTCGTCGCCCACGTCGGGGTGACCACGCCGGACGGACCGATCGTGCTGCCGATGGCCTACGGCCGCACCGACGAGTGGCTGTACGTCCACGGGTCGGCGGCCAACCACGCGTTGCGTGCTGCAGCCGGCACGGACATCTGCATCACCGTGACGATCCTGGACGGGCTCGTGGTCGGGCGCAGCCCGTTCCACAACTCGATGAACTACCGCGGCGTCGTCGTGCGTGGCATGGCGCGGCGCGTCGACGACGCTGGCGAGCACATCGAGGCGTTGCGGCTGGTCAGCGACCACGTCGTGGCGACCTGGGACACCGGGCGGCCGCCGAACGAGGCCGAGATCCGCAAGACGATGGTGATCGCGGTGGCGCTGACGGAGATGTCGGCGAAGATCCGCGCCGGCGACCCGATCGACGAGCCCGACGACCTCGACGGGCCGCACTGGGCCGGGCACGTCCCGCTGACGACGACGTGGCAAACGCCCGTCGACTCGTCCGACCTCTCGACGGGCATCGCCGTCCCCGCCGCCATCGCCGCCCTCCGCGGCCGCCCCCTGCCCTGACACCCGGCACCGCCCGCCAGCCGCCCGCCTGCCCGCCAACCAGCACCGCCGGATCAGAGCCCGACGCTGGGACGGGAGCTGCTCAGAAATGGGCAGATCCTGGACCAGCGTGGACCGGGCGGCCCGGGCGGCCCGGCGGCCGGGTCTGGCCGGTCGCCGTCAGCGCGTGGGGAGGCCGGCGAGGTCGGCGGCCGCTGACCAGAAGTCGGTGAACACGGTCGGCTCGGTCGGCGAGGTCATCGCCCGCTGCGTGAACAGGATCCCGGTCAGCCCGCGAGCCGGGTCGGTGCGCCATGTCGTGCCGGTCCCACCTTCCCAGCCGAACCCGCCGCGTCCTTCGGCCGGCGTGCCCATCCCCAGGCCCCAGCCGCCTTCGCCGAGGAACAGCGTCGCACCCTGGCGCTGCGCGGAGGTCAGCCGATCGGTGGTCATCGACCGGAACGAGTCCTCGCTGAGCAGGCGCTCGCCGTCGTGCGCGCCGCCGGCCGCCATCATCGACGCGAACGCCCAGTAGTCGTCGATCGTCGACACCAGCCAGCCGGCGCCGTTCGGCAATGCCGGCGGGAGCGCCCACCAACTCGTGTCGTCGTTGCGGTCGAGCACGTGCAGCTCCCCCGACTGCGGATCCGGCGCATATGCGGTGGTGAACCGATCGCGCTTGCCGGCCGGCACGAAGAACGCGGTGTCGACCATCCCGAGCGGGTCGAACAACCGGTCGCGCAGCACGGCCTCGAGCGGCCGGCCCACGGCCCGCTCGAGCAGCACACCGAGCACCTGCGACCCCGTGTTGTACCGCCACTGCGCCCCGGGCTGCTCCATCAGCGGCAGCGTGCCGAGGCGGCGGATCCACTCGTCGTTGCCGAACGCCGGCGGCGGCCACGGCGGCCCGAGCGTCGCCAGCTGCAGATCCTCCTCGGCGGTCTGGATCGGGTGTGTGCCGGGCGGCTCCATGATGCAGCCGAAGCCGAGGCGGAACGAGAGCACGTCCTCCAGCGTGATCGGCCGCTGCGCAGGCACCGTGTCGTCGAGCGCCGAGCCGAGCGTGCGCAACACCCTGCGGTCGGCGAGCTCCGGCAGCAGCTCATCGACCGGCTCGTCCAGGCGCAACGTGCCGTCGTCGACGAGCATCATCGCGACCGCAGCGACGATCGGTTTGGTCAGCGAGGCGATGCGGAAGATCGCGTCGCGTCCCATCGGCCGCGGGTCACCGAACGTCTTGCTGCCGATGATCTCGACGTCGACCTCGCCGTCGTGGGCGACGAGCGCGATCAACCCCGGCATGCTCGCCGATTCGACGTGCGCCACCATCGTGTCGTGGAACGCCGCGCTGCTCACCAAGTTCCTCCAGCCGTGTCGGGCGCCCCATCGCGCCTGTCTCGACACAGACCGACGACCGCGGTGGATCTCATCGGTCAGTCGAGCACGAACCGGATCCGCCGGTTGCGCTTGCCCTTGCTCTCCACCTTCGTGATCCGGAACGGCCGCGACTCGCCGGTGTTGGCGAGGTGCGTCCCACCGCACGCCTGGCGGTCGACGCCGGCGATCTCGATCACCCGCAGTTGGCCGCCGGGCGTCGGTGGCGGCGCGACCGACAGGCTGCGGACGAGCCCGGCGGTCTCACCGGCATCCGCAGCGGAGACGTAGATGCTGCGCACCTCGACCTCGCGGCGGATGATCGCGTTGACGTCCGCGTCGAGACTGCGAAGGACGTCGTTGTCGATCTCCGACAGGTCGAAGTCCATCCGGCCCGTGCCGTCGTCGTTGATCTGGGCGCCGGTGACCAGGGTGCCGGGGAAGCGCTCGAAGACGATCGCGTTGAGGAGGTGGGAATCGGTGTGCAGCTGGGCGACCCGCGCCCGGCGCGCCGCGTCGACGCGCACGACCACCTCGCCGCTCAGCTCGACCGGCTCGCCGAGCACGTGCCACACGTCGTCGGCAACGACTTCGATGCCGACGATCGCCACCTTCCCCCCGGCGTGCTCGACCCAGCCGGTGTCGCTGACCTGCCCGCCGCCGCCGGGGTGCAGGGCCGAGCGATCGAGCAGCACCCGGCCTGGCTCGGCGGCGAGCACCGTCGCGCCGTGCTCGTGCAAGTCGGGGAACTGGTGACAGAGGTACACGGCCATGGCCGCAACCTATCCAGTCGCCGGCGCGGCGATCAGGCCTCGTCGGCGGCGGTCGCGAACTTGGTGCCGTCGAGGTAGTAGCGACGCGCCCAGATGCCGGTGCCGTGCTCGTCGCCGACCGGCATCCGCCAACTCTGGACCTTGCTCGTCGCCAATGCCACGCCGAGCAGCGCACGCGGCTGGTCGTCGGTGCCCGTGACGTACGCCCGCGCGCCTTCTTCTGGCACGTAGCGCTGGGCGATGTCGAGGTAGAGGTCGCGCCACACGTCGTCCTCGCCCGGCTCGTGCAGCACCTCCACCACGCCCTGGATCGTGACCTTGCGGTACGGCAACGCCTCCTCGTCGATCGTCAACCCGATCCGGGGGTCGCGCCGGACGTTGTCGAGCAGGACGGAGCGGATCCGCGGCGTGAACACGACCCGACCCTCGTGGGCGATGAACCACAGCGGCACGTTGCGCGGCATCCCGTCGGCGTCGACGGTGGCGATGCGCACGAGGTGGCCCGGCTCGGCGAAGAACGCGTCGATCTCCTGGTCGGTCAGCTTCGGCATCTGGTACCCCCGGTGTGCGGGCGCTGCGGCCCGTTGCGCTGATCGTAGGAGGGACCGGACCTCACATGTCACTCGGCCCGTTGTGGCCGGCGATCACCTGCGGCTGCGTCGCCGCCCACGCCAGCGCGTCGAGCGTCGTCGACCGGTTGGCGAGGTCGACCAGCGCGGCGATTGCGAGGTCGTCGAGTTGCCGCCCGCTGTAGCCGACGTCGGCGACCACGCCGGGCGCAGGTTCCCAGGCGATCGTCGCGTTGCCGCCGTTGACCGTCGAGATCACGGCCGGATGGCCGTGCACGGTGAACCCTGTGCTCGGGGTGCCGGCGAACAGCTGGTCCTCGAAGCCCCCGCTGACCTCGACGTCGGTGTACACGAAGCCCAGCACGGTGTCCGCGGTCGCGAGGTCGTACATCCGGACCTCGTCGACGTGGACGGCGCGGTACGGGCGTGACGGGCCGACCGTGAGCCCCACCACGGATCCGACGACCGGTCGATGGTCGACGATGCGCGTCGCTGCGGCGATCGCCACGAGCTGCGAGTCCGGCAGGTCGCCGTGGACCTTGGCGTAGCCACCGGCGATCGGCCAGGCGACCTCGCGTTCTGTCATCCCCCCGACGACGTCGCCGATGCGAACCTGGCGGGCGAGCACCGGCTTCGGGACCGGATACGACACGACGGCGCTGTGCAGCCCGAGCGACCCGTTCGCGGCACGCACGACCACCGTCCACGCACCCTGCTCGGCGGTGGCGTCGTAGCTGTCAAGGGTGCGCGAGTACCCGCCGCTCGGCGCCGCCACCGCGCCAGCACCGACCGGTGCCCCGGGGGTGACGATCGCCGAGATCTGCGCGAGCGGGCTGACCGCCGGATTGACGTTGCGGTCACGCCGCCTGGCGACGATCCCGGCCAGGCCGGCGACGACGAGCAGCGCGCCGAGGCCGGCGGCGAACGCGACCCGGCGGCGCAGGCGTCGGCGGCGCACCCGGACCATGACGTCTGGCAACGACCCGCCGGGGGTCACCCGGGCCGCCTCGCGCTGCAACTCGTCGCGCAGGTCGACGCTCATCTGTCGACCGCCTGCGGCGGTGTGCGGATGAGCGACCCGGTGCTGCGCACCGGACCAACCTGCCTGACGATTCGCTCGCTTCGCTCACTCATCGATCCTCCGATCCCATCTGGTCGCGCAGCGCGCCGAGGGCGCGGTGCAGAGACGACTTCACGGTGCCGGTGCGCATGCCAAGCGCATCGGCGATGTCGGCTTCTGTCAAGTCCGCGTAGAACCGCAGCACCACCACGGCGCGCTGCCGCGCGGGCAACCGGCGCAACGACCCGATCAGCTCCGAGCCCGCCTCGGGCGTCGCCTCCGCCAGGCGCGCCGGGCCGTGCAGCCGCTCGCGCAGCCGGCGGACCGCGCCCTGGCGACGCACTTCGTTCTTGGCGCCGTTGACCACCACCGTGCGCAACCAACCGCCCGGGTTGCGCACCCGCTGGAACCGCGCATGGAGCTTGGCGAAGGCCTCCTGGGTCACGTCCTCAGCGGCCGCCGACGAGCCGACGATCAGGTAGGCGACGCGCACCAGGTGGTCGTAGTGCTCGCGATAGACGTCGCCGAACGTCGCGGCGCCCTCGACGTGGACGAACGAGCCGCCCTCGTCGGCGCATCCCACCCCGGCGATCGTCATGGCGTGATGACACCCGAGCGGTCTCGAAGGTTCCCGGCGATCAGTACGACGTCTGCGACATCGGCGCCACGGAGGACGGGAAGAACAGCTCTGCACGGCGCAGCGCGTCGTCGTTGCGCGCGGTCAGGCGACGGCCGCAGGCCAGCCGCGTGGGCGAGACGCCGCCGAGCAACAACGCGCCGATCCCATCCGCCGTGGCGACGAGGTCGGGGCGGGTGCGCACCCGCTGCACAGATGCGCCTTCCGGAGCGCCGTCGATCGCGAACCGTTCGCCGTCGACCTCGACGACGAGCCGGTCGGTGGTGCGGTACGTCCGCGCCGCGAAGCACGTCGCGACCTTGCGGACGTGCACCCACACGCCGTCGTCGAGCCCGGTGGTGCGCACGACCCGCGGGTTGGTCAGCAGGTACGGCAGTGGGTCGTCGAGCGGGATCTGCCGCGAGGTGATCGTGCCGACCAGGTCCACGCCGAGCAGGGTGTGCCACAACGCGAGGCGCGCCTCGTCGGTGAGCGCGACGAGCTCGACGATGTCGAGCCGGTGTGCCGGCCGTCCGTGCCCGAACTCGGGGTCGATCCGATAGATCGCGTAGCCGTTGTCGTGGGCGAGGTACAGCGCCGGTGTCGACGAGCCCTGAGGTTTCTGGCGCTGCTCGAACAGCGACCGCTGCCAGACGCCGCTCCGGCTCGTCTCACCGGGTCGCGTCCGCCGGTAGCGCTCCCACAGCGCCGCCACGTGACCGGCGGCCGCGTCACCTTCGACGTAGCGAACGCTCCCTGGTGACACTGCCAGCTCCGGCCGCAACGTCGCCTCGCTTCGCTCGATCGCGGTCCGCCAGCTGTGCGTCCCCGCGCCGTAGCCGAAGCGCTCGTAGATCCCGCCCTCGCTGGCGAACAGCATCGCCACCGGCTCGCCGCGACCGTCGATGTCGTCGTGGATGACATCCATCATCCGGCGCAACAGACCCTGGCGGCGGTGCGTCGCCGCGACGCCGACCCACGTCACCGCCCCCATCGGGACCGTCGTCCCGCCCGGCAGCGTCACGTCGAACGAGAACGAGCCGATCACTCCGACCACCGCGCCGTGCTCGACGGCGATGCGGTAGCGCGACAGGTCGATCACCGCCATCCGCTCCTCGATCACCTCCGGCGTGTAGGCGAAGCCGAACGCACGGCCGTCGGCGTTGAACATCGGCACGACGTCGTCGGTGTCGGGAGTGCGAATCTCGATCGCCATCCGCTCAGCCTCTCGCGCCGCGGCCGTCGGCGGCAGCTATTTTGCGGCGATGACAGCGACCGCCGCCACCTACCAGCCGTCGCGCGTCGTCGCCGACCTCCGCGCCCTCGACGCGCGCACCGGCGGCCCGGAGGGCTCGCGCCGGCTGGCGTGGACCCCGGAGTGGCTGGAGGCGAGGGCGATGCTGCGCGAATCGCTGTCGACGCTGCCGGTCGAGGTCGACACCGACGCCGCCGGGAACATGTGGGCGGTGCTGCGCGGCACGAGCGACGACACGCTCGTCGTCGGCAGCCACCTGGACAGCGTGCCAAAAGGCGGCTGGCTGGACGGTGCGCTCGGCGTGATGTCCGGCCTCGAGCTGTTGCGGTCGCTCGCCGCCGAAGGCAAGCCTGCGGTCACGGTGGCGCTGGTCGACTGGGCCGACGAGGAAGGCGCACGGTTCAGCCGCAGCCTGTTCGGTAGCGCCGCGTGCGTCGGCACCCTCGACGTCGAGATCCTCCGCGGCCTCACCGACAAGGACGGCAACAACCTGCCCGACGTCCTCACCGCCCACGGCGTCGACATCGACAACCTCGACGCGGCGCGCACGCGGATGGCGGGCGTGAAGGCCTACGCAGAGGTGCACATCGAGCAGGGGCCGGTGCTGGAGTCGATGGGGCTGGGGATCTGCACCGTCACCGGCACGAAGGGGATCGAGCGGGAGCGGCTGATCTTCCGCGGGCAGGCGTCGCATGCCGGCACGATGCCGATGGACATGCGCCGGGACAGCTTCCGCGCTGCGGCGCGCTTCGCGCTCGAGGTCGCCGAGATCGCGCGGCGCCACGATGGGGTCACCACGGTCGGCAGCGCATCTCTGTGGCCGGGTGTCGTCACCGCCACGGCCGGGGAAACGCGGATCACGCTGGACATGCGCCACATCGCCGCGTCGTCGCTGGCGGCGATGTACGCCGAGTCGATCGCCGCTGCGCACGCGGCCGCGACGGCAGAGGGCTGCACGGTCGAGTTCGAGCACATCTTCCGGATCCCGCCGATGCCGTTCCACCCTGCGCTCCTCGCCGCAGCGCGCGATTCGGTGAAGGCCGTCGAGGGTCACGGTGTCGTGCTGCCGTCAGGCGCGTTGCACGACGCCAGCGAGATGGCCCGCGAGGTGCCGACGGTGATGATCTTCTCGTCGTCGATCGACGGGCTGTCGCACACCAAGGAGGAGAACACGCCCGAGGCCCACCTGGAGATGGCTGCCGACGCGTTCAACCGCACGTGCCGCCGAGCGATGGAGATGATCGCCGCCGGCGAGCTGTAGACCCCTCGCCTCCGGATCAGCTCCGGCGGGCGTCGAGCAGTGCGGTGACGGCCTTGCCGTCGGCCTTGCCCTTGCTGGCCTTCATCACGGCGCCGACGAGCGCGCCCATCGCCTTGCCCTCTCCGCCGGTGAACTTCGCCCACAGCTCGGCGTTCGCGGCGATCGCCTCGTCGACCAGCGTCTCCAGCGACGCGGCATCCATCGCCTCGAACCCCTTCGCCGCAGCGATCGCGGCCGCATCGCCGCCCGCGTTGGCGAGCAGTTCGCCGAGGACCGTCTTGGCCTGGGTCGTGGTCAGCTTGCCGCCGGTCTCCATCCGCGTCAGCACGGCGAGGTCCTCGGCGGGGACGACCGGCTCGGGGCCCTGATCGGCGAACGCCTCCTTGACGTGGACGAGGGCGCGGGTGAGATCACCTCCGAGGTGACCGACCGCCAGCACGTAGTCGTCCTGGCCACGATCGACCACGACCATCGCCGCTTCGCTGTCGGGCTCGACGCCGGTCGCAGCCGCGAGGCGCTTGCGGCGTGCCGCAGGGAGCATCGGCATCGCCTCGCGCACCCGCTCGATCCACTCCGCCGACGGAGCAAGCGGTACGAGGTCCGGCTCGAGGAAGTAGCGGTAGTCGTCGGCGTCCTCCTTGCTGCGCAACGTGTGCGTGCGGCCGTCGTTCTCGTTCCAGTGGCGGGTCTCCTGGCGGATCCGGTCGCCGCCCTCGATCAGCTCGATCTGGCGGCGCATCTCGTACTCGATCGCCCGACCCAACGAACGCACGCTGTTGACGTTCTTGATCTCGCACCGCGTGCCGAGTGGCTCGCCGGGGTGGTGCACGCTGACGTTGGCGTCGACGCGCATCGAACCCTCCTCCATCTTCGCATCGGAGGCGCCCACGGCGAGCAGGATCGCGCGCAGCTCTGTGACGTACTGGCGGGCCTGCTCAGCGGTGCGGATGTCCGGGCGGCTGACGATCTCGACGAGCGGCACGCCGGCGCGGTTGTAGTCGATCAGCGAGTAGGCGCTGCCGTGGATCCT
>JBBQTN010000129.1:0-14499 GCA_038213195.1 Acidimicrobiales bacterium | reverse complement strand
GGCGAGTCCACCCGGGACTCGCCAGCCCCGAGGCCGCCGCGGTGCGTCAGGACAGCGCTTCGGAGAGGTCGGCGACGAGGTCGGCGGCCGACTCGATCCCGACGGAGAGGCGGATCAGGTTGTCGGGCACCTCGAGCGGCGAACCGGCGACGGACGCGTGGGTCATCCGGCCCGGGTGCTCGATCAGGCTCTCCACCGCGCCGAGTGACTCCGCGAGCGTGAACAGGCGCGTGCGCGACGCCAGCGCCAACGCGGCGTCCTCACCACGGCGCAGCGTGAAACTGACCATGCCCCCGAAGTCCGACATCTGCGCGGCGGCCGCAGCGTGGCCGGGATGGTCGGGGAGTTGCGGGTAGAGCACTCGCTCCACTGCGGGATGTCCGACCAGCAGATCGACGATGGCCCGGGCGTTCGAGCAGTGCCGTTCCATCCGTACCGCGAGCGTCTTCACGCCGCGCAGCACGAGGTAGCAGTCGAACGGGGACGGCACTGCACCGGCCGCGTTCTGAGAGAACCGGAGCCGATCGGCGAGCGCATCGTCGTCGAGGGCGAGGAACCCGCCGACGACGTCGCTGTGACCGCCCAGGTACTTGGTGCTCGAGTGCACGACGACATCGGCGCCGTGGCGCAGCGGCTGCTGCAGGAACGGCGTCGCGAACGTGTTGTCGACGCACACCAGCGCGCCGCGAGCGTGGGCGATGGCACAGATCGCCTCGATGTCGAAGCAGCGCAGCAGCGGGTTGGTCGGCGTCTCCAACCAGACCAGCCGCGTATCGCCCGGCCAGTTCACCGCGAGCCCAGAGGTGTCGAGCAGGTCGACCGCCGACCACGCGAGATGGGTGTGCACCTTGGCGATCAGCCGGAAGGTGCCGCCGTAGGCGTCGTTGCCGAGCAGCACCCGATCGCCGGCGCCGAGCAGGCGCAGCACGTTGTCCTCGGCGGCGAGACCGCTGGCGAAGGCCAACCCGTGGCGAGCGCCTTCCAGCGAGGCGACGTTGGCCTCGAGCGCGGCACGCGTCGGGTTGCCGCTGCGCGAGTACTCGAACCCCTTGTGCCCTCCGACGCCGTCCTGCGCGAACGTCGTGCTGAGCGTGATCGGCGTGACGACGGCACCGCTGGCCGCGTCCGGCTCCTGTCCGGCGTGGATGGCACGGGTCTCGAAGCCCCAGCCGTCCTGCACGGCGCCCTCACCCATCGGCAGCACCCGCCACGGCTTCGAAGTAGGTGAGCAGGTCGGTGCGGGTGAGGACGCTCAGCGGACGGCCGCCGGAGAGGACCAGCAGCGCCGGGGAAGCGTCGAGCATCGCGACTGCGAGCTCGATCTTCTGGCCGACACCGATGGTCGGCAGCTTTGGCCCCATCACCTTCTCGACCGCCGTCGCCATCACGCCCGGGTCGTGGTGGACCGCTTCCATCATGTCCAGCTCGTCCACGGAACCGGACACCTCCGCGAACGCGAACGGCGGGGTGTTCTTGCACACGGGAAGCTGGCTGATCCCGTTGGAACGCATCACGTCGATCGCCTGGCGTACCGTGTGCGAGGGGTTGACGTACAACAGCTGCGGCGTGTTGCCGCGGGTCTCGAGGACGGCGCCGACACATTGATCGCAGTCGCGGGTGAACCCGTAGTTGGCCATCCACTCGTCGTCGAAGACCCGCGACAGGTAGCCACGCCCTGAGTCGGGGTTGAGCACCACGACGATGTCGTCCGGGCCGGCGCGCTCGGCGACCTTGATCGCCGCCGCGACCGCCATCCCACCAGACCCGCCGATGAGGATGCCCTCTTCACGGCTGACCTCGCGAGCCGTGAGGAAGCTCTCCGCGTCGCTGATCGGGATGACGTCGTCGTACAGCTCCGGCTGCCAGGCCGCGGGGAAGAAGTCCTCGCCGACGCCTTCGACGAGGTACGGCCGGCCAGATCCACCGGAGAACACCGACGCGTCCGGATCGGCGGCGATGATCTTGATCGCCGGGTTCTGCTGCTTGAGGTAGCGGGCGACGCCGGTGATCGTGCCGCACGTCCCCGCGCCGGCGACGAAGTGGGTGATCCGGCCGCCGGTCTGGCGCCACAGCTCGGGTCCCGTGGTCTGCTCGTGGGCCCGCGGGTTGTTCGGGTTGGCGTACTGGTTGGGGCGGAACGCCTTGCGCTCCGTGGTCAGCCGCTCGGCGACCGAGTAGTAGCTCTGCGGATCCTCTGGCGCGACGGCGACCGGGCAGACGACGACCTCCGCGCCGTAGGCGCGCAGCAGCGAGATCTTCTCCGGGGCGACCTTGTCGGTCATCACGAACACGCAGGTGTAGCCGCGCTGCGCGGCGACGATCGCGAGGCCGACCCCTGTGTTGCCGCTCGTCGGCTCGACGATGGTGCCGCCGGGTTGGAGCAGTCCGTCTCGTTCGGCGGCAAGGATCATCTCCAACGCCGGGCGGTCCTTGGCCGAGCCGCCGGGGTTCGTGGTCTCCATCTTCATCGCCAGCACGCAGCGCAGCCCGTGGATCTCGCTGACCCGCTTGAGCACGACGAGAGGCGTGTCGCCGATCAGGTCGAGCACGCTCTCGGCGATCTCCGTGCCGTGCAACCGGACGTCGCCGGCTTCGTCACCCCGAGGCATGACACGAGAGTAGCGACCACCCGCCGGTCGCGTCCGCAGATCGGCCTGCGAGCATGTGCAGATGTCACCGACGTCACCCGACACCGATGCGCACGGGTTTCCCCGCCGGCTTCTTCCGGCGCTCGGACGAATCACCGGATCGCGGCTTCTACGGTCCGACGCGGCTCGTCACCCACATCGACGATCGTGCGATCGCCACCGTCGGCGAGCTGTACCGGCACCTCGGCATCGATGGGACGGTGCTCGACCTGATGTCGTCGTGGACGTCGCACTTCCTCGCGCCGCCACGCGAGCTCGTCGTCCTCGGGATGAACGCCGCCGAGCTCGACGCCAACACGCTCGCCGCGACGCGGGTCGTGCACGACCTCAACGCCGACCCCGCGCTGCCGTTCAACGACGAGCAGTTCGACGCCGCGGTCTGCTGCGTGTCCGTCGACTACCTGACGCGGCCGATCGAGGTGTTCCGGGAGGTCTACCGGGTGGTGCGTCCGGGCGCGCCGTTCGTGTGCACGTTCTCCAACCGCTGCTTCCCGTCGAAGGCGATCCACGGCTGGGTGGCCTCCGACGACGAGGGGCACTGCACGATCGTGAGCGAGTACTTCCGCCGTTCGGGCGGGTGGCAGGAACCACAGGCCGCGCTGCTGACGCCGCCGCACCTGGCCGGTGACCCGCTGTATGGCGTCTGGGCGCACCGCGCGCACGCCGAGTGACCGGGGAAGCCTCCTTGCTGTCGCGCACCCCTTCTGTACCGTGAGCGGTGATGGCCGGAGGAGCTGGAGGTGAGGATCGCGGACGATGGGCGGTGGAGCAGGTGCTCGCGCTCGCACCGCGGCAGTCGGCGATCGCGGCCGCCCAGCCGTTGGCCGTGCCGGCGCGTTGGAGCGGGCTCGGTTGCGACGCTCGCGCGGTGTGGGGTCGCTGCGCGGGCTCCAGCGCCGAGCCGTACGACACCGTCGTCGACCACGTCGGCGTCGCGTTCCGGTGCACATGCCCGAGCCGGGTGTTCCCGTGCAAGCACGCCCTCGCGCTGCTGCTGCTGTGGACCCGCGGCCAGGTCCCGACGGCGATCGCACCAGCCGGTCTCGCCTCATGGATCGCCCGCCGCATCGAGGCCGGCGCGCCGGCCGCGCCCGTCGACGACGGCGGGGTCGCGGCCACGCCAGCGGCAGCTCAAGCAGGGTCACAGGAGCCACCGCCTGCGCCGCAGCCCGAGCCGACGAGCGGTCGCGACGACCGCGTCGCACGGATGCGCGCCGGCCTCGTCGAGCTCGACCGCTGGCTCGACGATCGGGTGCGCACCGGGCTGTCGGACCCGGCGCTCGCCCGGTACGCGACGTGGGACGGCCTCGCTGCCCGGCTCGTCGACGCCCAGGTCGGCGGGCTGGCCAACCGCGTCCGCCGTCTCGCCGGCGTGGTCGGCGCCCAACCCGACTGGCACGATCACGTGCTGGCCGAGCTCGGTGTCCTGCATCTCCTCGCGCGGGCCGGCTGCCACCTCGGCGCACTCCCACCCGCGTTGGCAGACTCGGTCGCCGTCGCCCTCGGTTGGCAGGTCCGCCAGGCCGACGTGCTCGCCGGTGTGCCCGAGACGGACGAGTGGATGGTGATGGGTCGTAGCGACACCCGCGAAGATCGCATCGAGGTCCGCCGCGTGTGGCTGCGCGGCGCCGCGTCGGGCAGCTGGGCGATGATCCTGTCGTTCGCGGCATACCGGCAGACGCTGGACGCATCGCTGCGCGTGGGGACCGTGGTGCACGCCGACCTGTTCCGCTACCCGGGCGCCGGTCTGCGCGCCCTGCTCGTGCGCCGCGAGCCGTCTGACGCCGGCGAGGTGCGGGCGCCCGCTGTCGGCGGCGTCGTGCAACAGGCGACGGTGGCCGAGGCGTGCGCGGCGATCGGCGATGCGTTCATCGCCGAGCCGTGGGTGGAGCGCACGCCGGTGTGCCTGTTCGCGGCCCCGGCCAAGACCGGCCGGCGGTGGGTGCTCACCGACAGGACCGGGTCGTTGCCGCTGGCCGTGCGGTCCGGCGACGACGGTCTGGCGATGCTGCTCGCCTGCAGCGGCGGCCGGCCGGCGCTGCTCGTGTGCGAGTGGACCGCGGGCGGGCTGGTGCCGCTGACCGTGCAGCTTCCCGACCGCACCGTCGACATCGGCCCCGTCGCCGACAGCGGGTTCGTCGATCCCGGGCTGGCATCGTGACGGCCGTCGCCGAGCAGTGGCGGGAGATGGTCACCGTCGCGTTGCTCGGCAGCAACCGCCGTGAGCCGCCGCCGCCGGCTGCCGGCCTGCTCGCCGACCTCGCCGCGGACGAGCCGCGTGACTCGCCGTCGCAGCGCCTGCTCCAGCAGGCCGCGGCCACCACGGTGCTGCGGCGCGCCGGGCTCCGCCCGGCCGAGTCGTGCCAGCCGTTCGCCGCGCCGGCCGACGATCCGCGTCCGCTGACGCCTCCCGCGGCGACGCGGACCTGGCGGCAGATCGTCACCGACTGGCCGGTCCTGGAGGACGAGTGGCTGCTCGCCGTCGTCCACGCCGGCCGGCGGTTGGCGCCGGAGCTGATCGGGCCGCTGCTCACCCGGCACCGCACCGACCCGACCCGGCGGGCCCGGGTGTCCGTCGCCGCCGGCCCGCTCGCGGCGTGGTTGGTCGAGCACGAGCCGCGGCTCGCGGCGTCGGGTCGGCGCGCACCGGACCCGGAGGCCATCGGCGAGCTGCCCGACCTGCCGACCTTGCAGGAGCTCGCGGCCGTCCTCCAGGCGCCGCCCCAGCAGTCGGCGCGGGTGATCGCGGCCGGCCTCGACAGCGGGGCGTTCGGGGTCAGCCACCGGGCGGTGCTGACCAACTTCGCCGCGCGGGTTCGGCCCGACGCGCTGGACGCGATCGCCGCCGCGCTCGACCGGGTCAACCCGTCGCTGATCGCGATCGGCCTCGCCTTCTCGCTGGCCGATCTCGCCCGCCTGCGCCGGCGGATGCTCGACGAGCTGGAGCCGGGATGACCGCCGCTCCCGCCCGTCCCGGCCAGGTGCTCAGGCCACACGCAGAGGACGAGTTCGCCGGCGAGCTAAGGGCGCTCGCGG
Source organism: Acidimicrobiales bacterium (assembly GCA_038213195.1). Lineage (GTDB taxonomy): Bacteria > Actinomycetota > Acidimicrobiia > Acidimicrobiales > Ilumatobacteraceae > JAODBQ01. Next base: position 8,815 of record JBBQTN010000129.1, on the reverse strand, counting down.
CCACCGACGATCGGCCGCGCCCGCCGAACTGGCGGCTCTCGCCGTGGGCCGTCGTCACCTACGTGCTCGGCGGCGCGACGCCCGACGGCACACCGATCTCGCCGAAGTACGTCGGCCAGCGCCGGCTGATCGAGATCGCGGTGGCCACGCTCGCCACGGATCGTTCGCTGCTGATCCTCGGTGTGCCCGGCACCGCCAAGACGTGGGTCAGCGAGCACCTCGCCGCGGCGATCAGCGGGGACTCGACGTTGCTCGTCCAGGGCACCGCCGGCACGGCGGAGGAGACCCTGCGCTACGGGTGGAACTACGCCCGGCTGCTCGCGGACGGACCGAGTGAAGCGGCGCTGGTGCCGAGCCCGATCTACCGGGCGATGCAGCTCGGCGCGATCGCGCGTGTGGAGGAGCTGACCCGGATGGCCAGCGACGTGCAGGACGCGCTGGTCACGATTCTCAGCGAGAAGACGCTGCCGGTGCCGGAGCTGGCCAGCGAGGTGCAGGCCGTGTCCGGCTTCAACCTCATCGCCACCGCCAACGACCGTGACCGCGGCGTCAACGACCTGTCGGCGGCGCTGCGCCGGCGGTTCAACACGGTGGTCCTGCCACTACCGGCCGATCCCGACGAGGAGGTGGCGATCGTGCGACGTCGCGTCGCCCAGCTCGGCGCCGCGCTCGAGTTGCCCGCGGTGCCCAGTGCCGACGAGGAGATCCGCCGCGTGGTCACCGTGTTCCGCGAGCTGCGCAGCGGTGCGACGGAGGACGGCAGGGTCAGCCTCAAGGTGCCGAGCGGCTCGCTGTCGACGGCGGAGGCGATCTCGGTCGTCACCAACGGCCTCGCGCTCGCCGCGCACTTCGGCAACGGCACGCTCGGCGCGGCCGACGTCGCCGCGGGGATCCTCGGTGCGGTGATCAAGGACCCGGTGCACGACGACGTGGCCTGGCGCGAGTACCTCGAAGGCGTCGTGCGCGACCGCGACGGCTGGGGCGAGTTCTACGACGCCTGCCGCGAGCTCGGCTGAGCCGCGTCCCGACTGCGCGCATGATGGGCGACGTCGAGCTGTTCGGGGTCCGCCACCACGGGCCCGGCTCGGCGCGCTCGTTGCTGCGCGCACTCGACGACTGGCAGCCCGATGTCGTGCTCGTCGAGCTGCCGGCCGACTGCGCGCCGGCGCTGGTGTGGGTCGGCCACGTGGACCTCACCCCACCGGTCGCGCTGCTCGGGTGGGTGCTCGACGCGCCGGACCGCGCGGCGTTCCTGCCGTTCGCGGCGTTCAGCCCGGAGTGGTGCGCGTTCGAGTGGGCAGCCCGGCATGACGTCGGCGTGCGCGCGATCGACCTCCCGCTGGCGAACGTCCTCGCGTCATCCGGCGATCGCGACTCGCTGTTCGACACTGGGTCGCACCAGCCGGTGGACCCGCTCGCCGCGCTGGCCGCGGCGGCGGGGGACCCCGATCCGGAGCGGTGGTGGGATGACGTGATCGAGCACCGCGGCGACGGCGCACCGGCGTTCAGCGCGATCGGCGCGGCGATGGCTGCGGCGCGGGAGGGCGCCCCGCTGCCGACGTTGACGGAGGCCCGCCGCGAGGCGCACATGCGCCAGGCGATCCGGCGCGCCCTCGCCGACGGCTGCGCACGTGTCGCCGTCGTCTGCGGAGCCTGGCACGTGCCGGCGCTCACCGCGCCACTGCCTCCTGCCGGGGACGACGCGCGCCTGCTGCGCGGGATCGCCAAGGTGAAGGTCGGCGTGAGCTGGGTGCCGTGGACCCATCGCCGTCTCGCCGCGGCGGGCAGCGACGGCCGTCCCGGCTACGCGGCCGGTGTGCGCAGCCCAGGTTGGTACGCGCACGTCTTCTCCCACCCGGGCAGCGAGGGCGTGACGCGCTGGTTCGTCGATGCGGCGCGCCTGCTGCGCCGCCACGACATGCCGGCCTCGCCCGACCACCTCATCGCCGCCACCCGCGCCGCCTCGACCCTCGCCGCACTCCGCGACCGTCCTCGCCCCGGCCTGGCGGAGGTGCTCGACGCAGCGGACGCGGTCCTCGCCGGCACCGGCAATGGGATGGCGCTCATCCAGGACGAGCTGGTCGTCGGCGACGCGATCGGCACCGTGCCCGACGAGGCGCCGCAGGTCCCGCTCGCGCGCGACCTCGCCGCACAGCAACGACGGGCGCGCCTCAAACCTGAGGCCACGAGCCGCTCGATCGAGCTCGACGTGCGTACGCCCGCCGGCCGCAACCGCTCGGTGCTGCTGCACAGGCTGCGTGCCCTCGGGGTGGGGTGGGGCACGCTCGAAGAGGGCCGCGGCAGCAGCGGCACGTTCCGCGAGACGTGGCGGTTGCGGTGGGAGCCGGAGCTGACGATCCGGCTGATCGAGCTCGCCGGGCACGGCACCACCGTCGAGGCCGCCGCCACCAGTCGTCTGCTCGAGCGCGCCGCGGGCGCCTCGGCGCTGGCCGACCTCGTCGCCGTGCTCGATCTCGGGCTGCTCGCCGATCTGCCTGCGGCGGTGCAGCCGGTCGTGCACCGGCTCGCGGCGCAGGCGGCTCACGACCCCGACATCGGGCAGGTGATCGACACACTGCAGCCGCTCGCCACCGCGCTGCGCTACGGCGACGTCCGCGCCACCGACGCGGGCTCGCTGCGTGCGGTGTTCGACGGGCTCGTGGTGCGCGTGCTCGCCGGCGCGGTCGGGGCCTGCCGTTCGCTGGACGACGAGGCTGCAGCGACGATGGTGGAGCGGATCGCAGGCGTGCAGGCGGCGCTCGCGCTGTGTGACCATCCGGCGCGCCTCGCGGCGTGGCCGGCCGTGCTGGCCCAGGTCACCGAGCGCTCCGACGTGCATGGCCTGGTCCGCGGGCGGGCCGCGCGACTGCTCCACGACGGTGGAACGTGGGACGCGGCGACGGTCGAACGCCGGCTCTCCCGGGCGCTGTCGGTCGGCACCCCGCCTGCTGAGGGCGCTGCGTTCGTGGAGGGCTTCCTCGCCGGCAGCGGCACGGTGCTGGTGCACGACGCGGAGCTGCTCGGGGTGGTCGACGGCTGGGTCTCGTCGCTCGCCCCCGACGCGTTCCAGACGACAGCGCCGCTGCTGCGCCGCACGTTCGGCGGCTTCGAGGCGGCCGAGCGCCGGCAGCTGGGCCGGCTGCTCGCCCACGACGTCGCACCCGGCGACCCCGGTGTCGGGCCCGACCTCGACCCGACACGTGCCGGAGCGGCCATGGTCACCGTGCGCCACCTCCTCGGAGTGCCCCAGTGACCCCCGCGCACACGTCTCCCGGCCCGCAGGTGGGCGCGGTTCGTGCCAGCGCTTGGCACACGGCGCGCCCACCTCGCGCTGGGTGTGGCGGGGTGGGCGCGGTTCGTGCCAGTGGTTGGCGCACGGCGCGCCCACCTTGCGGTCCATGGCGGGCAGCGTGAGCGCGACGGGTGGGGACGCAGCGGTCGACGGCGCCCGCGCGGCCTCCGCAACGCGGGTGTCCGATCACGAGCGGCTGCGGCGATGGCGGATGGTGCTCGGCGGCACGAACGACCCGGAGGCCGATGGCACGGGGGTGACGTTGGAAGGCACTGACCTGCGGATCGATGCGGCACTCGCCGCGATCTATGACGCCCGTCCGCCGCGCCGTGCCAGTGGTGGAGGCCGGTCGGGTGGTCTGGCGCGCTCCGCACCGTCGGTGGCGAGATGGCTCGGGGACATCCGCCGCTACTTCCCGACCCCGGTCGTGCAGGTGCTGCAACGTGACGCGATCGACCGCCTCGGCCTGCAGCAGCTGCTCCTCGAGCCGGAGATGCTCCAGGCGATCGAGCCGGACCTGCACCTCGTCGCCCTGCTGATCGAGTTGAACAAGCTGCTCCCCGACACGACCCGGGCCACGGCACGCGCCGTGGTCGGCCAGGTGGTCGAGCAGATCCGGCGCCGGCTCGCGTCGCGCACCCAACGGGCGGTGCACGGTGCGCTCGCCCGCTCGCAGCGCGGCAGGCGACCAAGGGCAGCGGACATCGACTGGCCGCACACCATCCAGGCCAACCTGCGCCACTACCTGCCGGAGCAACGCACGATCGTGCCGCAGCGCCTGATCGGCTACGGCCGCCGCCAGCACAGTCTGGCCCGCGACGTCATCGTCGCCATCGACCAGAGCGGCTCGATGGCCGACAGCGTCGTCTACGCGGCCGTGTTCGGATCTGTCCTGGCCCAGATCCCTGCGCTGCGCACCAGCGTCGTCGCCTTCGACACTGCGGTCGCCGATCTCACTCAGCTGTTGCACGATCCGGTCGATGTGCTGTTCGGGGTCCAGCTCGGTGGCGGGACCGACATCGCCCAGGCGATCGGATATTGCCGCCAGCTCGTCACCCGGCCGGCCGAAACGGTGCTGGTCATCGTCAGCGACCTGTTCGAGGGCGGCAACGCCGGGTTGTTGCACAGCCGCATCGACGAACTCGTCCGCGCCGGCGTCTCGGTGGTGGTGCTGCTGGCGTTGAGTGACGAGGGCGCCCCTGCGTACGACCACGACCAGGCCGCGATCTTCGCATCGCTCGGTGTGCCGTCGTTCGCATGTACCCCGGAGCTGTTCCCCGACGTCCTTGCCGCAGCGCTGGAAGGTCGCGACGTCGGGCGGTGGGCGAGCGAGCACGGGATGGTCACGTCGTCTGCCAGGTGAGGCCGCGGTAACGTACGATTTATGTCGGACGTTCGGAAGAAGTCGCACAATGCCTCCGGGGAACGCCAGCGGGACGAGGCGGAGGACGTCGTCGAACGAGGCGGCGCTGGCGCGCAGGCGACGGAGAACGTCGTCACCAACCCCCCCGACTACGAGCTGGCCGCGACGGTGCGCGCCGACACACCAGCGCAGTTGAAGGCGCTCGGCGATCCGTTGCGCACCTCGATCCTGCACCTCGTGCTCGAGCGCGCCGCGACCACGACCGAGCTCGCCGCCGCCCTGGTCAGGCCGAAGGGCACGATCGATCACCACCTCAAAGTGCTCGAGGCCGCCGGGCTGATGCGTGTCGTGCGCACGCGCAAGGTGCGGGCGATGACCGAGCGCTACTGGGGCCGCACCGGCCGCACGATCGTCATCGCCAGCGCCGGCGACGGTGACGACAAGGCGGCGTTCTTCGCCGACGCCAGGGACCGCTTCCGCAGCGGCGCGCACGACTACATCACGCTGCGCTACGCCCGCCTCGCGCCGGATCGGGTCGCCGAGTTCGCTCACCGTCTCGACCAGCTGGCCACCGAGTTCGTCGCCACGCCGCGCGGCGGCACGGTCGTCCACGGACTGTTGCTCGCCCTCGCCGCCACCGACGAGCCTGCGCTCGGCGACCCCCGTGCCGACGATGACTGACGGCGCGCTCGGGGCCAACTACCGCAAGGTGTTCACGGCGAGCGTGATCTCCAACCTCGGCGACGGGATCGATCAGATCGGCTATCCGTGGCTCGCTTCTGCGGTGACCCGCAACCCGATCCTGATCGCCCTCGTCGCAGTGGCCCAGAAGCTGCCCTGGCTGGTGTTCACGTTGCCCGCGGGGGTGATCACGGACCGCGTCGACCGTCGCAAGTCTATTGTCGTGATGGACATCTGCCGAGCGATCCTCACCGCGTTGGTGGCGATCGCGGTGCTCGGGCTCGGTAGCTCGTTGCCCGATCCGGATCACGTCCAGTCGGTCGTCGGCACACGGACGTCGTTGTACGTGATCCTCGTCCTCTCGAGCCTGTTGCTCGGGTTCGCCGAGGTACTGCGCGACAACTCGGCGCAGACCATCGTCCCGGCCATCGTGACCACGGATCAGCTCGAGCGTGCCAACGGGCGGATGTGGTCCGCCGAGCAGGTGGCCAACACGTTCGTCGGGCCGCCGCTCGGCAGCCTGCTGATCGCCGGCGCGCTGTTCCTGCCGTTCGTGGTCGACGCCGCATCGTTCGCCGCCGCGGCCGGCCTCGTCGCCCTCCTCGCCGGTCAGTTCCGATCGCACGATCGGCTGGGCGCCGAGGCTGGCGTCGCGCCGGCGGACTGGAAGGCGGACATGCGCGAGGGCGTGCGCTGGTTGTGGGGCCACTCGCTGCTGCGCCCGATGGCGATCATCCTCGGGGTGATGAACGGGTTGGGCGCGCTGCAGTTGGCGACGCTGGTGCTGTTCGCGCAGGAGGTGCTGCACACCTCGCCGATCGAGTTCGCGGTGTTGACGACTGGCGCCGCCGTCGGCGCGGTCGTCGGCGGCACGACCGCCCCGTGGATCCGCGAGCGCCTCGGCAGCGGGCCGGCGCTCTGGCTGGCCCTCGTGTCGACCGCTGTCCAGCCGATCGCGATCGGGCTGTCCTCGTCGTGGCCCTTGGTGTTGGTGTTCTTCGGGCTCGGTTCGACCGTCGCGGTGGTGTGGAACGTGATCACGGTCTCGCTGCGCCAGGCGATCATCCCCAACCGGCTGCTCGGGCGGGTCAACAGCGTGTACCGGTTCTTCGCGTGGGGGATGATGCCGATCGGGACCGCACTCGGCGGCATCGTCGTCGCGCTGGTCGAACCGCGCTGGGGACGCCTCACCGCGCTGCGCGCCCCATGGTTCTTCGCCGGAGGAGTCGGCACGCTGTTGCTCTTCTACGCCATCCCGAGGCTGACCACCGAGAAGATGGACGCGGCGCGTGCTGAAGGCATCGCCGCCCGGTCACCGGCTGGTGCGGGCGCCGACGCCGACGCCCACGGCTGACGCCGCGCCGGCGCTCAGGACTTCTGTGTGCCGACCCTGATGTCCTTGAACGCCGACGTCGTGTCGATGCCAGGATCCTTCTGCAGGCCGAGCACCCGCTCGCCGAGGATGTTGCGCATGATCTCGTCGCTGCCGCCGGCGATGTGGCCGCCCGGGTTGCCGAGCACGAGCTGGCTCCATGCGAACGTGCCCCACTCGCCGGTATCGGCGATGACCCTCGGGCCGAGCACCGAGGAGACGAACTCGACCATCCGCGTCGAGTTGAGCGCACCGGCGAGCTTGCCGATGCTCATCTCCGGACCGGGGAGCTGGCCCGACTTGACCTTGTCAGCGGCGCGCTGGTTGGTGAAGCCAGACACGCGCAGGTGGATGATCAGGTCGGCGAGCCCCTGCCGGACGATCGGATCGTCCTGCAGGTCGAAGTGGCGGACCATCTCGATGGCCCTGGTGAGCAGGTTGTTGCCACCGCCGCCACCACCGCCGATCGTCGCCCGCTCGTTCATCAAGGTGGTCAACGCGACGTTCCAGCCGTTGTTGACGTCGCCGAGGCGATGGTCGTCGGGTACGTGCACCTCGGTGAAGAACACCTCGTTGAAGTTCGCCCCGCCGGTCATCTGCCGCAGCGGGCGGATCTCCACGCCGGGTGCCTTCATGTCGACGATGAACCCGGTCAGCCCGCGATGCTTGGGGAGGTTCGGATCGGTGCGGGCGATGATCTCGCCGATGTCGCTGTAGTGCGCGCCGGAGGTCCACACCTTCTGGCCGGTGATGACCCACTCGTCACCGTCCTTCTCCGCCTTGGTCTGCAGGCTGGCGAGGTCGCTGCCGGCGCCGGGCTCGCTGAACAGCTGGCAGCCGACGAGGTCGCCGCGGTACAGCTTGGTCAGGTAGAGGTCCTTGGCGTGATCGCTGCCGTGGGCGAGGATCGTCGGCGCGACCATCCCGAGGCCGATCGTGAACACGCCCATGTTCGGCGCCTGATACTTCGACTCGAGCTGGTTGTAGGCGCGCTCGTGGGCCACGGTGAGCTCCTGGCCGCCGAACTCCTTCGGCCCGGTGATCCATCCGAAACCGGCGTCGAAGCGCTTCCGCCGGAACGCGCAGGCGTCCTGCACGTCGAGCAGCTCCTCCTTGCGATCCTTCTCCTCCATGCCGGAGACCTTGTCCGAGCCCTCGCCCCACACGAACTTCTTCTCGGCGGCCTTCAGCGGCAGGTTGGCGTCGAGGAACGCCGTCGCGTCGGCGGCGAAGCTGTCGAGATCCGTCGATGACGATGTGGTTGCAGACATGCGCGGCACGATACTTGCACGGCGCAACCAGGCGTTCATCCGGCCTCGCGATGCGGGCCACCTCGGCCGGACTCGACCGGCCGATAGGGTCGGGCGGCGATGTCGAGAGTCGTCACCGTCGCCGCCGCCCAGCTCGGCCCCGTGCAGCGCGACCACTCTCGCGACCAGGTCGTCCAGCGCCTGATCGCGTTGCTGCGCGAGGCGCACGCGGCCGGCGCCGAGCTCGTCGTCTACCCGGAGCTCGCGCTGACCACGTTCTTCCCGCGCTGGTTCGTCGACGACATCGCGACCGCCGACCACTGGTACGAACGGTCGATGCCGAACGCGGCGACGCAGCCGCTGTTCGACGAGGCACGCCGGTTGGGCGTCGGGTTCTGCCTCGGTTACGCGCTGCTCGACGAGGGCGGCCATCGCTGGAACGTGCAGACCCTCGTCGAGCGCGACGGCTCGATCGTCGCGACGTACAAGAAGTCGCACATCCCCGGGCACGAGACGAACGAGCCCGACCGGCCGTTCCAGCACGCCGAGCGGTACTACTTCGAGCCGAGCCCTGACGGTTTCGGCGTGTCGCGGGCGTTCGGCGGCCTCGTCGGGATGATGATCTGCAACGACCGGCGCTGGCCGGAGAGCTACCGGGTGATGGGCCTGCAGGGGGTGGAGCTGATCCTGTGCGGCTACAACACCCCGATCCACTACGTCCCCGACCCGAGCCAGGACATCCTCCAGGGGTTCCACAACGCGCTGGTGATGCAATCCGGCGCGTACCAGAACGGCACCTGGGTGGTCGGCGTCGCCAAGGGCGGCGTCGAGGAGGGGGTCGACTCGCTGACCCAGTC
>JBBQTN010000128.1:0-14605 GCA_038213195.1 Acidimicrobiales bacterium | reverse complement strand
ATCGCCGGATCGAAGGTGCCGTCGCGATCGCGTGGCACCTCGATGTCGACCGGACCGACATCAGTGATCACCGTCTTCGTCCGGGTCCCGTTGCGGCTGTTGTCACCATCGCGTCCCTCCACGGCGTGCTTCGCGTAGCCGAGGTGTCCGTCCATCTCACCCTCCAAGCCGGCCTCAAGAACCCGCTTGGTCAGGTCGCCGAGCAGACCACCCGGGCCGGTCAACTTCACCCCCTCAGCCAACGCTCGATCAACGAGCTGCTGGGCGAGCTCCTCATCGGCAACCGTCTGATCGGACACTGGTCCTACTCTCAGGCGAGCCATCGCTCACCCTCTCAGACCAGAACCAGTTACACCGCGTTCCCGACAGACCCGCTACCGGAGCCAGTCCCGAAAGTGTCACCCACCTACCGGAGCCAACATGACCACTATGAACCGGGACCGGACACGGACAAGCTCCGACCGATGTGACCATTCTGTGACCAATGAGCCCTTCCTGGGCACAAAACACCTGGTCAGGCGGCGGAGGTGAACGGGAATCGAACCCGCCAGACGGGGATCGCCCGTCTCAGCCGCTTTGAAGGCGGTGGAGCCCACCAGGTGCCCTCGCACCTCCGTGTTGCACGCTACTCCGACGGCTGGCGGACCGAGGCCCCCGGATTACTGTCGCCGCAGTGAAGCGACTCATCATGCTCGTTGCGTTCGTCGGGCTCGCGGTCTTCGCGGCGAAGAAGGTGCGGTCCTCCTGAGCCTCACGCTGTTCTGCTCCGACGACGCGTACGCCGAGGACGGTCGGCACTGGGAGGATCTCGCACCGGGCTTGCAGACGGTGCAACTGCGCGGCACCGAGCCCGTCGATGACGCCGATCTGGCGAGGGTCGACATCGCCTCGTTCTCGGCCGACCTGTACCCGACGGGTGGCGCGGGCAGCGGCGAGACAGGTCGCACGGGTGCCTTCCTGCGGGTCGCGATCGAGGCGCCGCGCCTGCGCTGGATGCACCTGTTCAACGTCGGGGTGGACAACCCGGTGTTCGGGGCCTTCCGCCAGCGTGGCGTCCGGTTGACCACGTCCGCCGGCTCCTCGGCGGCGCCGATCGCGCACTCGGTGATCATGCACCTGCTTGCGATGTGCCGCCGAGCGCGCGTGTACGAAGCCGACCAGCGCGCCCACCTGTGGCGGCCTGCCGACAACCTCGACGTCGAAGGCCGCACGCTCGGGGTCGTCGGCCTCGGCAGCATCGGCTGCGAGGTGGCCCGGCTGGGCGCGCAGTTCGGGATGCGCGTGGTCGGTGTCCGCCGGGCGCCAACCGGCACCGAACCGTGTGAGACGTGGACGACCGACCGCCTCGACGAGCTGCTGACGATCGTCGACGACCTCGTGCTCGCCGCCCCGCTGAACGATGCCACTCGCAACCTCATCGGACCCGCCGAGCTGGCCGCGAGGCGCCGCGGCGCGCATCTGGTCAACATCGGCCGGGGCGAGCTGATCGACGAACCGGCGCTCGTCGCCGCCTTGAGGTCCGGGCAGATCGGCGCGGCTGCGCTCGACGTGTTCGCCGTCGAGCCACTCCCGAAGGACAGCCCGCTGTGGGACATGCCGAACGTCACGGTCACGCCCCACGCCGCCGGCGGGACCGCTTTGTCACGCCGGCGCGCCTCGGAGATGTTCATCGACAACCTGGGTCGCTTCGTGCGTGACGAGCCGCTGATCAACGAGGTGCCGTAACGCCCTGACCCGACCGCGGCCCGAGGTGCGCCGGGCCTTCGGCGTCGCGGGTTGGGACCGGCCGAGGTGGGCGGTACCGTCGGCTGCGCCCTTCCCCCAATCGAGCCGCTTCATCGAGTTCTTGGGGGTTGTCGTGAGAGCACCCATCGTCTGCTGGACCGTCAAGGGCGGCAGCGGAACCACCGTCATCGCCTCGGTCATCGCGCTGCTCGCGGCACGATCGACACCCACACTGCTCGTCGATCTGGCCGGCGACTGTCCAACCGCGCTCGGCGTGCCGGATCCGGCCGGGCCCGGCGTCGCCGAGTGGTTGCAGTCCGCGAGCGCCTCTCGCGACTCGCTCAGCCGGCTGGCGGTGCCCGTGACCGAGCAGCTTCGCTTGGTCTCGTCGGGACAGCATCCGCCGCCGAGCGACGCCCACTGGGCCCGGCTCGCCGATGCGTTGGCCGCGCTCGACGGCGTCGTGGTCGACGCCGGGACCGGGGTCCCGGCCGACGAGTTGCTCGAAGTGGCGAGCGCTTCACTGCTCGTCATTCGACCCTGCTTCCTCGCGCTACGTCGTGCCGCCCGGATCACGGTCGCGCCGACCGCCGTCGTGCTCATCGTCGAGTCGGGTCGCGCGCTCAGCACGCGTGACGTCGAGCGTGCACTGGGCGTGCCGGTCATCGCCGAGGTGCCGCTGGATCCGGCGGTGGCGCGTGCTGTCGATGCCGGCCTGCTCACGACCCGCTTGCCACGGTCGCTCGTGCAGCCGCTGCGCAGCGCGGCATGATCGCCAGCGAGCTGATCGACGCGGTCGCCGAGCAGGCCCCGCTCGGCGGGCTGGAACGTTGGCTGTCCGATCCGGCTGTCACGGAGGTCATCGTCAACCGTGGTCGCGAGGTCTGGGTCGAGCGCGAGGGCCGACTCGACCGCGTCGGCACGATGCGCACGGCGGCGGTCCTCACCGCCCTCGAGCACATCCTCAGCCCGATCGGACGCCGTCTTGACAGGTCGTCGCCGATGGTCGACGCCCGGCTCGCCGACGGCTCACGCGTGTGTGCGGCGATCCCACCCGTCGCCGTCGACGGGCCTGCGCTGGCCATCCGCCGCTTCGCCGTGCAGGCCGTTCCGCTGACAGCGTTCGCCACTCCTGCAGTCGTCGCCGTCCTCGAACAGCTCGTCGCCAGCCGTTGCAACGTCGTCGTCAGCGGCGCGACGTCATCCGGCAAGACCACGCTGCTCAACGCGCTCGCCGGTCGCATCTCGCCTGGTGAGCGGCTGATCACCTTGGAAGACGTCGCTGAGCTGCGCCTCGACCACGCCCACGTCGTGCGGCTGGAGACCCGTGCCGTCTCGCCGGACGGCGTCGGCGCGATCGTGCTCGCCGACCTGCTGCGCACCGCGTTGCGCCTGCGTCCCGACCGACTCGTGGTCGGCGAGATCAGGGGTGCGGAGGCCGTCGACCTGCTCCAGGCGCTGAACACCGGTCACGACGGCTCACTGGCCACGGTGCACGCCAACAGCGCCGAGGACGCGCTCGCGCGGATCGCATCGCTCGTCGTCCAGCACACCTCCGGCTGGCCTCTGGCCTCGATCCGCGAGCACGTTCATCGGGCAGTCGACGCGGTGGTCCACGTTGCCCGTGCTGCCGACGGCACGCGCCGCGTCGCGCAGGTCGCCGAGGTGCTCGCGGTTCCGGCCGGCGGCGCAGCGGTGCGCGTGCTCGTCGACGGGCACGAACGCCACGGCACGATCGATCGGGTCCGCCGGTGAGCGAGCGCGGCGAGAGAGGCATCGGCCACGCTGCTTCGGCGCGCGGCGCTGAAATGGCTCATCCGCTCGCCGAAGGCGGTCGCCCGATGGGCCAGTTCGAAGCTCCCGCCCGCGGCGGTCAGCGCGGGCGAGCAGCGTGCGGTCAGGTGTGGCCATGATCGCGTCGAGCGTGGGAGCGCTGGTTCTACTCGTACTCCTCGTCGGTCGGCGCACCCGACCCGTGTCGGACGGCCGTTCCATCGGCGAAGAAGCCACGTCGCCACGGCGTCGTCAGCGATGGGTCCGTCGGCCGCGGACGGTGGACTGCGTTGCACTGGCCGAGTACCTGGAGGCGTTGTCGCGCGAGTTGCGCGTCGGCGAGCCGCTCGTGGCGGCGTTCACGTCGATCACCCCCACGCACGGGGCGGTGACCGCGGCGTTCGGCCCGGCCTGCGACCTCGTCGTCGAGGGTCACCCGTTGAGCACCGCGCTCGAGGTCGTCGCCACCAGGATCCACAGTGCCGACGTCGCGCTCGCGGCGCAGGCGCTCAGCTGCGCTGCGGCGATCGGGGGCCCTGCGGCCGCGACGCTCGACGGCGCCGGTGCCGTGCTCCGCGACCGCGCGGCGATGGCGGCAGACATCCGCGCCCAGAGCGCGCAGGCCAGGTTGAGCGCGCGGGTGCTGACGATCGTGCCCGTCGCGTTCGCCACGTGGAGCTTCGCCACGGGCGCGCGCAACCGCCACACCTACCTCGCGTCCCCCGTCGGTGCGATCTGCCTCGTCGCGGGAGCGGCATTGAACCTCGCCGGCTGGTCGTGGATGCGGCGCATCGTCGGACATGGTGCGCAGTGATCCCGGTGCTGGTCGGGAGCTGCGTGGCTTGCGGCGTCGCCGCGTGCTGCGCCGCGCTCCGACCGACGATCCCCGTTCGCACCATCGATCCGCCGGCGGCGACACGCCGGCAGAGCGGTCGGGGCGTGTCGCTCGTCGCGCCGTCGGTCGTTGCGGCCTTGCTCCTCGCCGCTCTGGCGATCCTCGCCGGACCGTTCACCGCCGCGGCCGCCGTCGTCGGCGCGGTGTTCCTCAGACGCTGGCGTGTCGTGCGCGCTGTCGCTTGCCGCCAGCGCCGGATCGACGCGGCCTACCCGGACGCGATCGACCTGGTGGTTCTGGCCGTGCGCGCCGGGTTCCTGCCGTCGGCAGCCGTCGCCGTCGCGACACCGCACATGCCGTCGGACGTGCGGCCGGCGTTCGGGATGGTCACTGCGCGGACCGCCGCCGGGGAGCGCTTCGCCGACGCGCTCGCCGCACTCGACGGGCTCGGTCCGGTGGCGCGACCGCTGATCGACTCCTTCGCCGCGGCCGACCGTTACGGGCTCGCGCTCGCACCCGTGCTCGAGCGGCTCTCCTCGGACGCGCGCCAACAACGCCGCCGCGCCGTGGACGCCGCCGCCCGTCAGCTGCCGGTCCGGCTCGCTCTCCCACTCGTGCTGTGCACGCTGCCGTCGTTCGTCCTGCTGGCCATCGTCCCCTTGCTCCTCGGAGCCTTCTCGTCGCTGCACACGCGGTGACCGATCCACTCGCTCCGAAGGAGATTTCGACATGCGCTCACTGATCGCCCGTTTGCACAGCTGGTACCTGACACCCGACGACGCCGGCCAGGCCACCACCGAGTACGCGCTGGTGATGCTCGGCGCAGCGCTGATCGCGCTGCTCGTCGTGGCATGGGCCACTGGCGGCGGAGGTGCCGGCAAGATCGGCCGCCTGTTCGACAGCGTGCTCGACGCCGTCACGAGCAAGATCTGATGGCGCCACACGAACGGCGGCCACGGGATCCGGGGCAGGCGACCGTCGAACTGGCCCTCTGCCTGCCGATGCTGTGCGTCCTGCTGCTCGGCGTCGTACAGGTCGCCGTCGTGGTGCGCGACCAGCTGTCCGTCGAGCTTGCCGCGCGCGAGGCCGCGCGGGCGGCTGCGGTTGCCGCAGACGCCAGCGGGGCAGGCACGAGCGCAGCACGCGCTGCGGTGCGACTCGCCCCGCTGGACGTGCGCATCAGCACCGGCGACGCCACGGTCACCGCCACCGTCCGGTACGTGGATCACACCGACGTGCCACTGATCGGCATGCTGCTCCCGGACGTGACCGTCTCCGCGGACGTCACGATGCGACTCGAACCGCCGTAGCGCGGGGCTCGTGCGTTCGTGCGGTTCGAGCTCGGCGGTGCTCGGTATCCTCTCGGCCTGTGGATCTGAGTTGCCGGCTCACGGCGGTCGGCGGGCAGCCGGTGATCGTCATCGACGGGGCGATCGATCTGGCCACGCTGCCGACGCTGCGCGACGAACTGTCGCGAGCGGTCTACCGCCACCGCGGGGCGACGCTGCTGGTGGACCTCGACGGCGTCACGGTGCTGGACGACATCGGGCTGGGTGTGCTGCTCGGCGCCGCCGGTGCGGCGCGCAAGTCCGGCGGCGAGCTCGAGGTGGTCTGTTCGCTGCCGGCACTGCTCGGCCGCTTCTCGCTCACCGGCCTCGACCGGGCGATCACGGTTCGTCAGCGAGTCGCCCCGGTCGACCCGACGCGGTGACCCGGGCGTCGCGTACGTCGACCGTCCGCCGCGGGCGCCGCCCCAGGTCGGTTGTGCGTCGAGCCGAGAGCGTCGCCTTTCTTGGTTCGATCACGAAGGAACCGTTGCATGGTCGCCAGACCGCGTACAGCCGGGTGATCGCGGCAGCCAGCGGAGTCCTCGCCGCCAGCGCAGGTGCGCCCTCACCGGCGATGAGCCCGCAGGCGGTGGCGCACGCCGACGATCATGAGAACGGTCAGCGTCGCGATCGTGGTCAGCGCCGTGAACCCGAAGAACAGGTGCGAGCCGAGACGGGCGAAGACCTGCACCTCGAGCAGCGCGCTGCGGCCGGGGGTCGGGTTGCTGATCGCCGGGCTGGCTGCCCGAGCACGTTGGAAGAGGCGAACCGTGCAGTATCCACGATGTGCCCCCCGATCGGGTAGGTGCGCTGCAAGAACCACCGGACCGCATCCGGCCTGGGTCTTCGGCAGAGGTCTTCATCCCAATCGGACGTGCTCGACAGCAGTTCTTCGGCAGGAGGCACCGATCGCTCAACTACGAGTTCGCGACACCCCGGATGCGACGATGGCGACCATGCTCCGCCTCCGTCAGATCGCCCTCGTCGCCCGCGACCTCGAGCCCGTCCTCACCGAGCTGCAAGCGGCCCTCGGGGTCGAGGTCGCGTTCCGTGATCCCGGCGTCGACACGTTCGGGTTGCAGAACGCCGTGATGCCGATCGGCAACCAGTTCCTCGAGGTGGTGGCGCCGATCAAGGACAACACCGCTGCCGGCCGCTACCTCGACCGCCGAAAGGGTGATGGCGGCTACATGGTGATCCTGCAGTGTGACGAGCACGCGGCGCGCAAGGCCCGGCTGGCCAACATGGTCCGCTTCGCGATGGCCCACGACGGCGAGGACTACAAGGTCCTCCAGCTGCACCCGGCCGACACGGGCGGGTCGTTCCTCGAAGTCGACCAGCAGATCGGCGGCGAGGACATCGTCGACGGGCCGTGGGAGCCGGCAGGACCCAACTGGCAGCATGCCCGGCGCACCGAGATCGTCGGCGGGATCAACGCCGCAGTCATCCAGAGCGAGGACCCGGTCCGTCTCGCGGCGCGGTGGAGCGAGCTGCTCGACGTGCCGGTCGAAGGCGGCGACCACCCGTCGATCCCCCTCGACAACGCGACGTTGATGTTCGTCGAGGCGACCAACGGTCGCGGCGAGGGCCTGGCAGGGCTGTACCTGGCCCCGGGGAAGGACCCGGAGGCGCCGAAGCGGGTGACGATCTGCGGCATGGACATCCAGGTCGAGGGCGCGACGCCGGCCTGATCTCCCCGCCGGCCTGACCGGCCCACCGGCCCACCGGCCCGCCGGCCTGACCGGCCCACCGGCATTCGACGTCAGCGCGGTCGCGGCCGGCGCACGCCGCGCTTGTCCATCGCCCTGAGCTGCTCGTGCTGCTCGTGTTCGAGGGCCGCCTCCTCCGCCACCAGCCGCTTCAGGCTCACCAACCTGCGCGGGTCGAGCGTGCCGGACTCGATCGCGGCGCGCACCGCACAACCGGGCTCGTCCTCGTGCTTGCAGTCGCGGAAGCGGCAGTGGTCCATCAGGTCGAAGATGTCCACGAACGCCCACTCGATCCCTCGCCCGCTGCTCCACAGGCTGACGGCGCGCACGCCGGGCGTGTCGATCAGCCAGCCGTCGCCCGGCAAGCGAACCAGTTGCGAGGCGTTGGTCGTGTGCCGGCCGCGCTGATCGCCGACCCGGACGTCGGCGGTGCGTTGGTGGCCGCCGACGACCAGCGCGTTGACGAGGGTGCTCTTGCCGACGCCGCTCGCACCGAGCAAGGCGATCGTGGCGTTGCCCGCCGCGTAGCCACGCAGCTCCTCGATCCCGTCGCGGCTGATCCCGCTGGCGACGAGCACGGGGACGTCGGGCGCGACGTCCTCGAGGCTGCGCACGGTGGGCGCAGGGTCGTCGACGATGTCGGCCTTGGTCAGCACGACGACCGGGTACGCGCCGCTGTCGAAGGCGAGCACGAGCTCGCGTTCGAGGCGCCGCTGGTTCGGCGGCGAGGCCAGCGAGTGGACCAGCACCACCACGCCGATGTTCGCAGCGATGGTGTGCGCCTCGGCGCGATTGCCCTCGAACGAGGCGCGGCGCACGAACGCGCTGTACCGCGGCAGCACGTGGGCGATGCGCTCGCCGTCCTCGTCACCGACGACGAAGTCGCCGACCGCGACGTCGGCACCGATGTTGCGCAAGCGGATCGGCGGCTCGTCGAGTGACACCAGCACTGAGCTCCAGCCGCGGTCGAGCCGACTGACCCGCCCTGCCGTGCCATGCGAGAATTCATCCGCCGCAGCGATCAGTTCGGCGGTCCAGCCGAGTCGAAAGTCACGCGGTGCGTCGATCGCGCTCACGGTAGTGTCCGCTTCTGACTGCCGGCCTGAACCCACCCCCGAAGGAGAGTGCCGTGCTCGCTCGTCTCGCCCGATTCAGTTTCCGCCGTCGCCGGCTGATGCTCTTCGCGATCTGGGTCCCCGTGCTCGTGCTGCTCAACGTCGTCGGCGGGGCCGTCGGCACCAACTACCACACCGACTTCAACCAGCCCGACAGCGAGTCCAAGCACGTGCAAGACGCGCTCCAGAACGCCGGCAACAAAGCCGACGCCGGGTTCCCCGCGCAGATCGTGTTCACGGCTGCGCAAGGCACGGGTGACCCCGCCGTGAAGGCGGCGATCGAGCCGTTCCTCGCCCAGGTCGCCACGCTCCCCGGCGTCAGCGTGATCAGCCCGTACTCGCCAGAGGGCGCGTCGTTCAACAGCGACACCAAGCCGATCTCCTTCGCCCAGATGTCGTACACCAAGCGCAGCCAGTCGGAGGCGATGAGCCTGGCCAAGCAGATCGAGAAGCTCGGCGACAAGGTCGACGTCCAAGGGCTGAACATCCAGTACGGCGGCGACCTGTTCGGCAAGTTCGAACTGCCGTCCAGTGAGCTGCTCGGCGTGCTCGCGGCCGTGATCATCCTGTTGCTCGCGTTCGGTTCGGTGCTCGCCATGGGTCTTCCGATCGGCAGCGCGCTGTTCGGGCTCGGCGTCGGCATGGCGCTGATCGGACTGGTCTCGCACTTCACGTCGATGCCGGACTTCGCTCCGCAGATGGCGGCGATGATCGGCCTCGGCGTCGGCATCGATTACGCGCTGTTCATCACCAGCCGATACCGAGAGAACCTCCACGCCGGGATGGAACCGGAACAGTCCGTCGTCGACGCGCTCGATTCGTCGGGGCGTGCGGTCATCTTCGCCGGCATCACCGTCGTCATCGCCCTGCTCGGGCTGATGATCATGGGCCTCGGGTTCGTCAACGGTCTCGCGATCTCCGCCGCCCTCGGCGTGCTGGTGATGATGCTCGCCTCGATCACGCTGCTGCCGGCGCTGCTCGGGTTCGTCGGCAAGCGCATCGACACCACGTCGCGAGCCGCCGCTGCGGCGGTCGCGGTGTTCGTCGTGCTCGCATTCGCCGGTGTGTTCATCGACAAGCTCGGCCCGATGATCCTCGTCGGCGCCCTGGTTGCGGCGGCCGTCGTTTCCGCCAGCTTCCTGCCGTTCGGCCGCTCGCTGCGCACCGCGCTGCCGCACCGCCAGGAGAAGCCACGCGAGCAGCGGTTCTGGTTCAAGTGGAGCCGGTTCATCCAGCACCGCCCGTGGCCGTCGCTGCTCGGTGGTGTCGTCGTCCTCGTGGTTCTCGCCATCCCGCTGTTCTCGATCCGCCTCGGCTTCAGCGACAACGGCAACGCGCCGACGAAGCAGACCGTCCGCAAGGCCTACGACCTGGTCGCAGAGGGCTTCGGACCGGGAACGAACGGGCCGCTGTTCCTGACGACAACCGACAAGAACGCCACCGCTGCGACGGCCGCCAAGGTGGATGCCGTGCTCGCCGCCGACAAGGGCATCGCCTTCGCCGGTCAGGGGACCGAGATCGGCACGTCGGGCACGTGGTTGTGGCGGGCCTACCCGACGAGCGCGCCGCAGGACAAGGCGACCAGCGATCTGGTGCACCGCCTGCGCGACAAGGAGCTGCCGACGACCGGGATCAAGGTCGATGTCGGCGGGTTCACCGCCGGCGGCATCGACTTCGCCACCTACATCGGCACCCGCCTGCCGATCCTGATCGGCGCGGTGCTGCTGCTCAGCTTCCTGCTGCTGATGATCGTGTTCCGCAGCATCCTCGTGCCGCTCAAGGCGGTGGTCCTCAACCTGTTGTCCGTGGGAGCGGCCTACGGCGTGATCGTCGCGATCTTCCAGTGGGGCTGGGGCAAGGACCTGTTCGGGGTCGGCAAGGCCGGCCCCGTCGAGGCGTGGGCACCGATGATGCTGTTCGCGATCACCTTCGGCCTGTCGATGGACTACGAGGTGTTCCTCCTGTCGCGGATGAAGGAGGAGTACGACCGCACCGGCAACAACGCCACGGCGGTCGCCGACGGTCTGGCGGTCACGGCGAGGGTGATCACCGCCGCCGCGCTGATCATGGTCTGCGTGTTCTCGGCGTTCGTGCTCGGCGACCAGCGCGCCCTCAAGCTGTTCGGCCTCGGGTTGGCCGTCGCCGTGCTCGTCGACGCGACGATCGTGCGGATGGTGCTCGTGCCGGCGACGATGGAACTGCTCGGTGAGCGGAACTGGTGGTTCCCGAAGTGGCTCAACCGGCTCCTCCCGACGATCGACGTCGAGGGTCACCACGACATCTCCTCGCTCGAGGCACCGGACGAACGCGAAAGCGAACTCGTCTGACGGTTGAATGGCGCGGCGCGCCTTGACAACCCGAGGCGCCATCACGTAGCGATACGCCCCGCCATGGCCAAACCTCTCGTCATCGTCGAATCGCCTGCGAAGGCCAAGACCATTGCCAAGTTCCTCGGCAGTGGGTACGACGTGCGCGCCTCGGTCGGGCATGTCTCCGACCTGCCGAGCAAGGGGTTGTCGATCGACGTCGACAACGGTTTCAAGCCGACCTACGAGCTGACCGAGCGCGGCAGGCAGGTGGTCAAGGAGCTGCGCGTGCTCGTCAAGGACGCCAGCGAGCTGTACCTCGCGACGGACGAGGACCGCGAGGGCGAGGCGATCAGCTGGCACCTGCTCGAGTACCTCAAGCCGAAGATCCCGGTGCGCAGGATGGTCTTCCACGAGATCACCAAGACCGCGATCGACGCCGCCGTCGCCAACCCACGGGGCATCGACTACGGGCTCGTCGATGCCGCCGAGACCCGCCGGCTGCTCGACCGGCTGTACGGCTACGAGGTCTCCCCCGTGCTCTGGCGGCGGGTCAACCGGGGGCTCTCCGCCGGCCGCGTGCAGAGCCCGTCCGTCCGTCTGATCGTCGAGCGCGAGCGGGAGCGGATCGCCTTCGTTGCCGCCGGCTACTGGGACATCGACCTGCTCACCGGCACCGCGCCGGCGTTCACCGCCACGCTCGTGTCGATCGACGGCACGAAGGTCGCCACCGGCAGGGACTTCGGATCGGACGGCAGGCCGGGCCGCAACGTGGTCGTCGTCGATGAAGCCCGCGCCCGGTCGCTGGCCGACGCGCTCGGCGCCGCCGAGTTCACCGTCCGCTCGGTGGAGACCAAGCCCTACCGGAGCAGCCCGCGAGCGCCGTTCATGACCTCGACGCTGCAGCAGGAAGGCGGCCGCAAGCTGCGGCTCAGCTCGTCGCAGGTGATGCGCGTCGCTCAGGGGCTGTACGAGCGCGGCTACATCACATACATGCGCACGGACAACGTGGTGCTCAGCGGCGAGGCCCTCGGCGCCGTGCGCGCCGAGGTGCAGCGCGCGTACGGCCAGCAGTTCCTATCGCCCGCGCCGCGCCAGTTCCAGACGAAGATCAAGAACGCGCAGGAGGCCCACGAGGCGATCCGCCCGACGACGCCGCTGCGCAGCCCTGACTCGCTCGCCGCCGAGCTGAACGGCCAGGAGCTGGCGATGTACCGGATGATCTGGCAGCGCACCCTGGCGTCGCAGATGGCCGACGCCGCGGGGACGACCGTGAGCGTGCAGCTCGGCGCCCAGGCCGGCGGGTCCGACGTCCGCTTCGCCGCGTCGGGCACGACGATCACGTTTCCTGGCTACCGCCAGGTCTACGTCGAGTCGACCGACGACGGCGCCGACGCCGCCGCCGAGGAGCGCGAGGCGCTGCTGCCGCCGCTGGCGGAGGGCCAGGCCGTGCCCGTCGAGTCGCTGACGCCGAACGGGCACACCACGTCATCTCCGGCGCGCTACACGGAGGCGTCGCTGGTCAAGCGGTTGGAGGAGCTCGGGATCGGGCGACCGTCGACGTGGGCCTCGATCATCCAGACCGTTCAGGACCGTGGCTACGTGTGGAAGAAGGGCCAGGCGCTGGTGCCGACGTGGACCGCGTTCGCCGTCGTCGGTCTGATGGAGAAGCACTTCGGCGAGCTCGTCGACTACGCCTTCACCGCCCGCGTCGAGGAGGACCTCGACTCGATCGCCCGCAAGGAGCGCCAGAAGCAGGACTGGCTGCAGCACTTCTACTTCGGCGACGAGGACGAGGCGCTGCCCGGCCTGAAGCGGCTCGTCGAGGAGAACCTCGACCACATCGACGCGGCGGAGGTCAACACCTTCCCGATCGGCGACGACCCCGAGGGCAACGAGATCGTCGTCAAGCCCGGCCGCTACGGGCCGTACGTCAAGCGCGGCGACGACACCGCCAGCGTGCCGGAGGACATGACGCCCGACGAGCTGACTGTCGACGAGGCGCTGCGCCTGCTGGCGATGCCCAAGAGCGACGAACCGATCGGCGAGCTCGACGGCTACCCGGTGTTCGCCAAGAACGGCCGCTACGGGCCGTACGTGCAGTGGGGCACGCCGGACAACCTGCCCCCCGGGCAGGAGAAGCCGAAGATGGCCAGCCTGTTCAAGACGATGAACATCGAGCGGATCACCGTCGACGACGCCGAGTCGCTGCTGCAGCTGCCACGCACGCTCGGCGCCGACCCCGCCGACGGGCTGGCGATCGTCGCCAACAACGGGCGTTACGGGCCGTACATCCAGAAGGGCAAGGACTTCCGCTCGCTGACCAACGAGGAGCAGCTGCTGACGATCGGCCTGCCCCAGGCGTTGGAGATCCTCTCCCAGCCGAAGGTCTTCCGTCGCGGCAACGGGGTGAACATGGCCGCGAAGGGCCCGTTGCGCGAGTTCGGCGACGACCCGGTCAGCGCGCGACCCGTCGTCGCCAAGGACGGCAAGTTCGGGGTCTACGTCACCGACGGCGAGACCAACGCGTCGCTCTTCAAAGGCGACCGGCTGGAGGCGATGCCCCCGGAGCGCGCCTTCGAGCTGCTCGCGATCCGGCGGGAGGCGATCATCGAGAAGGGCGGCCCCGCGGCGCGCAAGGCAACGGCGACCAAGAAGGCCGCGGCGAAGCGCACGGTCCCAGCGCAGCGGCCGGGGGCACGGGCCGCGGCGTCGGGCAAACCGGCGGCACGCGCTGCGGCGAAGAAGAAGGCCGCCGCGCCGCGCAAGGCCGCGACCGCAACGACGACCGCGGCGAAGCGGCCGGCCACCGCCACCAGCCCGGCCGCACCATCCGGATCGCCCGCCGGATCACAGTCCGGGTTGCCGGCGAACTGAGCCGCCGCTCGACCACCGGGCGCCCGCCCGATCCCCGTCGAGCCGCCCGGTCTGCGCCGCGGCTCGACCACCGGGCGCCGGCCCGATCCCCGTCGAGCCGCCCGGCCTGCCGGCGGGTTCGTGGTCGCAGCCAGAACGCGACGTACCGTTCTGGTTGTGGCCAGAACGGCTGCAGCGGTGTGGGATCGTGGCTGAGCTGCGGCTCGCGCACCGCCCGCCGGCGCGGTCGCTAGCGTGCCGCCGGTGAGCCACCCGTCGTACATCGCCCTCGAGGGCGCAGAGGGATGCGGCAAGAGCACGCAGGCCGCGGCGCTGGCCAGCGAGCTCGACGCCGTGCTGACCCGTGAGACCGGCGGAACGAAGATCGGCCTGCGGATCCGCGAGATCCTCCATGACGTCGCCAGCAGCGGGCTCTCGCCGACCTCCGAGGCACTGCTTACCGCCGCCGATCGTGCCCAGCACATCGCCGAAGTGGTGGTGCCCGCGCTCGCGGCAGGCCGCCACGTGGTCAGCGACCGCAGCGTGTATTCGGCTTTGGCGTACCAGGGCTACGGAAGGCTGCTCGATATCGACGAGGTGCGCCGGATCAATGATTGGGCGATCGGATCGCGCTGGCCGGACCTTGTCGTGCTGATCGAGGTCGACGCGGCGGAGCTGGCGCTGCGGATGGAGGGTCGCGAGCTCGACCGGTTCGAGCAGGAGGACGGCGCGTTCCACGACCGTGTGCTCGACGGCTTCCGGTTGATGGCCGCCGCGGAGCCCGAGCGCTGGGTGGTGATCAACGGCAACGGTACCGTCGACGACGTGCACGAGGCCGTGCGCGAGACGGTCCGCCAGCACCTGGGACTGTGATGCGGAGGAAGGCTGCACCGGCCGAGCCGTCCGGAGCATCTGCGGGCCCGGTCGCGTCGGGCGGGTCGATCGACGCGGTCGGCGA
>JBBQTN010000127.1:0-14861 GCA_038213195.1 Acidimicrobiales bacterium | reverse complement strand
GAGCAGCGAGATCCACACCGTCGGCGGGCAGAACAGCTTGGTCGCCCGCTCGCGCTCGATCGTCTCCAGCAGCAGCGCAGGATCGGGACCCGGCAGCACGATGCTCGTCGCACCGAGGTACAGGTCCGGCATCAGGAACGCGTGGAGCTGCGCGCAGTGGTAGAGCGGGAGCGCGTGGACCTCGATGTCGTCCGCCGTCATCCGACCCTCGACGATGCAGCTGACGTACTGCGCGATCAGGGCCCTGCTCGACAGCGTCACGCCCTTCGGGCGCGACTCGGTGCCGCTGGTGTACATGATCTGGATCGGGTCGTCGTCGGCGACGTCGACGTCCGGCGCGGTGTCGTCGTCGTGGGCGATCCACTCGTCGACGGGTTCCCACCCGTCTGTCGGTTGGCCGATCACCCCGCGCAACCGGACGCGGCCGGGGTCGTCGAGCTCGGTGATCGCTGCGTCCGCCACCGGCACCAACGCGTCCTCGACGACGACGCCGATCACGCCGGCGTGCCCGAGCACGAACGCGACCTCCTCCGCCTTGAGCATGAAGTTGATCGGCACCGAGATCACGCCGAGCCTCGCCAGCGCGAGCCAGGTGACGATGTAGGCGTGGTGGTTGCGCCCGAGCATCGCCACCCGCTCGCCGCGGACGACGCCGCGCGATATCAGCGCGTTGGCCATCCTGTTCACCGCCGAATCGAGCTCGGCGTACGTCTGGCGGAGCTCGCCGAACACGATCGCCGTGGCCGCGGGGTCGCGTGCCGCTGTCCGGCGCAACAGGTCGCCGATCGACTGCCGCCGCGCTCGCCGCACGAGCGTCGTGGGATCAGGCAGGGGATCGTTGGGCATGACCGAACGCTAGAGCGAGCGCACTGCTTGTGCGGCTTCCTGGTGTTGTCGAGGCGGCGCGCAGGTCGTTGCGCAGACGAGCGTCGGCCGGGCACCTGACGGGGCATCGAACCGTGCTGCGACGAGCGCGAGTGCGAGATGCGCGTCACACTCAGCTTGCGGCGTCGCGTGGCAGGACGTACTGGGGCACTCATCGGGCATGCCAGGAACCCGCTGGGGCTGCTTACCCATGTCGGCCGTCAGCCGTGCTTGACGTAGAAGCGGCGAGCGCGTCGTCGGCGGCGAAGACTCGAAGCACGCTCAGCGCCGTCGCCGTCAGTCAATGGATCGCAGAGACGACGAAGACCTGTCCGCACGGGTTCTTCGCGCCGAGCTCGGCGTGGCCGGTAACGGTGACGTCCTGTCCGTCGCGCAGCTCGTCGGTTCCGGGTCCGGTCAGCGCCCAACGACGACTGCTCGTTTGCAGTACCCGACAGTCGGCGCGCAGCCCTTCGATCATCATCCCGCTCACAGTGATATCCGCCATGATGGGATCGGTCTCCTCAGTGCTCGAACTCGGTGTCGGCAGGTTCGCAACCGAGGATTCAACTGGCGTACTCGGAGGTGAAGACGTCGACGACACCGGCGGCGGAACCGACGACGTGCTCGTCACCGCGCCGGCCGTTGCGGACACGGCGGATGAGGAGGTGGTGGTCGCCGCCGACGAGGGGACAGTGGCCGCCGAGCTCGCCGAAGGTGCGGTCTGCTGTCCGCATCCGGCGGCCACTGCGACCGCCGTGATGCACACGGCGAGGGCCATCCGCTGTTGAAGGGAGACGCGGGGATGTCTGATCACGTCAGTACGACGAAGCGAGGACCGGTGCGGTTCCGCGTGTTCTGTGCCGTCGGCGCGTCAGACGGGCGTCGGGCAGGTCGGATGTCGTGGAGGACCTCCGACCGCCCGAGCCGAGCCGATCAGGGGACCGCAGTCAGCCAAGCCGACGTTGGGCTGCCGAGGCCCGTCACGAAGTCCCAACCGTTGGTGACCTTGAGGCTGCTGTCCTGATCGAAGGTGCGCACCGAGTAGAGCAGACCGCGCGTGGGATCGATCCCGTTGACGTAGTCCACACGCACGTTGCCAGCGTCCTTGAGGTGGCCCGTGACGTCCCGGAAGGCGCTCGAGGCGCTGCCATAGATGAGCGGGTTGAGCAGACCCAGGCCGCCCTGAGCCCCGTTCTGCAGGGTCAGTGCCGTCATGCCGGCGAACAACGGCGACGACAGGCTGGTGCCGCCGATGCGGTACTCGCCGTAGGCCGCTCCGTCGGGGAAGGTCTGCGTTTCACCGATGAGCATGCCGGTGGTGGGGTCGGCGTCCATCGCCACGTCAGGCACACCTCGGGCGGCGCCCGGGACCTTGCCGGCCTGGTACACGGGCTGGTTGAACAGCGCGGAGCTGCCGCCGCCGGAACCGTACAAGAACCCGAGGCGCGTCCAGCTCGTGCCGTCCGCCGCGAGCGTGTACTTCACCGTGCCCCAGCCGGTCTCCCTGGCGAGCTTGCCGTTGCGGTTGATCGCCGTCGACGTGCCACCGATGCTGGTGACATATGGATCGGAGGTCGGGTAGTCGGCCTGCTTGATGCCGGTGTTGGCGAGCTCGTCACCACTGTCGCCCGAGGAGAAGAGGAAGCTGATGCCCTCCATGGCGCCCTGCAGGAACACCTGCTCGTACGCCGCGATGTTGGCGGCGGACTCCGCCTCCTCCACATCACCCCATGAGTTGCTCACCAGCTGGACCTGGTCCTCGTCGACGACCCGGTTCAGGGTGTCGAGGAAGTCGTCGTCGTCGCAGCTGGCGGAGGCGTAGTAGCGGATGTTCGCGCCCGGAGCCATGGCGTGCACGGCCTCCACGTCCAAGGTCTCCTCGCCGTACCAACCCGAGGGGTTGCACCGGGCCGCATGTTTGAACGAATCGGGTACGACCTGCGTGAGCTGATCATCACCGTACGCACCATCGCCGTGCTGCACTGCGTAGGTGTTGGCGTCCGTTGCGATCGTCGGCGCCGCGTACGCGTCGGTGATGGCCACCGTCACCCCAGAACCGTCCAGGGTGGTGTCGCCTTCGTAGGCGGCCCGGAACTGCGGGCCGGTGTATCCGCACGGTGCGTAGGGCAGCGTCGCGCCTTTGAACGGGGGCAGCGGCGTCGTGTAGTCCGCCATGAACGCCGCTTCGATCTGGCCGTAGAAGATCGAGCACGGCCGTGCGTTCCGAAAGCCCGCCGGGGGCGGTGCCATCGTGTGCGCGGTGGTGTCCAGGCCGGTGACCGTGAGCACGGAATCGGCGACGGAATCGGGCAGCGTGACGTCTGACGTCGGGGCCTGGACTTCCTGGCCGTCGTGGTCGAAGTTCTGGATGGAGACGCCGAACGCCTGTTGGGCTGCGGCCACGGTGCCGGCCACACTGACGTATCGGTTCGAGCTCTCGACGCCAGTGACGGCCAGACCGGCGGAGGCCAGGTAGGACTCCACGGCCGCAACCTCGTCCGACGTCGGTCCGAACTGGGAGCGGTACTGTTCGGGGGTGAGGAACTGGTGATACGTCGCCGAGCCGGGCGTGCTCACCGCCAACGCGGCGGCCTTGAGCGCGTCGAGCCCGCCCTGAGGAGCGAGGTAGACCCTGGCGGTCACGGCCGCCGCTGCGGACGGAGTGCCGATATCGACGGTCCCAGCCGAATCTAGCCAATTCGGCGTGGTATGGGGGATCGACGTGTGCGAGGGCGCTGCTGACGCTCCGGGAGCGGCAACCATAGCCATCGCCACCGCGGTGGTGGCCGTGACCGCTGCCGCGACCATCTGACGTCTGATATTCAAGTTCGAGTTCCTTCCCAAGCCGAGCAAACGAATTGGGGGAAGTCTGCCCCGCGCAGGAAGGGTGGACAAGGGTTGGGCCCGAGGTTTCTCGATGAAGGCGCTGCCAACCCGCGGAACGTCCTCCCCGACCACGTCCCGCTCGTAGCGGCGGTCCCGAGCGCCGAGCGGCCGGTTCCAGGTCGCGGGCCACCGCGTGCCGCGCGCACCTCCTCGATCGGCGATCATGGGGGGATGAGCGATGTCACCGTCATCCGTGGAGGAACTGTCGTGGACGGCACCGGGTCACCGGGCCGTCGAGAGGACGTCGCATTCGCCGACGGGGTGATCATCGGTGTCGGTCCGGATCTCGCCACCGAACATCCGGATGCCACCGTGATCGACGCCAGCGGGCAGGTCGTCGCCCCGGGTTCATCGACATCCACACCCACTTCGACGCGCAGGTCTTCTGGGACCCGGCGCTGACTCCATCCTGCTACCACGGCGTCACCACCGTCGTCGCCGGCAACTGCGGCTTCTCGATCGCCCCGACCCACCCCGGCGACCGGCAGTTGATCGCGCGGACGCTGGAGAAGGTCGAAGACATGGACCCGGCGTCGCTCAACGCCGGCATCCCTTGGGAGTTCGAGACGTTCCCCGAGTACCTCGACACGGTCGAGCGCCGCGGCGCCGTCCTCAACTACGCGGTGTACATCGGTCACACCCCGCTGCGGATCTACGTGATGGGCGACCAGGCGTCGGTCCGCAAGGCAGAGCCCGACGAGATCGAGCGGATGGCCCAACTCGTGCGCGAAGCGGTCGACGCCGGCGCGTGCGGGTTCGCGACGAGCTTCGCGATCACCCACCTCGGTGCCGACGGCCAGCCGATCCCCAGCCGCTGGGCGGATCGCGCCGAGATCGAGGCGCTGTGCAGCGCCGCTGCAGAGGGTCACGGCGTGATCGGGATCAACGGTGCCAGCGAGGGCATGCACTTCAACGAGATCTACGACCTGCAGCTCAAGCTCGGCACGAAGTTCACGTACACCGCCGTGCTGACCACCAACACCGGCGCTCACCTCAAGGCGGTCCAGCTGCACCGCGAGGGGATGGAGCGCGGCGCCGAGGTGTGGCCGCAGGTGTCGTGCCGGCCGTTGACGTTCTCGATGAACATGGTCGAGCCGTTCACGCTCAACACCAGCCCGATCTTCGCCGAGTTGATGCCGAAGACGCTGGACCAACGGCGTGCCGCGTACGCCGATCGCGCCTGGCGCGACCGGGTGCGTGCGGGGTGGGACAAGGGCATCGGGCTGCTGCCGCGGTGGGAGACGTACGAGATCATGGAGTCGACGGCGCACCCGGAGCTGGTCGGGCGGCGACTGCTCGAGGTCGCCGAGGAGACGGGACGCGACCCGTTCGACGTGCTGCTCGAGCTCGCCATCGACGAACCCGACCTGCACGGCGTGCGGGTCAAGGCGGTCGTCGCCAACGACGACGAGGAGGGGGTGGCGATGTTGCTCAACGAGCCCGGGTGCACGCTCGGGCTGAGCGACGCCGGCGCCCACGTCAGCCAATTGTGCGACGCCCCATTGCCCACCGACCTGCTCGGCACGTGGGTGCGCGACAAGGGTGTGCTGACCATCGAGAACGCGGTCCACAAGCTGACCCAGGTGCAGGCCGAGCTGTTCGGCTTCACCGACCGCGGCGTGATCCGCGACGGCATGGCCGCCGACCTGGTGGTGTTCGATCCGGCGACGGTCGCGCCGGGTCCGCTGCGGCGGGTGCGCGACTTCCCGGCCGACGCCGAACGGCTCACCGCCGACCAGCCGTCGGGGATGAACCACCTGTTCTTCAACGGCACAGCGGTGATCGTCGACGGCAAGCTGCGAGACGGCGATGTCATGGGCCGGCCCGGCAAGGTGCTCCGTTCGATCCACTGACGCCGCATCGAGGTAGTTCGATCGGCCCATTCGCCGTCGCCGAGTTGGCAGCCTGTCGCCAGGGCGTTAATGTGCCCTAACGGCCAGTCGTCGGACTGGCTGCTGGGACCTGCTGGAGGGCGTGTGGCGATCATCTGCCACTGCGAGGCCGTGAAGGAACGGGCGATCATCGACTCGATCCGTCGCGGCGCCCACTCGGTGTACGAGGTCGCCGATGTGTGCGGCGCAGCGAGCCGCTGCGGGGGATGCTGGGAGTCGGTGGAGGCGCTCGTCGCCCGCCACGCCCACCCGGTCCAGGTCAGGGCCGCGGCTAGCGTCGCCTGAGTGCAAGGCGACCCGCGGCTCATCGAGACCCTCAACGACGTGCTGACGGCGGAGCTGACCGCCATCAACCAGTACTTCATCCACGCCAAGATGTGCGCGAACTGGGGGTACGAGCGGCTTGCCGAGCACATCCAGCACGAGTCGATCGACGAGATGAAGCACGCCGACACGCTGATCGAGCGGATCCTTTTCCTCGAGGGCGTGCCCAACATGCAGCGCCTGTTCCCTGTGAAGGTCGGCGAGACGGTGCGCGAGCAGTTCGAGCTCGACCTGCAGGTCGAGCGGGAGGCGGTCAAGCGGTTCAACGACGCGATCGCGCTCGCCGTCACGGTGGCGGACAACGCCAGTCGGGCGATGCTCGAGACGATGCTCGTGTCCGAGGAGGAGCACGCCGACTGGCTGGAGACGCAGCTCGAGGCGATGCGCCAGGTGGGCGAGCAGAACTACCTCGCCCAGCAGCTCCACGACTGAGGCGTCGGCAGGTCCGGCCATTGCGAAGTGACCACCCGCGAAGCCTGTGCGCGAGAGTGAGCGGGTGAAGTACAACAAGCTCGGTTCCACAGGTCTCGACGTCTCCAAGATCTGCCTCGGCTGCATGAGCTACGGCATCTCCGACCGCGGCAACCACCTGTGGACGCTCGACGAGGAGGCCAGCCGGCCGTTCATCCAACGCTCGATCGAAGCCGGGATCAACTTCTTCGACACCGCCAACGTCTACTCCGACGGGACGAGCGAGGAGATCGTCGGCCGGGCGCTCGCCGACTTCGCCAAGCGCGACGAGATCGTTCTGGCGACCAAGGTGCACGGCCAGATGCGCAAGGGCCCGAACGGCCAGGGCCTGTCGCGCAAGGCGATCATGTCCGAGATCGACGCCAGCCTGCGTCGCCTGCGCACCGACTACGTCGACCTCTACCAGATCCATCGCTACGACCGCCGCGTCCCGATCGAGGAGACGATGGAGGCGCTGCACGACGTGGTCAAGGCCGGCAAGGCCCGGTACATCGGCGCCTCATCGATGTGGGCGTGGCAGTTCGGCAAGGCCCAGCACACAGCAGAGCTGCACGGCTGGACGAGGTTCGTGTCGATGCAGGACCACTACAACCTGCTCTACCGCGAGGAGGAGCGGGAGATGCTGCCGTTGTGCGCGGACCAGGGGATCGGCGTGATCCCCTGGAGCCCGCTGGCTCGTGGCCGTCTGACCCGCGACTGGGACGACGTCACCGAGCGCAGCGAGACCGACGAGTTCGGTCGCACGCTGTACCGCAGCGCGGACCGGGAGATCATCGAACGGGTCGCCGCCGTCGCCGCTGCGCACGGCGTGTCACGGGCGCAGGTGGCGCTGGCATGGGTCGCCCACCACCCGACGGTGTCGGCGCCGATCGTCGGGGCCACCAAGCCGCACCACCTCGACGACGCGATCGCCTCGGTCGACCTCGTGCTCAGTGACGAGGAGGTCCGCTCGATGGAGCTGCCCTACACCCCGCAACCGGTCTCCGGCTTCGCCTGAGCCAACCGGGCACGGTTCTGATGACCCGGTCGGCGCGGCCCGAGCTGCGGGTACGGTGAGGGCATGGCGATTCGCAGTAGAGCCGTGAAGCCCGTGACCATCACCAACACGAGTGGCCAGCCGGAGATCATCCTCGAGATCAACGGGATGACGATCTCGATGACGCCGCCGGCGACCGACGCTGCCCAGGCGGTCGCCGCGGCCGACGACAGCGAGGAAGGCGGCCAGGCTTGACGTACCGCGCCAGCGGTGACGGGTTCGTGCGTTGCAGCGACGGCCACGTCCGCTGGGGTCGGTTCGGAGCCGCAGGGGTGCTGTTCGTCGTCGACGCACCGGAGGGGCCGCTGGTGATGTTGCAGCTGCGCTCCGGGTTCGCCCACGAGGGCGGCACGTGGTCGTGTGCGGGCGGCGCCCTGGATCATGGTGAGTCGCCGCTGGAGGGTGCGCTGCGCGAGGCCGTCGAGGAGGTCGGTCCGCCGCCGGGGCCGCTCCGGCTGCTCGGCGAGTACGTCTTCGAGCCGGCCGACGACTGGAGCTACACAACCGTCGTGGTCGCCTTGGACCAGCCGTTCGGCTTCTCGCAGAACTTCGAGACCGACGCCGTCGATTGGGTCGCGCTCGACCACGTCGACCGCCGCGCGCTGCACCCCGGCTTTGCCAGCGCATGGCCGCACCTGCGCGCGATCGTCGAACAAACGGACTTCGCCGCTTCCTGACCCGAACCGCCTACACGGCCGTGCGTCGAGTGCGTCAGGGTTTGGCGAGCGACTGCTTGACCTTGTCGACGAGGTGCGCCGGGAGCACGTCGTAGTGGTCGTGGCGGGCGGTGAAGCGGCCGCGACCCGAGGTCATCGAGCGCAGGTCGATCGCGTACCGGGCGAGCTCGCTCGTCGGCACGAGGGCGATGATCTCCTGGTCGCCGCGCTCGTCGGTGCCGGTGCCCTGCACGCGACCACGCCGGGAGGTGACGTCGGTCATCACGTCTCCCTGGTGGCCGTTCGGTACGACGACCCGCACCAACGAGATCGGCTCGAGCACGGCCGCTCCGGCATCGGCGAGCGCGTGCTTGAACCCGAGCGAAGCAGCCGTCTTGAAGGCCATCTCGCTGGAATCGACGGAGTGGTACTTGCCGTCGTAGCACTCGACCATGACGTCGACGACCGGGAACCCGTGCACGCCGCCCGACGCCATCGTGTCCTCGATCCCCTTCTGCACCGCCGGCACGTAGTTGCGCGGGATCGTGCCGCCGACGATCGCGTCGCGGAACTGAAAGCCGGTGCCGCGCGGCAGCGGCTCGACGCGCAGGTTGGCGACGGCGAACTGGCCGTGTCCGCCGCTCTGCTTCTTGACCTTGCCCTCCGCCACGCCGGAGCCGACGACCGTCTCGCGGTAGGGAACGCGCACGTCGACGGTGTCGACGTGGACGCCGAACTTGCGGGCCAGGCGCTCGAGGCTGATCGCGATGTGGGTGTCGCCCACGCCGCGCAGCACGGTCTGCTTCGTCTCCTCGTCGCGGTCGACGCGCAGCACGGGATCCTCCGCCTGCAGACGTTGCAGCGCGCTCGCCAGCTTGTCGTCGTCGCTCTGGGTGTGCGGCACGATCGCCACCCCGAAGTTGGCGTCGATCTCGGTCTGGTGGTTGACGCGCACGGGCATGCCCTTCGGTGCGAGCGTGTCGCCGGTCTGGGTCCCGGCGAGCTTGGCGACGGCGGCGATGTCGCCGGCAACCGCGGCACCGATCGGGCTCTGCTCCTTGCCGCGCAGGGCGAACAATCCGTGCAGGCGTTCCTCCGCGCCGGTGCGGCTGTTGACCAGCCGGTCGTCGGACCGCACAGTGCCGGACAGCACCTTGAACACCGACAGCTGACCGACGAACGGATCGGCGATCGTCTTGAAGACGTGGACGAGCGGCTGTGCGCCAGGTGCAGCAAGCACGGCGACGGTCTCGGTGCCGGCGATGACCGACGCAGGTCGCGACGCCGGCGAGGGGCCGAGCGCGCAGATGAAGTCGGCGAGCCGGTCGACGCCGACGCCGGTGATCGCCGAGCCGACGAGGACAGGGAACTCGGCGCCGGCGATCATCGCCTGGGCCAGGGTCCGCTCCAGCTCGGCGACGCTCGGGACGTCGCCGGCGAGGTACCGCTCGAGCTGATCGTCGTCGCCGGACACGATCTCCTCGATCACGTCCTCGTGCAGCCGTCGCTCCTCGGAGATGACGTCGGCGGGCATCGGTGCGGCGTGATGGGCACCGCTCGGTTCGTAGTCGTAGGCCTCCTCGGAGAGCACGTCGGCGACGCCGTGCAAGCCGCCGGCCTCCCCGAGCGGGAGCTCGAGGGGCGCGAAACCCTTGCCGAACACGGCGCGCAGCTGGTCGAGGACGCTGTGGAAGTCGGCGCGGTCCTTGTCCTCCTTGTTGACGAACACGAGCCGCGGCAAGCCACGCGACTGGGCTTCGCGCCAGAGCAGCTCGGTCTGCACCTCGACGCCGTCGACCGCACTGACCACGAACACCGCGAGATCGGCGACAGCCAGCGCGGCGTGGACCTCTCCCACGAAGTCGGGATAACCGGGGCAGTCGACGAGGTTGACCTTGTACGCCCGGCCGTCCGGCGCGGTCCACTCGAATGGGGCGATCGCCAGCGAGATCGACAGGTGGCGGGCCACCTCTTCCGGTTCGGTGTCGAGCGAGCTGCTGCCCTCGCCGACCTTGCCGTTGCGTTGCAGCGTTCCCGCGCGACACAGCAGGGCTTCGGCCAAGGTGGTCTTGCCCGACCCGCTGTGACCCAGCAGCACCACGTTGCGAATGTCCTCGGTCGGGTAGCTCTTCACTGCGATCCGTACCTCCGAGCTCGACGTCCCCCGACGTCTGCCAACCTGGACCGTAGCCAATTCCGCGGGGTCGTGCGGCAGGCGGTAGACATCGTTGATGCCGACACCGGTGATCATCGAAGCTGCCATCAACGGGGCGACGACCAAGCGCCGCAACCCGAACGTGCCGATCGACGAAGACGAGCTGGTCGCCGATTCGATCGCCTGCCTGGACGCCGGTGCGGCGATCATCCACAACCACATCTCGGCCACGGGCCTCAGCGGTCAGGACGCAGCCACCGCCTACCTCGGGGTGTGGCGGCGGGTCCTCGCCGAACGGCCGGATGGGCTCTGGTACCCGACGATCAACTTCGGCTCGCCGGCCACGTGGTACGCCCACATCGCGCCGCTCGCCGCCTCGGGGTTGCTGCGGATGACGCTCAGCGACCCGGGTTCGGTGAACCTCGGGGGCTGCCGGGACGGGCTGCCGACCGGCTCCTTCGTGTACGGAAACAGCTTCGACTCGATCTCCGAGCAGATGCGTCTCGGCCGCGAGCACGGTCTCGGCCCGAGCATCGCGATCTACGAGCCGGGCTTCCTGCGCGCCGTGATCGCCTACCACCGCGCCGGTCAACTGCCGGCGGGCGCGTTCGTCAAGCTCTACCTGGCGGCCGATCGGGCGCTCGGCGGCTCGCCCTTCGGACTGCCGCCGACTGTTGCTGCGCTCGACGCATATTTGGAGCTGCTCGACGGCACCGGCCTCACATGGGCGGTGTCGGCAGTGGGCGACGACGTCACGAAGACGCCTGCGGGTGCCGCGGCGCTGGCTCGCGGCGGTCACCTCCACATCGGGCTCGAGTTCTTCGGCGGCGACCGCACGCCGACCAACGTCGAGCTCGTCGAGGAAGCGGTCGCGGCATGCGCCGCGGCCGGCCGGCCGGTTGCCGATTCGGTCGAGGCGGCGGCGATGCTCGGGTTGCCGTCGCGGAGCTGAGGTCGGGAAACCTCGCTGCCGGATGACGTCGCCGGGCTGTATCGTGGGCGGGCACTTCACAAGGGGGCTGACAGGTTTCGACGTCGGTGTCTCTGGTCGAGCGTGCGACCCGAGTTGCTCAGACTCGCTAAACGGGGCAAAAACAAGAATTGCCAACGAGCAGTTCACTGTCGCCGCCTGATCTTCAGGTGATCTGACAGACATCGTGACCAGTGATGGCGCACGGGGCCGATCCACCGCAGCCCGGCAACAGAAGCGGGGGATGACAGCGGAAAAGACCGCTGACAGCCGGAAAGACTGCTGACTTCCAGGAAAGACTGGGCGAAGGCCATCGGGTGACCGGTGGCCGATCGACCCGCCGATAGGACAGCGTCAGTCCTGAAGTCGGGAATGGTCGTAGCACGGGCGTTCAGGGTTCGATGGACGGGGGTTCGATTCCCCCCAGCTCCACTGACTGAAGAACACCAGGTCACGGCGCCCGACAGGGCGCCGTGGTCACGTTTTGGTCGCAAAGATGGTGTGGCCGCACGCCCCGCGCCGTGTTGAGTTGTGCGGACCCGGTTCATAGTGGTCATCGTGGCCCCGGTAGCTGTCTGACAGTTGTGGGACGCGGCGCCGGTTCTTGGGCGACGGTGGCCCCGGTAGCTGGTTGACACTTGGGGGTCCGCGTTTCGAGGTTGGCCACCTTCTTCGTTGTGGACGTTCGCGTCGGCAGATCCGGGGGACGCGGCTGTCGTGTTGGTGGAGTTGAAGCTGGTGGAGGAGCGCTATCAGGCTGTGTTGGAGGTCTTCAACGATGGTGCGTCGGTGACCGATGTGGCTCGCCGTGGTGGGGTCGCTCGTCAGACGGTGCACGAGTGGCTGCGCCGCTACGCGGCCGGTGGGCTGGGCGGGTTGGCCGATCACAGTTCGAAGCCGTTGTCGTGCCCGCATCAGATGGTCCCTGAGGTGGAGGCGCGGATCGTGGAGATGCGTCGGGCTCATCCGGGTTGGGGGCCGCGCACGATCTTGGTGTGGTCGGATCGTGCCGGGTGTCGCCGTTGCCGGGGCGGTCGTCCATGGAGCGTTGTCTAGTCGTCATGGGTTGGTGACGCCGCGAGCGAGGAGGCGGAAGTGGTCGGATTACAGGCGGTGGGGACGGTCGTGGGCGGCGAGCGTCGTCGCGGAGGCGAGGACGGCGGTGCGGATCCGTTGGTGTGATGCCTTGAGTTGTCGAGAAGACGGACCTCGGCGAGGAGTTCGGTGGCGAGGGCGTATCGGGTCCGCTCGACCGGCGTCGTCGGGCACAGTCGGGCGAGGAAGGTGTCGACGTCGGTGGGCTTGATTTCCTTGGAGCTCCCGCCAGGTGCGAGCTCGACGAGCAACGCGTGGAGACGGCACACGACCTTGGTACGACGGTCACCGATGTCGGTGTTGCGTTTCGCCAACAGACGCAGCACTTCGCTGTGGCCGACCGGGCGGACCGCATGCAGACTCTGATGGCGCAGCGCGGTCAGTGCGACGGACCGGACGTCGTTCGGGTCGGTCTTGTTCGACTTCGAACTCCCCAACACACGCGTCCGCGCCGCCAACGTCGCCGGGACATCGACGACCCGTTCGCCGGCCGCGACGAGCTGTTGCGACAACAGGTAGCCGAGACCGTCGCACCCTCGATCGCCCATCGACGCGGCCTGAACGGTGCCGCCCACTCGAGCAGACGTTGCGTCTGCGCACGCGACGCGTGTAGCGAGAGTTGGGCCAGCTCCTTCCCGTTGGTATCGATCGCGTACGCGTGATGCGACGCCTTGTGCGGATCAATGCCGATCACTACTTCCATCTGCCCTCCCAGGGTCCAGGTTGGTGTTCAGGACCGCGTTGGGCACTCCTCCTTCGGGACTCTGGTGCTCGTACCTCTCTTGAGCCACACCACGGTTGAAGCCGGTGCCGGAACACTTCGTTTGTAAGCCAGACCTCACGGCCGGCAGGCACTTCGTGAGCCACCGACAACGACCTCGATGACGCTACGGAACCCGCTGCGTCAACCACCATCATCAAGTCGGCACTTATGCGGCGGTGCAACCGGCGTCGATCGACGGGTATAGGTGACGTCCGATTGCGCCTCGGCCGTCAGGGCGCCGTCCGCGTCGTGAACGTGGTGGTGCTCGAGACGGTGCGGCTTGCGTTTCGGTCGTCGCGGTCGTCGCGGTCGTCGCGGTCGTCGCGGTCAGCGCGGTGATCGTGGGGAGCTCGTGGCTCGGCGTTCGGGCCGCTGCGCGTCTGGGGGATTTCTTACTCCTCGCTCCGTACTGCCCGGCTTCATGACAGATCTGCTGGTCTCCCAGGCCATCGAAGCACGTCGGCTGCGTACGATATATCGCGCGGGGGACGGTCGACGTGGTCGCCCTCAACGATGTCGACGTCACGATCGAATCGGGCTCGTTCGTTGCGTTGATGGGACCGTCGGGTGCCGGTAAGACGACGCATCTTGATCAACGACAGGGTGCCCCGGAGCCGCAGCTCGACCTCCTCACCGACCTGCTGTCGGCTGCGCCTGATCTATCAAGCCCTCCAGGCTTGAGGTAGCGAACTCGCTGGCCGATCGGGCCATGGCTGCCAGCGATCGGCAGCGATCGACGCGGATGGTGCGCTGAACCGTGGCGGAGCGCTCGACGAACGGCCTGCTGTTCGTCGCAGCCGACAACGACCTCGGCGTCGTGATGTTCACGCATCTGCTCTGTCATCTGCTGCTCGAGCGAGCACGAATGTCCGGATCGCATCAATGAGTTCATCGCGCGCGTCAGATAGCCAGATCAGATGGTCGTCACTGTCGAGTTCGACGGTCGTTGCGAGCGGCAGACGCGCCGCCATGAACCGGGCCTGCTCGATCGAGTCGCTTCGATCTCCCTTGGCGTGAACTACGAGGGTCGGCACGGTGATTTGCGGAAGCGTGTCTCGAACATCCATCTGAAACAGGGCGCGAACATAGGAGGCTCCGGCGGCGGGGCTGGCGGCAAGTCGCTCGTATCTCTGATATTCGCGGTGTAGGAACTCGTTGCCTGCGGCGCTCGGGCAGGCGATCGGGAAATATTTACCTTCACCCCATTTGCGTTCGACGTTAGTCAGGACCTCATCAAGGTCGCCGGGATCAAGTCCGAACGGATAGTCGTCTGAGCGTAGATATCGTGAACGGGTGCCGTAAAGAATAAGGCCTCTGACGCGGTCCAGATTCCTCGATGTGAACACGGTCGAGACCGATCCGCCCGCGGATATCCCGAGCACGAAGGGTCGTTCGGCGCCTACGGCCGCGCGGACGAGTTCGATGTCCTCCAGCCACTGCTCGATGCCGATGTTCGGAGGGCGGTCGGATAGGCCCATGCCACGGTGGTCGAGAATGATGAGCCTCACGAACTCGCTGAGGCGTTCGGTCAGGCGGCCGCCCCACGGTTCCCACCACACGTCCAGGTGTGATGGATAGCCAGGGACAAAGAGAAGATCGGGACCCTCCCCGATCACCTGATACGCGATGTTCACGCCGTCCGGCGAGCGGACGTACTGAACCGGCGGAGCCCCACGACACCGGCGGGGGTCCTCGGGGACCACCAGCGAGGGATCGACGACGGCACCGGTTGCGTCTTGCCCGATC
>JBBQTN010000126.1:0-15171 GCA_038213195.1 Acidimicrobiales bacterium | reverse complement strand
GTCGGCTGTGGCGCGAGGCCATCAGCGTCAGCATGTCGTCGCCGCGCTCGGTCTGCTCGGCCATGATCGTCGCCAGGACGCTGATGATCACACCGTGCAGCGTGCCCCATCTGTAATCCCGCCAGCACTGCTCGGCGGGGTAGTCGACGCCCGCCGCGGCGAGCCGTCGCCTGTACTCCTCGAGGAGGTCGCGCTCGACCACACGACGTGCCTCGGGGGTGAACGAGCCGCCGACCAGGTAGGCCACGTCGATGACACCGATCCCCTTGGACACGGTCTGCCAATCCACCACCGCCAGCGGTGGCGCCCCCTCGGCTCGGCCGAGCAGGAAGTTGTCCGGGCGGAAGTCGCCGTGCACCACCGTGTGTGGCGTGCCCGTGCCGGCCGCCCAGCGCCGGACGTGCGGCACGAACGCACGGATCAGCTCGACCACATCGGGATCGAGGCGGTGCCCCAGCCGTTCGAGGCAACCCTCTGCGCAGCCGTTGAAGTAGCGCTCGAGCACCTCACCGCGTTCCCCGCCGGCGTCCTGCAGGGCCGCGGCATGGGCCAGCGTCGGGTCACCCCACCTCGGCGCGTGGAGCGCGACCGCCTGTTCGATCGCCAGCGACGTCTCCTCCGGTGAGCAGCCGGCGAACTGGTCGCCCTGCACGGAACCGGCCATGTCCTCCAGGATCAACACGAAGTCGGGCCGCGCGGAGTCGAACCGCGCTACCCAGCACGCCGGCGTGCGGACACCGACCGTGGCGGCCAGTTCGTCGTAGAACGCAAACTCGCTGAAGTACGCCCCGTTGTCGAACGAGCTGGCCCGGGTGCCGGGATCGTCGGTGGGGAACTTGCCGACGATGGTCGCCGGCCGACCCTCCGGCTCGTCCCACGTCAGCGACAGCCGCGCGTTGCGGCTCATCTGGCCCGTGCCGATGAATCCGTCGAACCGCACATCGGTGACGGTCGCTCCGCCGGCCACACCAGCCGCTTCGAGCGCTTCGGTCATCCAGGGTCCGTCGAGCGTCAATGGATCGCCGCGCACATCGTCCCTCATCGACACCCCCATGTCCGACGCCGAGCGTAACCGACACGTGCGCACGCTCGTCGAGCGCCGCACCGAGCCGATCAGCGGCCGGGCCGCTCCCCCCGAGGGGTAGAAAGCGGCTGGCCACCCGCCGAGGGCGTCCGTCACCGATGAGCGGGGGTGGTCACCGAACTAGCTTTCCAGCGTGGCGATCAGGTTCGCTGACCCGAGAACGCTGTGGGGCCGCCACTCACACCAAGGCGCGGCGACCCGCCTGCTCGTCGGCGGTCCGGCACTGGCACTGGCCGCAGGACTCGTCGTCGCTGCGTTCTCGTTCTCCGGTGCCGCGGCAGGCAGCGCACCTGATGGCCGCGCCGTGTACCTGCGCGACTGCGCGTCTTGTCACGCCGCGAACGGCACCGGCAGCTCCAACGGGCCGACGTTGCAGGGCGTCGGCGCTGCGGCCGTGGACTACCAGGTCAGCACTGGGCGGATGCCGCTGCCTTCGCCGGACGCGAGCTCGCGGCGGCGAACGCCCGCCTACGACCCGGCGACGGTCGCGGCGCTCGTCACCTACGTGGGGACGATCGCCCCGGGTGGTCCGGGGGTCCCCACCGTCGACGTCGCAGGAGCGAACATCGCCAACGGCGGGCAACTGTTCCGCGCCCAGTGCGCAGCATGTCACCAGTGGGCCGGGGAGGGCGGTGCGCTGCGGTTCGGCAACGCCCCCTCGCTCGCGCCGGCCACGCCGACGCAGATCGCAGAAGCGGTGCGCACCGGGCCGGCCGCGATGCCGGTGTTCGGACAGGCCGCGCTCGACGACGACCAGTTGCGTGACGTCGTCGGCTACGTCCGCGACCTCGACCACCCCAACGACGCCGGAGGCGAACCGTTGTGGCACCTCGGTCCGCTCGCGGAAGGAGGCGCGGCGCTGCTCGTGCTCGCCGGCCTCGTGGTCGCGCTGCGCTGGATGGGGACGCGCACGTGAGCCGGGAGCGTCGCCATGACCGCTGGGCGCTGTTCGCGTTCCTTGCCGCCGGCGCGGCCGCGCTCGCCGGAGGCTGGCGGCGGCGCGGCAGACGAGGCGGTGACCTTGCCGGCCTCGCCGATGCCGACCCCCACTCCGACCCCGACCCCAGCTCCGGGCATCTCGCCGGCACGAACGCCGTCGGGCGTTCGGAGCGCTTCGCGATGGGGGCGTTCCTGCTCGCCGCGCTCGCCGCCGTCGGGTTCGCCATCGCCTTCTGGAGCGGTGGCCGGCGCACACAGCTCGAAGGCGTGCTGCTCGCCGTGGCGTTCGGTGGGGTGGGGTTCGGGCTGGTCGTCTGGGCCAACCACCTGCTCGGCGGAGGCGAGCAGACCGAGCAGCGCACGACGCTGCGGGCCACGCCGGAGGAGGTCGCCGAGCTCGACGCCGAGCTCGGCCGCGCCGACGCGGTCGCCCGCCGCGTGTGGCTGAAGCGCAGCGCGATGGCCGCCGGCGGTGCGCTCGGCATCGCGCTGATCTCGCCGCTGCGCTCGCTCGGCCCGAGCCCCGGCAAGGAGCTGCTGCACACCGCGTGGCGAGCCGGGGTGCGGGTGGTGACCGAGGACGGCACGCCGGTGGCCGCCGCCGATGTCCCCGCTGACGGGCTGCTCACCGTGTTCCCCGAGGGGGCCGTCGGAGCGGCCGACGCCCAGGCGGTGCTCGTGCGTGTCGACCCGAAGCTGCTCCACCTGCCGGCCGGGCGGGCGGACTGGGCGCCCTCCGGTCTGCTCGCCTACTCGAAGGTGTGCACCCACGCCGGCTGCCCTGTCGGCCTCTACCAGGCAGACAGCCACCAGCTGCTGTGCCCGTGCCACCAGTCGAGCTTCGACGTGCTGCGTGGCGCGGTGCCGGTGAGCGGCCCCGCGGCGTGGCCACTGCCGCAGCTGCCGCTGGTCGTCGGCGCCGACGGTGTGCTGCGCGTCAACGGCGACTTCAGCGAGCCGATCGGCCCGGGATGGTGGAAGGCATGAGGCGGCGGGCGCGCACGGTCGGGCAGCTCGCCGCCGTCGGCCTGGTCGTCGCCTGCGCCGGCTGCTCCAGCAGGTCGCCGTCGATGCTCGACGCGAAGTCGGCGCAGGCCGGTCGGATCAGCCACCTGTGGTGGTTGATGTTCGGGATGGCGATCGTCGTGTACATCGGCGTCTTCGCTGTCGTGCTCGTCGCGATGATCCGCCGGCGGGACCGCGACCGCGACGGCGACGGCAGCGACGGCGACGGGCCCCGGCATCTCGTCGACGTCACGCCGACGGAGCGCACCGACCGGTCGTTCCTGGTCTACGGCGGGTTGGTGCTGCCGATCATCGTGCTCTCGGTGATCGCTGTGCAGACCGTGCGGGTCAGCAACCGGCTGCAGGCCTCCGCTGCATCGGTGCACGTCGACGTCGACGCCAAGGACTGGTGGTGGCGGATCAGCTACCCGAACGATGCCGTGGTCACCGCCAACGAGATCCACGTGCCCGTCGGCGAGCGCGTCGACATCGCACTGCGCTCCGACAACGTGATCCACAGCCTCTGGGTGCCGCAGCTCAACGGCAAGACGGACGTCGTCCCCGGCCAGACGAACCACATGACGTTCACCGCCGACACGACGGGCACGTACCGGGGCCAGTGCGCCGAGTTCTGCGGGATCGAGCACGCCAAGATGGCGTTCATCGTCGTCGTCCAGACGCCGTCGGACTACGCAGGATGGCTCGCCGCCAACCGCGCCCCGGGTGCAGCGCCGCAGACGGCCCTGCAGACGCAGGGTGCGCAGCTGCTCGCGACCACGTCGTGCGCGGGTTGCCACACGGTCGCGGGCACCGCCGCCGCCGGGATCCTCGGCCCCGACCTCACCCACGTCGGCAGCCGGTCCACCCTGGCGGCTGACGCGCTGCCGAACACGCCCGCCGACATGGCCCACTGGCTGAGCGCGACACAGAAGGTCAAAGGGGGAGCGCTGATGCCACAGATCGACCTGACACCTGACCAGGTCAACGCCCTCGTCGCCTACCTGGAGAACCTCACATGACGACGCTCGAGGAGGCCCCCGACGCCGGCCAAGGTCCTGACCCCCACGACATCGAAGAGCGGATCGAACGCGCCTGGGTCGACCGGCCCGGCCTGCTCGGCTTCTTCACCACGGTCGACCACAAGCGGATCGGGATCCGCTACATCGTCACCGCGTTCGTGTTCTTCTTCATCGCCGGGCTGCTCGCCCTGGTGATGCGCGCCCAGCTCGCCCAGCCGAACGGCACGGTGGTCGGCGCCGACGAGTACAACCAGCTGTTCACGATGCACGGGACGATGATGATCTTCCTGTTCAACACCCCCGTGCTCGCCGGGTTCGGGAACTTCCTGATCCCGTTGATGATCGGGGCGCGGGACATGGCCTACCCGCGGCTCAACGCGTTCAGCTACTGGATCTTCGTCGGAGCAGGGATCTTCATGTCAGCCAGCTTCGTGCTCGGCAAGGCCCCGAACGGCGGCTGGTTCGCGTACGTGCCGCTGACCGACAAGAGCTTCTCGCCGGGGATCAACCTCGACTTCTGGGGACTCGGCGTTGCGTTCGTCGGCATCTCCACGACGGTCGGCGCGGTGAACTTCATCGTCACGACGTTCAAGCTGCGTGCCCCGGGGATGACGGTC
The DNA here is from genome assembly GCA_038213195.1 of Acidimicrobiales bacterium. Lineage (GTDB taxonomy): Bacteria > Actinomycetota > Acidimicrobiia > Acidimicrobiales > Ilumatobacteraceae > JAODBQ01. The sequence continues at coordinate 10,507 of JBBQTN010000126.1, read as the reverse complement.
AACCGAATCCCCGCGCTGGTCTGGGCGTACGTCGCGATGGGGTTCATGATCTTGTTCGCGGTGCCGGCGATCACCGTCTCCTCCGCGCTGCTCGAAGCGGATCGCCTGTTCGGCACGAAGTTCTACGTGCCGGGCAGCGGCGGCAGTGCGCTGCTATACCAGCACCTGTTCTGGTTCTGGGGCCATCCCGAGGTGTACATCCTGTTCATCCCCGCGGTCGGGATGGTGACGCAGATGATCACCACGTTCTCCCGGCGCCCGCAGGCGGGGTACGTGTGGACGGTCGGAGCGCTGCTCGGGATCGCGTTCATCAGCTTCGGGGTGTGGGTGCACCACATGTTCGCGACCGGCCTGCCGACGACGGCGATGGGGTTCTTCTCCGCAGCGAGCTTCGTGATCGCGATCCCCAGTGCGATCCTCTACTTCGCGTGGATCGGCACGATGTGGGGCGGCAAGGTGCGCTTCACCACGCCGATGCTGTTCGCGCTCGGGTTCCTGATCATCTTCCTGATCGGCGGGATCACGGGGGTGATGGTCGCCGCGCTGCCGTTCGATCTGCAGGTGACCGACAGCTACTTCATCGTCGCCCACTTCCATTACGTGCTCAATGGCGCGGTCGTGTTCCCGATCTTCGGCGCGATCTACTACTGGATGCCGAAGATGACCGGCCGGATGCTCGACGAACGGCTCGGCAAGTGGAGCTTCTGGACGATGCTGATCGGGTTCAACCTGACGTTCGGACCGATGCACGTGCTCGGCGAGATGGGCATGCCGCGGCGGGTGTACACATACGACGCGGGGCTCGGCTGGGACACGCTGAACATGGTCATCAGCCTCGGCTCGCTGCTGTTCGCCGCCGGCACGCTGCTCACGGTCTACAACGTCGTGCGCAGCCTGCGCCACGGCGCGGTGGCAGGCGACGATCCGTGGCACGCCGACACGCTGGAGTGGGCCATCACCTCACCCCCGCCGGACCAGAACTTCACCGCCGTGCCCGTGGTCGCCAGCCGCCATCCGCTGTGGTTCCCCGCGCCGCTCGCGCTCGCCGCCGACTCCGCCGACCCGCTCACCCACAGCCAAGGTGAGGAGGGCGCGGTGGAGCGGACGACCCCGATCAGCACAGGGTTGGACTCGCTGCCCGAGGCGCAGCTGGAGATCCCCCACCCGAGCGCGCTGCCGGTGCTCGCCGCGCTCGGGGTGCTGGTGTTCTTCACCGGCCTGCTCATCTCGGCGGCGTTCGTGCTCGCGACGGGTGTGATCGTCGCCCTCGGCGCGATCACCGCGTGGGCCTGGCGCACGGAGATCGACAGGACATGAGCGCCGAGCTGATCACCGACGCGAGCGCGAGCGTCCCCGTGCTCGGCCCGCAGGCGCGCACCCGCTCGATCGGCTGGTGGGGGATGGTGATGCTGATCACCACCGAGTCGATGATCTTCGGGGCCCTGCTGTCGGCGTACTTCTTCGTCCGCGCCAACTCGGCGACGTGGCCGCAGGGCGGCATCGCCGCGCCGGAGCTGTCGCCGATCTGGCTGTTCACCATCGTCCTCCTGGCCAGCAGCCTGCCGCTGTTCTGGGGCGAGGCGGCGATCCGCCGCGGCAGGGTCGGCCAACTGCGGGTGGCGTTGGCGATCAGCTGGCTGCTCGGCGCGGCGTTCGTCGTCAACCAGGCGGTCGAGTTCCACGCCCTCGAGTTCAACGCCAAGGCGAACGCGTACGCGTCGCTGTTCATCGTGATCACCGGCCTGCACGGGCTGCACCTGGTCGCCGGACTGCTGATGAGCGCGGTCGTCCAGGTCAAGGCCGCGAACGGCTGGTTCGACGCCGACCGCCACCAGGCCGTGACCCTGTTCGCGATGTACTGGCACTTCGTCGACGCAGTGTGGATCTTCGTGTTCAGCTCGCTCTACCTCAGCGCGCACATCCGATGAAGGAGCGGACGGGGGGGATCGTCACGACCCGACCGGCGCCGTCGGGACCCGTGCTGTGGTTCGCAACGTTCGGCAGCATCGTCACCTGGATGGTGCACATCGGGTCAGAAGCGAGCCTCGTCCCGTTGCGCGAGGCGCACCACTCCGTGGTCTGGGTGATGCATGGGATCACCATCGTGCTCGCCGTCGTCGTGCTCGCCGGGATGAGGATCAGCTGGTCGTACGCCCACGTCGGCACCGACGACGAGTCGTCGCCGACGCCGGTCGGGCGCACCGTGTTCCTGGGGCTCCTCGGCCTGGTGATCGGGGCCCTGAGCCTGCTGCTGATCGTGTACGAGGGAGCGATCGTGTCGTTGATCTCGACGGGGCGGACGTGAGCACGCGGATCCTCGCCGTCGAGCTCGCAGTGGTCGTGCTGGCCTACGGGCTGGCGGTGTTGCGCCTGCCTGCGCCGACGGTGGCACGGCCGGTGTCGTTCCTCGCCGGGATCGTCGCCGTCGCGGTCGCGCTGGTCTCGCCGCTGCACGGCGTGGCCGAGCGTTCGCTCGCCGGGCACATGGTGCAGCACGTGATCCTGATCTCCGTCGCGGCGCCGCTGCTCGCGCGAGGCAGGCCGGTGGCAGTCGCCGCGGCGACCCTCGGCCGGCGCGCCCCGCGCCCTGTGTCGTGGCGCTGGCTGGCGTTCGCCGCCTTCGTGCAGGTGGTGACGCTGCTCGTGTGGCACACCCCGGCCTGGTTCGATGCCGCGGTGCGCCGCCCCACGGTGCACGAGGTCGAGCACGCCGCTCTGCTGCTGACCGCGTTCGTGCTGTGGGACGCCCTGTTCCGGCTCCGTGCCACAGAGCGCGGCGGAGCGGTGGTGGCGTTGTTCCTGGCGACGCTGCCGGCGATGGCCTACGGGGTCGCGCTGACGCTGGCCCACCGCCGGTGGTACGCCGCCTCCCCGCGGGCCGGGCTGGCCGACCAGCAGCTGGCCGGCGTGGTGATGTGGGCCTACGGCGGGCTGGCGGCGGTCGTCGGCGGGGTCGTCCTCGGGGTCGAGTGGTTGCGTTCGGTCGAACGCGTCTCGCCAGGGGTCCCGGCCGTCGCCCGAGGTGGGTCGTGATCACCCGACGGCTGCTGCGCTGGACCGACGATCGCGTCGGGGGCACGAAGTTCACCCGCAAAGCGCTGGACAAGGTCTTCCCGGACCACTGGTCGTTCATGCTCGGCGAGGTCGCGCTGTACTGCCTGATGGTGCTGATCGCCACCGGCGTGTACCTGACGTTCTTCTTCCACGCCAGCGGGCAGGACGTCGTCTACACCGGCTCGTACGGTCCGCTGAACGGCCAGCACGTGTCGGAGGCCTACCGGTCGGTGGTCCACCTCGGCTTCGACGTGCGCGCCGGGCTGCTGATCCGCCAGGTGCACCACTGGGCGGCGCTGGTGTTCCTCGGCGCGATCGTCCTGCACCTGTGCCGGATCTACTTCACGGGCGCGTACCGCCGGCCGCGGGAGGTCAACTGGTTCATCGGGCTGGCGCTGTTGCTGCTGGCCATCGCCAACGGCTTCACCGGGTACTCGCTGCCCGACGACCTGCTCTCCGGCACCGGTCTGCGGATCGCCTACTCGGTGCTCGTGTCCGTGCCGGTGATCGGCTCGTGGCTCGCCTACCTCGCGTTCGGCGGCGAGTTCCCGGCGAGCGACATCACCTCGCGGCTGTACGTCATCCACGTGCTGATCGTGCCGGCGCTGATCGTCGGCCTGCTCTCGGTGCACCTCGCGATCGTGTGGCGCCAGAAGCACACCCAGTTCCCGGGACCCGGCCGCACAGAGCACAACGTCGTCGGCTCGCGCCTGTGGCCGACCTACGCGATGCGCTCGATCGGGCTGCTGCTGGTCGTCGTCGCCGTGCTCGTCGCGCTCGGCGGACTGGTGCAGATCAACCCGATCTGGCTGTACGGCCCGTACCAGCCTTCGTCGGTGTCGACGGCCGCCCAACCGGACTGGTACATGGGCTGGCTGGAAGGTGCGCTGCGTCTGTTCCCGTCGTTCCGATTGCACCTGTTCGGCTATCGCGTGCCCGAGGTCATCCTCCCGGCGGTCGTGTTCCCGACGGTCACGTTCGCGGTGCTGTTCGGCTGGCCGGCGATCGATCACAGGTGGTCTCGCGAGGGACCGGCAGGGCCCGACCACCACCTCCTCGTGCGGCCCCGCGATCGCCCGCGCCGCACGGCGCTCGGCGTCGCGGTCCTCACGTTCTACGTGGTCCTGTTCATCGGCGGAGGGCAGGACATCATCTCCCAGAAGTTCCACATCGCCCTCGACACCGTCACGTTGATCCTGCGGATCCTGCTCGTCGCCGCCCCTTTCTTCGCCGCGGCGGTCGCGTGGAAGCTGTGCCACGACCTCGCCGCAGAGCACCACGACGACGAGCCGACGGAGCCGACGGAAGCAACGGACCCGGCCGGATCCGCCGACCCGGATGCGCCCGGTGCGCCGGAACCGGTCGCGGCGACGCCTCCGGACCCCGTCGGCGAGCTCCGGTAGCGTCGAGCCAATGGCCGCGGACGACTTCACGATCGGCGTCGAAGAGGAGTTCCAGATCGTCGAGCCGACGAGCCGCGACCTCGACCCGAGCGTCGACGAGATCCTCGCCGAGGCGCGCCGGCGCACCGCGCCCGAGCAGGTCTCCCACGAGCTGCAGCAGACCCAGATCGAGATCGGCACACCGATCTGTCGAGGCCTCGACGAGGTGCGTGCCGAGCTGCGGCGGCTGCGGTCGGAGGTCGCCACTGCCGCGACGGGACGCGGCCTCGCGATCGCCGCGGCGGGCACGCACCCATTCGTCAAGCCGGACGAGGAACGGTTCACCGACAAGGACGCCTACCTCGCGCTGGCGGACCGGTACGCCCACCTCGCCAGCGAACAGAAGGTGTTCGGCTGCCACGTGCACGTCGGCATCGCCGATCGCGAGCTGGCGATCGCGACCATGAACCACATCCGCCCGTGGCTGGCGACGATGCTCGCGCTGTCGGCCAGCTCACCGTTCTGGGCCGGTCTCGACACCCGCTACGCCAGCTACCGCACCGAGGTCTTCGGGCGGTGGCCGACCGCAGGTCCGCCGGAGCTGTTCTCGTCGGCGGCCGAGTTCGACGACGTCGTCGCGCAACTGCTCGGCACCGGCAGCATCGACGCTCCGGCGCGGATCTACTGGGACGTCAGGCCGAGCGCGAAGTTCGCCACGCTCGAACTGCGCGTCGCCGACGTGTGCACCTCGCTGGACGACGCCGTGATGATCGCCGGGCTCGCCGGCGGACTCGTCCGCCACGGCGCGGCGCTCGCCGCCGCAGGCCGTCCGCCCGACGCAGTGCGCCCTGAGGTGCTCCGCGCGGCACGGTGGCAGGCCGCCCGCTACGGGATCTCCGGCGATCTCGTCGACGTCGGCGCGTTGCGCGCCGCCCCGGCGACCGACGTCGTCGGGCGCCTGCTGGCCGACCTCGACCCTGCGCTCGACGAGTGGGGCGAACGCGAGCATGTCACCGACCTCGTACATCAGGTGGTCGCTCGGGGCACGAGCGCACAGCGCCAACGCGAAGTCTACCGGCGCCGCGGATCTCTCGACGATGTCGTCGACTGGCTGCTCGCCGAGACGAGCCGTTGAACCGGTCGGGGCGTGCTCGGACACATTCGGATCAGCACTCGATATCGTGCGAAGCATCCCAGGGCAGGCGGCCTCATGATGAATCGCAGATCGCCAGAGGACTATGTCGGTCCTGCCGAGATCGTGTCGAGTCAGGGCAGGAAGATCGTGTGCGAGATCTGGGCGCTGCAGCTCGCGAACGGCCGGCAGATGCGGTACGCGAAGAACGGCGGGATCGACGGTCTGCCGGTGACCGACAACGCGCTGATGAAGCTGTTGACCAAAGAGCACATCGACCTGCAGCGCTTCTAGCGCTCGCCGCGCTCGCCGTGACGGTCATCGCGTGCAGTTCAGGTCGCACCGAACCGCCCGTGTCGACCAGCGCGCCGACCGCGGCGACCGCTGGCACGCTCGCGGACTCGACGCTCCCGCCGACCCGCGACGGGTCACCAACGCCGACGTCGCCCGACGTGTCACCGACGGCGCCGTCGAGGACGTCCTCCACGATCGAGCCGGCGCCGCCGTCGACTGTGGGGAGCGCGACGACATCCGTGACCGACGGTCCCGTATCGTCGGTCTCCGCCGGGCCGTGCGGGCAGCCCGGAACCACCGCTCCGACTCGGTACGCGCACGTGATCTGGATCTGGATGGAGAACAAGGACAGCAGCTCCCTCCGAGGTGCCGCGACCGCACCGTTCCTCACCTCCCTCGCCGGCGAGTGCGCATCGGCCAGCGCGTTCGTCGACCACGGTTTGCACCCCTCGTTGCCGAACTACCTCGCGGCCACCTCCGGCAGCGCACAGGGCGTCGCCGACGATCAGCCGCCGTCGGCGCACCGGATCACCGCCGACAACATCTTCCGCCAGGTCCGCGCGACCGGCGGCCGGGCTGTCAGCTACGAGGAGTCGATGCCGGCCGACTGCTCGCTGCAGGCGACCGCGCTCTACGGCGTCAAGCACAACCCGGCCGCGTACTACGTCGGCGCCGACGATCGACCGGCATGCATGCGCGACGACGTCCCGTTCGAACGGTTCGCCGCCGATCTGTCGTCCGACGCACTGCCCGCGTTCAGCCTGATCACGCCCAACATCTGCAACGACATGCACAGCTGCCCGATCGCCACCGGCGACACCTGGCTACGCGGGACCGTCGACGCGATCACAGCGAGCACCGCCTACGGCAGCGGTGGAACGATCGTGTTCATCACCTTCGACGAGAGCGAGGGCGCGGGCACGATGCCGTTCTACGCGATCGCGCCGACGATCCGACCCGGGCTGCGGGCGACGACCGAGCTCGACCACGCCTCGATGCTCGCCTTCGCGGAGGACACGCTCGGCATCGCCGAGCACCTCGGGGCGGCGGCGAACGCGCCGAACCTCGCCCAGGCCCTCGGTCTCGCGCCTGGTTGAGCGGCCGAACGCCCGCGGACAGCGGTAGGCCGTTCGACTCATCGAGACCATCATCACTATGCGCGGCCCTCCGCGTTGTGTTTACTGTGTTCTGCGGAGCGTTGAGCCGCACGACGGATTGGTCGCCTTGAGTCGTGCGGGGAGCAAGGGCGAAACCGACCGCAGAACGAGGCTCGTCACCGACGTGCCGAATCAGCGGAAGGCAACTCCATGACACAGCAATCGACATCACGGCGCGGGCATTTGGGAATGCGCGTTGCCCTCATCTCACTCGGCGTCACCGGCCTCGGCATCGCCGCAACGGCCGGCACGAGCGCTGCCCACAACCCCAACGCGGTGGCGTCGTGCACGGACCTCAAGGTCAGCTTCGACACCTACGAGGGTCCTGCGAACAACAACAAGCTCACCATCACGATCAACGGGGTGTCGACGTCGACCACCTTCGGCGAGACGTTCAGCGAGACCATCCCGTGGGATGGCTCGATCGACCACACCTGGAGCGTCGCCGTCGACGCCAACACCGTGAACGGCGATGCCACGCCGTACGACTGGAGCACGAACGGCACCGAGCATGCGTGCACGCCGACGAGCTCCACCACGCCTGCGACCAGCACAACGGCCCCGCCGACGAGCTCGACGACCCCGCCGAGCACCGCACCGCCGACGACCGCGCCGGCGACGACAGCGCCGCCCACGACAGTTCCCGCCTTCGTCACGCCGACCACGGCGCCCCCCGCCGTGACGACGACCACCGCGGTGGCCAGTGAGGCGCCGGTGGCGCCGCCGACCACAGCCGCTGCATCGAGTGGCGGGGCAACACTCGTGGCACCCAAGACGAGCGCGCTGCCCGCGACCGGGAGCAACACGGGCGTGCAGCTGACACTGGCGATGGCTGTCCTGATGGCCGGCTTCGGGCTGGTCACGATCACCCGTCGCCGGGCGAACAGGGCCGGCCGGCAGAGCTGACAGGGGCGGCCGTTGCGCCGCGACCACAACTGAAGCAATGCCGTGCACGAACGTGCACCAGGGTTCGGCACACGACAGGCGATCAGCCGGTCGTGTGCCGAACTCGCGCGATCACAGGAATGCAGGCGCAGGTGCACAGTCGGTCGTGCCGATTTGTCGTCCCCGGCCGCATCTCTGATATCGTCAACGTCGATACCTCCGCCCGGACCCTGCGGTGTGTTCCCGTTGAATGGAGAACGTCCGGGTCGTGGATCAGGAGAAGCGCTTGTCGGATGTCTTGAGCGAGTTCGCTCGGACGATGCTGACCGACTTTCCGATCCAGTCGATCCTTGACCACCTGGTCGAGCGCATCGTCGATGTGTTGCCGATCAGTTCAGCGGGCGTGACATTGATCTCTCCCGGGCGGGAACCGCACTACATCGCTGCGTCCGATGACTCGGCGTTGCGGTACGAACGTTTGCAGAGCGAGCTCGGCGAGGGGCCGTGCATCGCCGCGTTCGTGAGCGGTCAGGCGGTCTCGGTCCCCGACCTCGGCCAGGATGTCCGGTTCCCGTTGTTCGGCGCCCGCGCCCGCCAAGTCGGCTTGGTGGCAGTGTTCACGTTCCCGCTGCGTCATGGCGAGAGCCGGCTCGGGGCGCTCGACCTGTACCGGGAGTCCGCAGGCGCGCTCGACCAGGAGACGATGATCGTCGCCCAGACGCTTGCCGACGTGGTCGCCGCGTACCTGCTCAACGCCCAGGCTCGCGACGATCTGCGCGAGTCGTCGGACCTGTTCCGGATGAGCGCGTTGCACGACGCGTTGACGGGGCTGCCCAACCGGGCCTTGCTGCGCCAGCGTCTCGAGCACGCATCGCTGCGGGCGCAGCGCTCGCACACGACGATGGCGATCCTGTTCGTCGACCTCGACCGGTTCAAACAGGTCAACGACATCCATGGCCATCGCTCCGGCGACGCGTTGCTGGTTGCCGTCGCAGATCCGTTGCGCGGCCTGGTCCGTGCAGGTGACACCGTCGCGCGGATGTCCGGCGACGAGTTCGTCGTACTCTGCGAGGACCTCGACGACGCGGGCTCGGCGATGGCGCTCGCGCAACGGATCGTCGCCGCGCTGGCGGTGCCGTTCGTCCTGCCGAGCGCAGAGGTGACGTTGACGGCGAGCGTCGGCATCGCCTTCGCAGGGCCCGGCGAGAACGTCCCCGACCAGGTCCTCGACGATGCCGACGAGGCGATGTACCAGGCGAAGCGAGCAGGCGGGGACCGCCATCAGTTGATCGACCTACGCGAGCGGGCGCGGTCGTTGCAACACGCCGGCCTCGAGGACCAGTTGCGCAGCGCTGCGACGCGAGGTGAGCTGCGTCTCGACTTCCAACCGATCGTGCGGACCTCCGACGGCCGGATGACCGCGGTCGAGGCGCTGCTGCGGTGGGACCATCCCCAGCGCGGTCTGATCCCTCCCGCCACGGTCATCCCGATCGCCGAGCAGAGCGGCCTGATCGTCGACGTCGGACGGTGGGTGCTGGAACGAGCCTGTGCCGACGCCGCCCGCTTGCGCGACGTCGGTGCGCCCGGCGACCTGCAGGTGTGCGTCAACGTCTCGCCGCGTGAGTTGTTGGCGCCGAACTTCTGCGAGAGCGTCACCGACGTGCTCGCGGCCACCGCCACGGACGCATCCCAATTGGTGCTGGAGATGACCGAGGCCGTGTTCCTCGAAGACGGCGAACGGACGCAGGTGGTGCTCGCCGAGCTGAAGAAGGTCGGCGTGGGCCTCGCCCTCGACGACTTCGGGACCGGGTACTCCTCGCTCACCCACCTCCAACGGCTGCCGATCGACATCGTCAAGATCGATCGTGGCTTCACCGCCAAGCTGACGCCGAACAACCCGGGGGCAGCGATGGTCAAGGCCGTCGTCGGGCTGGCCCACTCGCTCGGCAAGGTCGTCGTCGCCGAGGGGGTCGAGACCGCCGAGCAGCACGACCAACTGGTGCAACTCGCGTGCGAGTCCTGCCAGGGCTTCTACTTCGGCGCGCCGACGTCCGTCCACGCCCTCCAACGCCAGCTGCAGCTGCGCTGACGGGGTCACGCCCAGCTGAGCGTGACCTTCGCGTCTCCGTAGGACTCGTAGTACTCGACAGCGAGCGTGTGCTTGCCGGCCGTGCACCGACCCAGCCAGGTGGGCGGCGAGCCGCTCGTACGCAGATGCTTCGTCCGGCGCCACCGCCGCAGGTGTGGCGGCCGAGCGGTTCCACTGGATCTTGCTCGCCGGACCGAGCGGGGAGAGCGCGACGCCCGGCCGGTTGCCGTCGGGTCCGAGGACGAGCGCGCCGTCGCGTGTGCCGATCTCGCCAGCGACGCTGACCTCGACGCCCCGCAGCACGTAGCTCGCGTTGACGACGTCGCGGAACTGCGCGTCCCAACGATCCAGCGCCGGCAGCCGGTCGTCGCCGAGGAACACGGTCGCGGTCGACGTCGCCGCGTCGGGGATCGGGTCGACGAACTGCACACCCTCGAGGCTGCGCAGCCCCTCGTTCGCGCTGCCCCAGCACGCCGAGATGCCGTACGGGCAGATCCCGGTGATGCCGACGACC
>JBBQTN010000125.1:0-15403 GCA_038213195.1 Acidimicrobiales bacterium | reverse complement strand
CGGCGCGGACGTGATCAAGGTCGAACGGCCCGAGGGCGACACGCTGCGCAACATGGGCTGGCGCGATCCCCAAGACGGGAGCGGGTTGTGGTGGAAGCTGGCCAACCGCAACAAGCGCACGATCGCGCTGGACCTGAAGGCGGCCGCCGATGTGGACGTGGTGCGCCACTTGGTCGTGGATGCCGACGTGATCGTCGAGAACTTCCGCCCCGGCACGCTCGAGCGGCTCGGCCTCGGTCCGCAGGAGCTGCACGCGATCAACCCTTCCCTCGTGATCACCCGGATCACCGGGTTCGGTCAGGACGGGCCCTACGCAGGACGACCGGGGTTCGGCACGGTGGCCGAGGCGATGTCCGGGTTCGCCGCGATCAGCGGCGAGGCAGGCGGCCAACCGCTGCTGCCCCCGATCGCCCTCACCGACGAGATCACGGGCATCGTCGCCGCGTTCGCAACGATGGTCGCGCTGCGCAGCGGGGTCGGCCAGGTCGTCGACGTGTCGTTGCTGGAGAGCATGTTCCAGTGCATGGGTCCGCTGATCGGTCTCTACCGGCTGAGCGGCGAGCAGCAGGAGCGGCTGGGTTCCGGCTTGCCGTACAGCGTGCCGCGCGGCACCTACCTGTGCGCCGACGGGCGATGGGTCGGGCTGTCGACGTCGAGCGACTCCGTCGGCACGCGGGTCGCGCAGCTGCTCGGGGTCGGCGATGACCCGCGGTTCGCCACCTTCGCCGGGCGCAGCGCCCACCGCGACGAGCTCGAGTCGATCACGCGCGACTGGTGCGCACACCACACCCGCGCCGAGGCGATCGCCGAGTTCGGCGCCGCGCACGCGGCGATCGGGCCGGTGATGGACATGGCCGAGATCAGCGTGGACGAGCACTTCGCCGCACGCGACGCGATCGTCGAGCTGGACGGTGTGCCGATGCAGGGCCTGATCGCCAAGCTCAGCGAGACGCCCGGCGAGCTGCGCTGGCCGGGCCGTGGGCGCGACGCCGACAGCACCGACGTGCGCGAGCACGGTTGGCTGTCCCGTGACGCGACCACCGACGGTTGATCGCCTCGATCAGCCGTCGTCGCCGGTCGGTCCGTTCAGCCGCACTTCACGCCGGTGGCGTGGATCGGGCAGTAGCCGCCCGGGTTCTTGTGCAGGTACTGCTGGTGGTAGGGCTCGGCGTAGTAGAAGTCGCCGAGCTGGGCGATCTCGGTGGTGATCTCGCCGTACCTCTTGGCGTTCAGGGCCTCCTGGAACGCGGCCCGGCTGCGCTCGATCTCAACCTTCTGCTCGTCGTTGGTGTAGAGCAGGATGCTGCGGTACTGGCTGCCGACGTCGTTGCCCTGACGCATCACCTGCGTCGGGTCGTGGTCCTCCCAGAACTCCTTCAACAGCTGCGCGAAGCTGACCTTGCTCGGGTCGAACACCACGAGCACGACCTCGGCGTGGCCGGTGCGGCCCGAGCAGGTCTCGTCGTAGGTCGGGTTCGGGGTGAAGCCGCCTGCGTAGCCGACGACGGTGGAATAGACGCCGGGCGTCTCCCAGAACAGCTTCTCGGCACCCCAGAAGCAGCCGAGTCCGAACACGGCGGTCTCGAAACCGTCGGGCCACGGGCCCTGCAGCGGGGTGCCGAGCACCGCGTGGGTCGCCGGCACCGGCATCGTCTGGTCGGTACGGCCGGGCAGGGCGCGCTCCGGTGTGACCATCTCGGCCTTGCGTGAGAACAGCATGCGTCCATTGTACGAGCAGCGGCTACGTTGGCCGCTCGTGCTGGTCAGGCCGCTGCTCCCGAGCGACCTGGCCGCGGCGTTGGAGCTGAACAACGCCAGCATCCCGGCGCTCAACGAGCTCGACGAGGCGGAGATCACCCGGCTGACGAGCATCGCGCTGGTGTCGCTGGCGGCAGAGGTCGATGGCGCGTTCGCCGGCTTCTGCGTCGTGCTCGGGCCTCGCGCCGACTACGCCAGCCTCAACTACCTGTGGTTCAGCGACCGCTACGCCGACTTCGCCTACCTCGATCGGATCGCCGTCGACCCGTCGCTGCGTCGTGGCGGCGTCGGCCGTGCGTTCTACGCGGAGCTGATCGAACGCTTCACCGGGACGAAGCCGGTGCTGCTGTGCGAGGTCAACATCCGCCCGCGCAACGATGCGTCGCTGGCCTTCCACCGCGCGATCGGGTTCCATGAGGTGGGCCAGCAGGACACGGAGGAGGGACGCAAGACCGTCTCGCTGCTGGAGCTGCGCCTCCGCCGCCAGTGACGACGCCTGCTCCTGCGGCGACCTGCGGGCCACGGCCGGGCATACGCTTCGCGCCGTGAAGATCGCCGCTGTGCAGCACGACATCCTCTGGAACGACCGCGAGGGCAACTTCGCGCGGCTCGCCCCGATGATCGCCGCCGCAGCGGGGGCGGGCGCGGACCTGGTGCTGCTGACCGAGACGTTCTCCACCGGGTTCAGCGTCGACACCGACGGGTTCGCCGAGCCGGAGGACGGTCCGTCCGCCGGGTTCTTGCGCGAGCAGGCGGCGGCGCACGGCGCCTGGGTCTGCGGCAGCTGCCCCGAGGTGCCCGCCGGCGCCGGCGAGGACCGGCGGCCGCACAACAGCTTCGTGCTCGCAGGGCCGGACGGAACCGTCCACCGTTACCGCAAGATCCATCCGTTCACCTACGGCGGCGAGGACAAGCACGTCCGGCCCGGCACAGAGATGGTCACCGTCGAGATCGACGGGCTGCGCGTCTCCCCGTTCGTCTGCTACGACCTGCGCTTCGCCGACGAGTTCTGGCAGCGTGCCGCCGGCACCGATCTCTATCTGGTGCCGGCCAACTGGCCGGAGTCGCGCCGGTTGCACTGGCAGACGTTGCTGCAGGCGCGGGCGATCGAGAACCAGGCGTACGTGGTCGGCTGCAATCGCGTCGGAGAGGGTGGCGGGCTGCGCTACGTCGGTGACAGCCGGATCGTCGACCCGGTCGGCGAGCTGCTCGCGACGGCCGCGCAGGGCGAGTCGCTGCTGTTCGCCGACGTCACTGCGGAGCGCGTCGCCGAGGTGCGGCACCGCTTCCGGTTCATGCAGGATCGCCGCTGACGAGCCCGGTTCAGGCCAGTGACTTGAGCCGGGCGACGGCCTCGTCGAGCACCTCGAACCGCTTGCAGAACGCAAACCGCACGAGCGACCTGCCCTCGTGGCGGTTGATGTAGAACACCTCGTTGGGGATGGCCACCACCCCACAGCGGCCCGGCAGCTCGCGACAGAACGCGATGCCGTCGCCGTCGGGGCGGAGCGGACGGATGTCGACGGTGACGAAGTACGTGCCGCTGGTCGGGAACACCGTGAACCCGGCCTCGTGCAGGCCGGGGAGCAGCCGGTCGCGCTTGGCCTGGAGGTCGGCGCGGACCCCGGCGAAGAACTCGTCGGGCAGACCGAGCCCGACCGCGATCGCAGGCTGGAACGGTGCGCCGTTGACGTACGTGAGGAACTGCTTGGCGGTGCGCGCGGCCGCGACGAGCGGCTCGGGACCGCAGATCCACCCGATCTTCCAGCCGGTGGTGTTGAAGGTCTTGCCGCCACTCGAGACCTGCAGCGTCCGCTCGCGCATCCCCGGGAACGTGCACAGCGGCAGGTGCTCGGCCTGATCGAAGAGGAGGTGCTCGTAGACCTCGTCGGCGATCACGATCAGGTCGTGCTCGACGGCCAGTGCGGCGATGGCGGCGAGCTCTGGGCGGTCGAGGACCTTGCCGGTCGGGTTGTGCGGGGTGTTGATCAGCAGCACCTTCGTCTTCGGGCTGATCGCGTCGCGCAGCGCGTCGAGGTCGACCTCGTACGCAGGCGGCCGCAGCGTCACAGGGCGGGCGACGGCCCCGGCGAGGGCGATGCACGCCGCGTAGCTGTCGTACATCGGCTCGAACAACACCACCTCGTCGCCGGTGTCGAGCAGGCCGAGCAGCGCTCCGGCCAACGCCTCGGTGGCCCCTGCGGTGACCAGCACCTCGCGGTCGGGGTCGAGCTCGATCCCGTAGAAGCGGCGCTGGTGCGCGGCGATCGCAGCGCGCAGGACGGGCGCGCCCGTCCCTGGCGGGTACTGGTTGACGCCGTCGCGGATCGCCTGCACGGCGGCGTCCAGCACCTCGGCCGGTCCATCGGTGTCGGGGAAGCCCTGGCCGAGGTTGACGCTCCCCGTGCTCGTCGCCAGCGCCGACATCTCGGCGAAGATCGTGGTGCCGAAGCCCTGCAGCTTGGCGGTGAGGTAGGGCGCGCGGGAGCTGGGCACGCCGTCAGCGTAGGACGGCGTGCCCAGCCCGGCACGTGAGATCGGATCTCAGGCGACCGTCAGCGTGCCGCTCATCTGGCTGTGGATCTTGCAGATGATCTGGTACGTCCCGGCGGCGGGGAGCGTCAGCGTGGCGGTGCCGTTGTTGCCGGCGACCTTGACGTCGAACTTGCCGCCCTTGTCGGTGAACGTGTGCGCCGCCGAGTCCTGGTCGGTGATCGTCACGGAGGCACCGGCCTTCAACCCCGCTGGGACCTGGAACGCGAACCCCTTGATCGTGATCGCCGCACCAGTCGCCGCCGCCCCGCCGGCAGCCGTCGTCGCCGCCCCGCCAGTGGTGGCCGCCGCGGCGGCGGTGGTCGCGGCTGCAGCGGCAGTCGTCGCGGCTGCAGCGGCAGTCGTGGCGGGTGCCGCTGTCGCGGACGACGATTTCTTGGAGCTGCCGCACCCGGCGACCGCGAAGACGGCCACGGCCGCCATCGAGACCCCGAGTCTGATCCTGTGTGTCATTGTTCTCCCCTCATGTGCCGACCGACGACGGCACCGTGTTCATGCGTATACGTGCCGGGTCTCCGCGGGGATCACTTCCGGGCGAGAATTCTCGGTCCGGACGCCGCCGCCACAACGACCACGATCGCCCCTCATGGTCCGGCTCGCCGACGAAGGTCACGGCGCGTTCCGGCCCCGCGGATCACTTCCGGGCGAGATTTGTCGGTCCGAACGCCGCCGGGAGCAGGTCGTCGAGCGTGAACGCGACGAGCGAACCGTCGCTGCCGGCGGCGTAGACCGGTGTGTCCGGCCCCGCGAACTCGCGGATCCGTTGCCGGCAGCCACCGCAGCAGGTGCTCAGCTCGGCGCCGTCGCAGACGGTGAGGACGGCGGTGATCGACCGCTCGCCGGCCGCGACCAGCGCCGAGATCGCCCCCGTCTCGGCGCACGCGCCCTGCGGGAACGCCGCGTTCTCGACGTTGCACCCGGAGTAGACCCGTCCTGACCCGGCACGCACGGCCGCCCCGACCCTGAAGTTGGAGTACGGGGCGTACGCGTTGGCCTGCACGGCCTTCGCCGCGTCGAACAGCTCCTGCACCTCGGGCTCCATGCCCGCACGATAGATGGGCGTCGACAGGACGTGGTGCCGGTCGGCGCCGTTGCGGACCTGCACTGTCCGGGATGCGATCTACGTTGCGGTGATGCCGATCTCGTGGAACGTCGCCCTCGTCGACCAGCTGGACTGGCACTGGACGCGCTTCGTCCGACCCCGGCTCGAGGGGCTCACGGACGAGGAGTACCTGTGGGAACCGGTGCCGGCGTGCTGGAGCATCCGCCGGCGCGGCGAGGCCACAGGGCCGGCGCTGGCCGGTGCCGGGGACACCGTGCTCGACGACCAAGATCCCGAGCCGTCGCCGCCGCCACTCACGACGATCGCCTGGCGGCTCGCGCACATCTCGATCGGCGTGTTCGGCGAGCGCGCCGTGAACCACTTCCAGGCCGAGGGGAGGACCACCCTCGAACCCTCCGACGTGGACTGGCCGATCACGGCTGCGGCAGGGCTGGCGATGCTCGACCACTGGTACGACGCCTGGATCGGAGGAGTCCGCGCGCTCGGCGAGGACGGACTCGAACGCCCGTGTGGCCCTGCAGAAGGTCCGTACGCCGAGGACCCGCTCGCGTTGCTCGTGCTGCACATCAGTCGCGAGGCCATCCACCACGGCGCCGAGGTGCTCCTGCTGCGCGACCTGTGGGCGCACAGTCGTTCGGCGGCCGGCTCCGTGACGGGCCCGTCATGGTGACCGGCGGCGACGAAGACGGAGCGGCGCCGAGCGGACCGACGTTCCAGGTGACGTTCGACTGCGTGGATCCGCACACGCTCGTTCGGTTCTGGGCCGAGGTGATGCGCTACGAGGTGGAGGACCACCACGACCAGGTGCAGAAGATGATCGAGCTCGGGTACGCGACGCGCGCCGACACGATCGAGATCGACGGGCGGCTGGGGTGGGCCACGGCCGCCGCCTGCAGCGACCCGCAGGGACTGCGTCCACGGTTGCTGTTCCAGCACGTGCCCGAGCGGAAGACCGTGAAGAACAGGGTCCACCTCGACCTCCGCGTCGGCGCGGCCGACCGGGCCGGCGAGGTGGCCCGTCTCGAGGCGCTCGGGGCGCACCGGCTGTGGGACGGCCACGAGGGCCCGCTCAGCTGGGTCACGATGGCTGATCCGGAGGGCAACGAGCTGTGCGTGACCTGATCAGCGCCGCGCCGACGGCTGCCACCCTGCGGATCACCCGCTCGCCGGGGTCACCGCCACCTGCCACGTCGTCCCGACGCTGCTGAGCACGGCGACGTGCCATCCGTCCGCGTCGACCGCGCCGCCGACGCGGAGCAGGTCGGTGAACGGCGGCGCACCGACCAACGGCTGTTGCGTGCGCGCCAGGCCGGGCTGCGCGGCGAGCCAGATCTCGTGCACCGCCACACCGCCCGCCGGCAGGTGCGCGTCGAAACCCGTCGCGGTCAGCACCTCGATCGTCAGCAGCGACCTGGCATCGAGCGAGACGACCGCGACGCGGGTGCCGGACGCTCCGGTGGAGGGCGCGACGCGGACGGTCGCGCCCGCGGCAGGCACGACGGCGATGTCGGTGACCGGTAGCCATCCCGCCGCGATCCGGTTCACGGCGATCGTGTCAGGGCCGTCGCGCCGATCGGGATCGACGGCACGCGGCGCGGCGCTGTCGCTCATCAGATCGATGCCGCTGCGGTAGGACTCGACGGGACCGGGGACGACACCACTGTGCGGCCAGCCGAGGGCGTGGCCGATCTCGTGCTCGACGAGATCCATCGGCGGCCGGTCGCCCCAGTCGGGCTGGAAGTCGGCGGCCCCGACGTAGGCGCCGCGCCCTGTCTGCTGCTCGGAGCACGGCGGAACAGCGCACGGCCGGCCTGCCTTGCCGAAGCCGCCGGGTTGGTCGCCGCCGTGCTCCGCATCGGCCACCGCGAGCACGCCGCGCGTTCCCGGCCCGGCCGACTGCACGGCTGCGTCGAGGCACGATTGCGGCTGCTCGGAGGCGGTCATCGTGTGCTCGCCGCCAGCGGAGAACACGGGGTGGTAGAGCCCGTGCGACAGGGCGTCGAAGAACGGCGTCACGTGTTGATCGAGCACCGCGGCCACGCCGGCCGGAGTGAGCGGCAGCCGCACCTGCAACCCGGCGTAGACGGCGGCGGTCGAGTCGAGCGGGACGTGGCAGATCCACACCTCCCAGCGGTCCGTGCCGGTGTCCAGCCAGCGGTCCGCTGCGCTGGACGAGACGAGCGCATCGAGCACGGGACTGGTCGCCGCAGCGGCGCGCGAACCACGCGGCGACGAGCCCGACGAGCACGCGGCGGCAGCGATCACCGTCGCGCAGACGAGTGCCCGGAGCAGGACCGACGATGCCCGTCCGACCCGCATCGCGGCACGCTACGGCGCGGCCACGACCGGGTGGCGGCGGCCGTCCCCGGCGATCCGTGAAACGGCGGTCATCGGTGGGCGGCGGCCCCGGTGGCGTGCCACGATGGGGCATGCCTTCCTCGACGCGCCGCATCCGCCTGCTCGAGAACGTGGTGGTTCGCACGGTGCTGTCGATGTGGGCGTGGCTGGTGCTCGGGGTGGTGATCATCCTCTGGGTCCCGCTGGTCGGCATCGTGTGGCTCGTCACCGCGCCGTTCGACCGGGGCCGCTACGCCGCCGGCTGGCTGTTCCGGCGCCTCGCTGTGGTGCACCAGCTGCTCAACCCGCTGTGGCGGTTCACGACGGCCGGCAGGAAGATCGCCGACCCGCGCCGTCCCTACATCGTCGTCGCCAACCACGAGAGCTTCGTCGACATCCTGCTCATCTCCCACCTCCCGTGGGAGATGAAGTGGCTGTCCAAGGAGGACTTCTTCCACTACCCACTCGTCGGTTGGCTGATGCGCATGGCCGGCGACATCCGCCTGATCCGCGGTCAGCGCGACAGCGTCGCGGCGGCGATGTCTTCGTGCAAGGACCGCCTCGCCAAGCGGGTCAGCGTGATGATCTTCCCCGAGGGCACGCGTACGGCCGACGGCGAGCTGCAGCGGTTCAAGAGCGGTGCGTTCCGCCTCGCGATCGAGACAGGGACCCCGATCCTGCCGCTCGCCGTTCACGGCACGCGCACCGCGTTGCGCAAGGGCGACTGGCGGTTCGGGATCACGGATGCCGCGGTGCACGTGCTCGAACCGATCGAGACCACCGGGATGACGATGAGCGATGTCAGCGGGCTGCGCGACCGGGTGCGCGACCGCATCGCCGCCGAGCTGGCGGTGATGAAGGCGGTGGCCTGACGCAGGCTCAGTTCGCGCCGAGCGGGAGCTCGAGCGTGAACACCGCGCCGCCCTCGGGCGCGTTCGCACCCATCGCCTTGCCCCTGTGCTCCTCGGCGATCGCCGAGACGATCGACAGCCCGAGGCCCACCCCGCCTCCTGCACGCGCCCCGTCGGCACGCCAGAACCTGTCGAACACGTGCGCCAGCGCGTCGTCGCTGAGCCCACCGCCGTGGTCGCGCACCCGGATCACGGCGTGACCGTCGCTGAGCCCAGCGCTGACCTCGACCGGCGTGCCCGAGGGCGTGTGCCGGAGCGCGTTGGTGACGAGGTTGGCGATCGCCTGGCGGAGGTGGTCGCTGTCACCGGCGACCACGACGGGTTGCGGAGCCTCGAGCGTGATCATGCGCGTCGGGTCGACGGCGGCGGCGTCGGTGCAGGCGTCGGCGGCGAGGACCGCGAGGTCGACGGGACTGCGCTCTGCGGCGCGCGTCTGATCCACCCTGGCGAGCAGCAGCAGGTCGTCGACGAGCACGTTCATCCGCGCCGACTCCTCCTCGATGCGCCGCACCATCGTGTCCCGTTCGACGATCGCGCTGTCGCCGCCGAGGCGGAACAGCTCCGCGAAGCCGCGGATCGACGTGAGCGGGGTACGCAGCTCGTGCGAGGCGTCGGCGAGGAACTGCCGGAGGCGGTCCTCCGTGGCCTGCTGCTCCGCGAACGACTGCTCGAGACCGCCGAGCATCGTGTTCAGCGCAAGCCCGAGCTGGCCGACCTCGGTGCGGTTGTCCGCCGGTGTGACGCGCTGGGACAGGTCGCCGCCGCTGATCGACACGGCGGTCTCGGCCATCGACTCCAGCGGTCGCAAACCGCGTCGCAGCACGAACCACGAGCCGGTGCTCAACAGGCCGAGCAGGGCCAGCCCTGCGATCAGCTCGATCAGGACCAGCCGCTGCAGCGAGTTGTCCGTCTCGGTCGACGGCACGGCCACCACCAGCACAGAACCGTCGGGCTGCTGCTCGATGAACGTCCGCCAGTCGCCCGAGCCGTCCGACGAGCCGAGCGTCAGGTAATGCTCACCGCTGGGCAGGCTCTCCGGCAGATCCGGCTTGGCCGTCGAGAAGGTCGTCCGCTCCTCGAGCAGGTTCCCGTTCGCGTCGAGGAGCACGGCGTAGACGTCCGGCGGCCCGAACCGGCCGGGTCCGTCGCCACCCGGGAGCTCGCCGCCGTCCCCGCCGGTGCCGGTGGCGTTGGTCGGTGGCACGACCGGGAACTGGATGGCCCCGCCGTCGGGACGCAGCAGCTGACGCCGGGCGACCTGCACGGCCGACTGCAGGTTGTCGTCGAGGCGCTGGTGCTGCAGCCGCGCGTAGACGCTGTAGGTGCCGAAACCGAACAGGGCGAGCCCGACGGCGAGCAGCAGACCGAGCGCGGCGACGAGGCGGACGCGCAGGCTCACGGATGCATCATGCCGGGCCAGCGGTCGCGTCGGCGCCTGTGTGGTGCGACACCATCGACGTCAGCTCGACGCCGTCGGGGCGCGTCGCGTCGAGAAGACCCAGTGCTGGAGCAGCACGAACTTGGCCATGCTGGCGACCGCGTTGGCCAGCGTCAGCACGATCACCAGCGGCCATGCGCCGTGCACGCCGGCGAGACCGGCGACGCCGAGGGCGACGAGGTTGAGGCCGAGCGGCAGGACCGCGGCGGCGAGTCCGCGGATCTGGTGGCTGACCCGTCGCGTCCGGCCGTGCATGTCGAACGTCAGCCGGCGGTTGGCCGCGGTGTTGACCACCGTGCACACGGCGAGCGCGACAACGTCGGCCGCGACCGCACCCACCTGCCCACGCAGCAGGAGGAACAGCACGGCGAACAACACGGTCGACACCGCGCCGATCGACACGAAGCGGACGAGCTGCTCCACCGTCGGGCGCCGCCGCGCAGGCGGCGCGTCGTGCAACGGAGCGGGAAGCACGCCCTGCCCGCGGGCGAAGCTGCGCACCAACCGCCACACGCCGCGCAGGTCGTCGCGCGCCGTCGCAGCGATGTGGACCCGCGAGTCCGGATCGTCGACCCAGTCCACCGGGACCTCGTGGATGCGCAGGCCGTTGTGCTCGGCGAGCACGAGCAGCTCCGTGTCGAAGAACCAGCCCTGGTCGACGACGAGCGGCAGCAACGCCTTGGCGACATCGCCACGCACCGCCTTGAACCCGCACTGAGCGTCGGAGAACCCGGCGCGGAGGGCGGCGCGCAGGATCAGGTTGTAGGTGCGCGACACGGCTTCACGGCGCGGGCCGCGGCTAACCCGCGCCGTGCTCGCAAGGCGTGTGCCGATGGCGATGTCGCTGTGGCCCGACACGAGCGGCGCGACGAGCGGCAGCAGCGCGTCGAGATCGGTGGAGAGGTCGACGTCCATGTAGGCGACGACGACCGCGTCACTCGCCATCCATGCGGTGCGCAGCGCCCGTCCGCGGCCCTTGTCGTCGAGATGCATCGCGCGCACCTGCGGGAAGCCCTGGGCAAGCTGGCAGGCGACGGCCCAGGTCGCGTCCGTGGACGCGTTGTCGGTGATCGTGATCCGCCACGTGAACGGCATCCGCTCGGCGAGGTATGCGTGCAGCCTGGTGATCGAGTCCGCGAGGATCGCCTGCTCGTTGAACACCGGGATCACCACGTCGACGGTCACCGGCACAGCGGCCTCGTCGGGGTCGAACACGAGGGTACGGCTGGCGGGATGGGCGAGCATCGCGGTGAAACGGCTTCCCGGCGCGATGGGGCCGGTCGGGGGTGGGTCGTCCTGGGGTGACATCGTGGGCGGTGCGGTGACATCGACGAGCGCTGCGGCCATGTGCACCAGCATCCTCGCACGGGCTGAGATCGATCTCTGCCAACACTGGGAGTTCACTGGGAAACAGATGCCCGCGCGAGCGACTCCCGCGGCCGCGGTTACCCTCGGTCCGGTGCAGAAGGATCGCTCCAAGCCGTTCGTGCTGGCAGTCGACGACGAGGAGCACATCACGGAGCTCGTCGCGATGGCGCTCGGCTACAACGGCTTCGAGGTGCAGCGCTGCGCCACCGGCCGCGAGGCGCTCGCCGCAGTGCAGCTGCGCCGGCCCGACCTGATCCTGCTGGACGTGATGCTCCCGGACCTCAACGGGTTCGAGGTCGCCCGGCGGCTGCGCAGCGACGAACGCGCCGGCACCCGCGTCCCCGTGATCTTCCTCACCGCTCGCGACGCGACCGCCGACAAGGTCGAGGGTCTCCGTCTCGGGGTCGACGACTACGTCACGAAGCCGTTCTCGATCGAGGAGTTGATCGAGCGCGTCAAAGCCGTGCTGCGTCGGGCGTCGGGATCGATCTCGAGCGACGACTCGCGGCTCAGCTACCACGACCTCGAGCTCGACGAGGACACCCGCGACGTGTGGCGCGCCGGCAGGCTGATCGAGCTGACCCCCACCGAGTTCAAGTTGCTCCACTACCTGATGTCCAACGTCCGCAGGGTGCTGACGCGCGACCAGATCCTCGAGGCGGTGTGGGACTACACCTTCGCCGGCAACGCGAGCGTGCTGGAGACGTACATCAGCTACCTGCGCCACAAGGTCGACGCCACCGATCCGCCGTTGATCCACACGGTCCGCGGGGTCGGGTACAGCCTGCGCCTGCCGGCGGGGATGGAAGCGTCCGCTTGACCGGCGAGGAGTCCCCCGGCGCGGTCCGGCGACGCCGACCGGCTCTCTCTGCGATCTTTCCCAGCGTTCTCTGAGCAAGTGATCCCAGGGTGTCGCACGTGGCCGTCGCCGTCGCTCCCGCACACGATGCGACAGTTCGGGCTGCGCCGCCAGACGAGGTCGCCGGCGAGCGTCCGGGGCGCAGGCGCCGGCCGTCCGCCCACGGATGGATCGTCGGCACGATCGGTGCGTTGACCGCGCTGCTGTACGCGTGGAACCTCGACTCGGTCGGCAACGCCAACCCGTTCTACGCGGCGGCGGTGAAGAGCGCCACCGTCTCGTGGAAGGCGTGGTTCTTCGGTTCGCTCGACCCGGGGAGCTTCATCACCGTCGACAAGCCGCCGATGGGTCTGTGGGCCGAGGGCCTCTCGGCGCGGATCTTCGGCTACTCGACGGCGAGCATGCTCCTGCCCGAGGTGCTGCTCAGCGTCGGCTCGGTGCTGATCCTGCACCACCTCGTGCGCCGGTGGAAGGGCGACGTCGCGGCGCACCTCGCCGCGATCGCCTTCGCCCTGACCCCGATCGCGACGGCGATGTCGCGCAGCAACAACCCCGACGCGACGCTGACGTTCCTCGGTCTGGCAGCGGCGTGGGGCATCTGGAACGCCGTCGAGTCGGGGCGGACCCGACCACTGCTGATCGCCGCCGCTGTCACCGGTGTGGCGTTCAACGTCAAGATGCTGCAGGCGCTGATCATCCTGCCGGCGTTCGTGCTGGACTACCTCGTCGCCGGACCTCATCGCGTGGCCCGGCGCCTCGGCCAGCTGCTGATGGCGGGCGGGGTGATGGCGGTGTCGGCAGGCTGGTACCCGCTGCTCGTCACCTGGTGGCCGGCGTCCTCGCGCCCGTACATCGGCTCGACCACGAACAACTCGATCGTCAGCCTGATGCTCGGCTACAACGGGCTCGACCGGGTGTTCGGCGGCACGGGCGGGAACCGGCCGGGCGGCGCGATCGGCTTCGGCGGCCAGCCGGGGCTGACGCGGATGTTCGGAACGGAGCTGGCCGGGCAGGTCGCCTGGCTATTGCCGATGGCGGGCGCAGGGCTCGTCGCCGGGCTCGCGGTGACCCTGTGGCGTCGGCGCCGAACCGACCGTGAGCTGGCCGGATGGCTGCTGTGGGGTGCTTGGGCGGTGCTCTGCCTCGTCGTGTTCAGCTTCTCGGCGGGGATCTTCCACCCCTACTACACGGTGCAGCTCGCCCCTGCGATCGCCGCCCTCGCCGGCGCAGGCGCCGTGACGCTGTTCGGACTCGGTCGCGGCCGGATGGCCCGGGCCAGCGGGTCCGACCGGGCCGGGCGAGCCGGTCGAGCCGGTCGAGCGGGACGGGTGGGCCGGACGGTGGTGCTCCGGCTGGCGTTCCCCGCCGCTGTCGTCGCGACGGCAGGTGTCGCGGTCGGGATCCTGCGCAACACCCCGAACTACCACTCCGAGCTGCGCAGCATGATCATCGTCGGCGCCACGGCGGCCTGCGCGCTCGTCGTCGTCGCCGCCGTCGCACGGTCGCGCACGCTGGCGGTCGGCGCTGCTGTGGTCGCCGCGGTGACGTTGCTCACCGGCCCCGCCGCCTATTCGATCACCACCGTCGGGGAGCCCGTCGCAGGCACGTTGATCGCCGCAGGTCCCGCCGTGCGGGGACCCGGGCTCGGCGGCCTGGTGTTCGGCGGCCGTGCGCCTGCGCCGACCGGGGAGACAGCCGCCGAACAGCAGCTGATCGAGTTCCTCGTCGCCCACCGTGGGCGGGCGAAGTACATCGTCGCCGGCGTCGGTGCGTCGAGCACAGAACGGCTGATCATCGCCTCGGGCCTGCCGGTGATGACGATCGGCGGGTTCAACGGTGGAGACCCGACCCCGACACTCTCCCAGTTCGAGCACATGGTGGCGACGGGCCAGGTCCGCTACCTGATGGCCGGCGGCAGGGTCGGCATCGGGCGTAGCGCGGACGGCACGGTCGTCGGGTGGGCCCAGGAGCACGGCACCATCGTGCAGGCCGGCACCACGTCGTTGTACGACCTCGCTAGCGTCGCGCGCTCGAAGGGCAACGGATGAACGACCGCAACGACCATGACGATCAGCCAACGCGCGGACTCGACGAGGGGTCCATCGCGAGCTGGTGGCCCGACGACCCCGACCCCGACGACGCCGTCGACGCCGTCGACGCCAGCGCGACCGGATCGGCCGGTGAGGCGTCAGGAGGGTGGACGGCGACGAACGGGACGACCAGTCCGGCGTGGGCGGTCGACCCAGCCCCCGGCGGTCCGTGGCACGCCTCGACCGCATCCCCGGGCGTCTCCTCGGCGGCGCTGAACGGCCCGACAGCGGCCCGGCCGGGCGAGGCCGGATGGACCCCCAGCAGACTCCCAGGCGAACCTCCGACCGCCGGCCCGCACGACGAGGAGCACCACGCCAGCGACGCCGGATGGACCCCCAGCCGACTCCCAGGCGAACCTCCGACCGCCGGCCCGCACGACGAGGAGCAGCTCCTGGGCGGGGCCGGCACGCACCGGCCGACCTCGGTGTCGCGCTGGATCATTGCCGTCCTCGCCGGCGCGGCCGTGGCGGTGCTCGCTGTCCTCGGGGTCAACGCCGTCGCGTCTGCCGCCACGGCGGCCGACATCTCCACCAACGTGTTCGGCCCGTTCGGCGGCAGCCATCAGAACCGCAACCCGCCCTTCTCGGCCTCCGCCGGCAGGGCAGGCGGCCGGGGCGGGAAGCCGAATGCTGCGGGGACGGGTGGCCGCCCGGCAACGCCGGTGCCCGTCCAGCCGGCGCCCGGCGCCGCCACCACGTCGGCTCGGGTCGATGGCACGATCGCCACCATCGACGGTCAGCGGCTGGAGATCGACACCGCAAGCGGACGCACCGCTGTCGAGCTCACCGCTACGACCACGATCCGCGATGGCGCGGCGACGATCAACCGCAGCGCGCTCGTCGCCGGCCAATCGGTGCAGGTCACAGGCACGCGCAACGGTGACCTGGTCACCGCGTCGACCGTCGAGGTGGTCCACTGACGTGACGACCACGCCCCACGTCGCGCCCGGCGCACCCGCCCTCGCCCCGCTCGACCACGCCGATCCCGGTCAGCACAGCGACCTCGACGCGCTCGCCGCCGAGCCG
>JBBQTN010000124.1:0-15496 GCA_038213195.1 Acidimicrobiales bacterium | reverse complement strand
GACCACATCAGGCGGGAACACCCGGGTCAACAAACCCACAGACACCACGTCCGACAAACGCGTCTGCGTCTCCGGCTTCCTCCACCCCGCACGCGCCATGCCACAAACTACACCGATGTAGTCCTAACTGAACGGCATTGCCGTTAGCCCCGACGTTTCAGTGGGCCGGCGGTCTGGAAGAGTGGACGGGTGCGTGGCGCTCGATGACCAAGACGCTGATGATCTTCGATCTGGACGGAACGCTCGCCGAGAGCAAGTCGCCTCTCGATCCGGAGATGGCCGGTCTGTTGGGCGCGTTGCTCGACGTCGTGCAGGTCGCGATCATCTCCGGCGGGGACTGGCCACAGTTCGACAAGCAAGCGCTGGCGAAGGTGCCGGCCGGCGCAAGGCTCGACCGGCTGGTGCTGCTGCCGACGTGCGGCACGAAGTTCTTCCGCTTCGTCGACGGGTCGTGGACGAAGCTCTACTCCGAGGACTTCACCGCCGACGAACGACGCAGGACAGTCGCCGCACTGGACACCGCGATCGACCGCTCGGGCTTCAAACCGGCGCAGACGTGGGGCGACCTGATCGAGGACCGCGGCACCCAGATCACCTACTCGGCGCTCGGCCAGCAGGCCCCGCTGGACGCGAAGAAGGCATGGGACCCGGACTTCTCCAAGCGCAAGAAGTTCAAGGAGATCCTCGATCCGATGATCCCCGACCTCTCGGTGTGCCTCGGCGGGGCGACCTCCGTCGACGTCACCAAGCCGGGCATCGACAAGTCGTACGGCATCCGCAAGCTCGTGGAGATCCTCGGGATCCCGATCGAGGAGATGCTCTTCGTCGGGGACGCCCTGTTCCCCGGCGGCAACGACGCCCCGGTGCGCGACACGGGCGTGCGCTCGATCCAGGTGCGTGACCCGGATGAGTCCAAGCGCGTGATCGAGACGTTCATCGCCTGCGTCGGCTGAGCATCGACCAACCGCGAGTGGGAGGATCGCGCCGTGCAGGACATCGCCGGCCACAGTGCCGCAGCCGTGCGCGTCCTCGTGGTGGCGGACACCCACCTCGGCCCGGGACAGGCCGGTGGGTTGATCGAGGAGCTCGCCGGTGAGCTGTCCGGCGCTGATGTGATCCTCCACGCCGGCGACGTCGTCGACGTGTCCGTGCTCGATGCGTTCGGCGCGTTCGCTCCGGTGCACGCCGTCAAGGGCAACAACGACCGCACGCTCGCGCTGCTCGAACAGCTGACCGTCGATCTCGGCGGGTGCCTCGTCGCGCTCGTGCACGACAGCGGCCCTGCCGGCGGGCGCCAGGAGCGGCTGCACCGGTGGTTCCCGGAGGCCGACCTGGTCGTGTTCGGGCACTCGCACCTGCCCTGGCACACGACCGATGTCCGGTCCGGCGACGCCCACACCCAGCACCAGCTCAATCCCGGCTCCGCCGTACAACGACGCCGCGCCCGGTACCGCACCGTGGCCCGCGTCGAACTGGTCGGCGGCGCCGTGCGCTCGGTCGTCCACGTCCCGCTGATCCGTCCATCGGTGCGCAGCGGCCGGTGACCCTCGGTCTGCGTCCTCCCACAGAGGGAACACTCTGTGGGGGACGCAGACGAGGCCGCGAGCCGCCGGGTCCGACCCTCAGCTCACGTCCACTCGCGTGCTGCTCCGCTCGAGGCGTGGCACAAAGAGGCTGACGAGGACCACGAGTGCGGCTGCAGCGACTGCGATCCACGCCAGCCGCGGCTGGATCGCCAACGAGCGCTTGAAGGAGTCGGCCTGCACCGCTGCGACCACGCCGGCGACGCCGAGGACCAGCCCGAAGAAGGCCGCCGCTGCGCTGCTCGTCGTCGCCGCGGACACCAGCAGGCACAACCCGATGGCGATCTCGATCGCCCCGAGCGTCGCGGTGTGGGTGAACCCGAGCACGGTGACGACCGGTTGGTCCATCGGTCCGTCGACACCGGCGCGGGTGACGGCGATGAAGCCGACGATCATCGCCGCCAGCCCGACGATCCCGACGATCGCGGAGTCGAACGCGAAGCGCTCCCGGTATGTGTCGACGCGCCGGCGGGCGACAACCGGTTGCTGGAACACGGCGCGCGGATCGGCATCCGGTTCGTACGACATCGGCGCGCTCACAAGGCGTGCCGGCTGCCGCGGCCGGCGACGGCGCGGTAGATCAGCAGGGCGACGATCGCACCGACGATCGAGCCGATGATCCCCGACGCCTGGAACGCGCCGTCCTTCGCGTCGTGATGGGTCAGCACGTAGCCGATGAACCCGCCGATGAACGACCCGACGACGCCGAGGATGATGGTCCCCCCGACCGACATCGGATCCTTTCCGGGAACCACCGCACGGGCGATGAACCCCGCGATCAATCCGATGACCAACAAGTAGATGATGAATCCGATCATGTCCGGCTCCTGGGTTGTGACACGCCGGGCACGTTGCCCGGCTGCGGTCAACAAACCACCCCTGGGGGGCTGGGCACCACACCCCTAGGTTCCATATGGTGCCGGGCGTGGCCTTCTCACCCGCTCACGCGCCGATCACGGTGGCCCTGGTCGACGACTACGACGTCGTGTTGATCGGACTCGCCCACATGTTCGATCAGTACAGCGACCGGATCGCGGTCGTCGAGATCGACGCCAACGAACCCGTGCACGACATCGTCGACATCGTGCTCTACGACACGTTCGCCCAACCGGAGGCGGACCAGGACGACATCAGCGTTCTCGTCGACCACCCCAGGGCCCGCAAGGCTGTGGTCTACACGTGGAACTTCCATCCCGAGCTGATCGCCAGCGCCACGACCAAGGGTGCGAGCGGCTACCTGTCGAAGACGCTGCCCGCACACGCACTCGTTGCCGCGCTCGAAGCGATCAACGCCGGTGACGTCGTCGTCAGCCCGTCGCCCGGCAAGACACGACCCGACATCGGTCTCGACTGGCCCGGCCGGTCGGAGGGTCTGACCAACCGCGAGTCCGAGATCCTGGCGCTGATCACCCAGGGCAAGAACAACGCCGACGTGGCCGCGCTGACCTTCCTGAGCAAGAACTCGATCAAGACCTACATCCGCTCCGCATATCGCAAGATCGGCGTGGAAAGCCGAACTCAGGCGGTGCTGTGGGGCATCGAGCACGGCTTCAGGCCCGACCACCACCGCATCGACCACTGGCGCGGCAGCCCCTGACCCTTGACCCGTCGGCACGCGAGCCGGGCGCGTCGACCGAGCCAGGCCTCACTCGTCGTCGGAGGCATCGAAGGCGATCAAACCGCCGCCGTCGAGCACCAGCGTCTGCCCCGTCATCCACGAGGCTCCTGCGGCCAGGTACAGCGCTGTCTCGCCGACGTCGACCGGTTCACCGAGGCGTTGAAGCGGATACGTCTTGGCCGTCTTCTCGCCGCGCTCGCCCTCCCACAGGATCCGTGCGAAGTCGGTCTTGATCACGGCGGGGGCGATCGCGTTGACGCGCACGTTCGGCGCCAGCTCGGCAGCCAGCTGCTTGGTCATGTGGATCAGCGCGGCCTTGAGCACGGCGTACAAACCGAGCATCGGCGAGGTCTTGTACCCGCCGACGGACGCGATGTTGATGATGCTGCAGCCCGGGTTGTCCTTCATCCACGCCTGCCACACCGCTTGCGACCACGCCAGCGGACCACGCAGGTTGACCTCGACCGTCTTGTCCCACGCGGCCAGCGGGGCGTCGATCAGCGGACCGGCGTAGGGGTTGGTCGCGGCGTTGTTGACGAGCACGTCGCAGCTGCCGTAACGCTCGATGCACTCGGCGATGACCCGCTCGCCGTCCTCCGGGCGGCCGGTGTGGCCGGTGGTCCACGACACGTTCGGGCCGAGCTCCGCCGCCGCGCTCTCCAGTGTGTCCGGCTTGCGTGCGGTGATCAGCACCTGCGCCCCCGCGTCTGCGAACGCCTTGGCGATCCCCTTGCCGATGCCCTTTGAGCCGCCGGTGACGACGGCGGCCTTCCCATCCATGCGAAGTTCCACGCCGCCGAACGTATCCCGGCCCGCGCTCGTCCGCCGCAGTCACCCCGCGACACCGGCCGATCCGGGGAGCGGCGCCGGCTCAGTCGTGGGGCAGGCGAACGGTGGCCGTGCCCGGCATCAGCACCACGCCGTCGCGGTCCTCGGCCCACACCTCGAGGTGGACGATGTCACCGTCGACGCCGTCGACCCTTCCCTTGAACACGTAGTCCTGCTCCGGCACAGCGGAACGCCGGTTCTGCCACGTGAGACCGAGCATCCGGCCGCGTGGCCCCGCCCAGTCGGTGACGTACTGGCTCAGCCACGCGCCCTGCAGCGGCCCGTGGACGATCACGTCGGGGTGGCCCTCGAAGATCGCGTAGTCGCGGTCGTAGTGGATCCGATGCGGGTTGTGCGTGGCCGCGCTGTACAGGAACAGCTGGGCACGCGACGCGTTACGTGTCTGCGCCTCGAGCTCGTCGCCCACCGCGACCCTCCCGGCGATTCGCTCGCTGCGCTCGTTCATCGTGCGATCGCGATCAGGCGCGAGATGGCGACGACCTCGTCGCGCTGGTTCGTGAACGTCGTCTCGTAATGCATCAGGACGAACGGCCCCGACCGACCATCCTTCTCCTCGACGGCGCCGAGGCGGCGCTGCGCGGTGACGGTGTCGCCGACGAGCACGGGGATGAGGAACTCCCACTCCTCGCCGCCGAACATGCTCCGCGAGACGCCGAGCCGGACCTTGCGACCGCGGTCGATCCACAACCCGTCGTTGCGCAGGTCGTCGAGCGCCGCGCCCTCGACGACCGCGTGGCCGACGAACGTCGACGGCGCGACGAGCCCGTCGTAGCCGGCGGCGCGCGCGGCACCCTCGTCGAAGTAGATCGGGTTGAGGTCGCCGACGGCTCTCGCGTAGCGCTGCGCCTCGCGACGGGTGATGACGGCCGAGACGGCCTCCCCGAGCGGCTCACCCACCATCGCACGGGTCTCGGGCGGAACGAGCGGGGGCGGTGTCACGCCGGCAGTCTGCCCCCTGCCACGGCGCTCGATCGGGTCGGGGTAGCGCACACGTTCACCGCCTCTCCGCGTCGGACGTGCACACCCTCAAGACTTCGGCAACGTCGTTGCCGGCCTCCCCGGTTGGGGTACGTTCCACGCGGATCGAAAGATCGTGGACCCCGGACCCCGGCCACACCTGCGTAGGAACGGGGTGGGGAGTGGTTGTTGAGCTACGTGAGAGACGCAGCACGACGGTCGATGGGGATCGGATGATCTCGTCCAGGCTGCGTGCAGGCGACCAGCAGGCGCTGCACGAGGTGGTCGACCGCAACGGTCGGGCGATGCTGACGACGGCGCAGCGCATCACCGGCGATCGTTCGGCTGCAGAGGACGTCGTGCAAGACGTGTTCGCCGGGCTGTGGAGCCGACCGGCGAGCTACGACCCCGAGCGCGGTGGCCTGACGAACTGGCTGCACATGCGCTGCCGCGGGGCCGCCGTGGACAACGTGCGATCGCGCACAGCGCGCGATCGCCGTGAGCTGTTCGTCAACAGCACCGGCAGCGGCGACTACCACGACGAGTACGGCGCGGCGACGTCGGCCGGCGTCCTGCACAGCGCGCTCGCCGCGCTGCGCCCGACCGACCGCGAACTGATCGAGCTGACGTTCTTCCGCGGCCTCAGCTACCGGACGGCCGCCGACCTGCTCAGCATCCCCGAGGGGACGGCCAAGTCGCGGATCCGTCGGGTGCTGTCCACGCTCAAGTACGAACTGATCCGGGGGCTCCCGACCTGACGGGGGAGGGCGAGATCGCCACGCTGCGAGAGATCCCCGGGCGTGGTTGGTCGTCTCGTTCGGCTTCAGCCTCTACACCGCCAACTTCGGCAAGTACAACGAGACCTACGCTTCGCTCGGCGCGATCGTGATCTCGATGCTGTGGCTGTTCCTCACCGCGTTCGCAGTCATCCTCGGCGCGGAGCTGAACAACGAGCTGGAACGTCAGGCTGCCGCGGACGACGCCGACGCGGCCCGCACCGGCGTCGTCGACGAGTAGCTCAGCCCGGATTGAAAAAGGATCTCGACCGCGTTGTGGAAGTCCTCCACCCCGACGACGTCGCGAACAGCGGCGAGGTGGTCAGCCCGCACCGGATCCACCACCCACGTGGTCCTTGACGGTGTCGACGGCGTCGTGCATCTGGTCCTTGGTGTCCGCGGTCGATTGGTGGGCGACGTCGGTGACGGACTGTGCTCCGTCCTGGGCCGCGCCCTTCAGCTCCTCGACCGCCTGGGTGGCGGGTTCCTTGAGGTGCCCGGCGATCTCCTGCCCGACGTGGCTCAACTCCGCCTTGATCGGCTCGACCTTCTCGAGCAGTTGCGACGACGCAGCCTTCTCCTTCTCGCTCGGCGGGAACGCCGCGGCGACCATGAAGCCTGCGGCGAAGGCGACGACACCGGCGACCAGCGGGGTGCCCTGGGTCTGGGTGCGCACGGTGTCCGGCAGGCTGCGCACGGCATCGGTCGCGTCGTGACCTGCACCGCTCACCGAGTGCTGGGCGTCGTGGGCCTTGCCCATGACGCGGTCGACGGCGGACTTGACACCGCCTGTCATCCGGTTCTTGCTTCGCTCGATCACCCTGCCGGGACTGACCCTGTCGCCGATCGCGTCGAGCGTGTCACCCAAATCGCTCCGCGTCATCTCGATCTCACGCCTCAGCTCTTCTGCTGCTTCGCCCACTCGACGTCCTCCTTCAGTGTCTGGACGGTCGTCGGAAGTCCCTCGACCGACTTGATGTCCTGCTTGCCCTTCATCGCCAGCACCAGCGCCGCCGCCGCCCAGAGCACGCCGACGATCGCGAATGCCAGCGCCGTGTTCATCGCCTGATCGAGCAACCACGCCAGGGCGAACGACAGGAACAGCAACGCCAACCATCCGGCCAGACCGGCGCCGGCGAACATCCCCACGCCCTTGCCCAGCCGCGCGGCCTCCTCACGGGCCTCGACCTTGGCAAGCTCGATCTCCTTGCGCAGCAACGTGCTGACGTCGCTGGTCATCTCGCCGAACAGCTCCCCGAGGGAACGATCCGGTCGCTTCGGCTGGGTTGCCGGGTCGTATTGGTGGCCGGACAGGTCCGACGTCGACTGGCTCACCGCAGCGGTTCCATCCGCTCGAGCCCGTCCGGCGCGGTCGGCGGCGCCATCAACGCCTCGCCGGGGATCGCCTCGCTCGGGATGGCAGGGGCGTCGAGCGGCGGCATCGACATCGCCGAAGGAGCAGGCGCGGCGAGACCTGCCACCGGCTGCTCGCGGCCGGAGGTGACCTGCGCGTACGCGCTCCGGCCGTCCTCGGACTGACCGTCCTGCTGCCCGTTCTGCTCGTGGGCAGCCGCTGTTCCCGAACGGACGATCCGGCCGACCACGAACCCCGCGCCGATCGCGCCGAGCAGGAACATCGCCGGACGGCGGCGGGCGAGGCCGGTCAGGTCCTGGAGCACGCCCTGCGGACCACCCTGCTCGATCCGCGACGCGAGCAAGGAGACCTTGCCTTCGGCCTCGCGCACGTATTCGGCCAGCTGGCCGGCCTCGCCAGGGCGACCGTCGCCCAACGCCGAGAGCTGACCCGACAGGGTCCGCAGCGCTGACGCGGCCTGCTGGCCCTTCGTGTCGGCCTGGGTCATCAACTCACCCTTGGTCTGCTGCGCGAGCGACTGGACGTGGTCCTTGGCCTGGGAGACGACGGCCTTGGCTTGATTGGACGCTTCAGCGGCGACGGCGCGTGCGTTGTCGGCGGCGGCGCCGGCGACCTGAGACGCCTGGCCGGCAGCGGACTTGACGGCCTCGGCCGCACCGGACTGGCCGCCGGTGGCTGGCGGGCTCGGCTCGTGCGGCGCACGTGGCGGCGCGGTGTCGTTGGGCACGGTCATGTGCATCTCCTCAGGTGGGTGGGCCGACCGGTACCCGTCACCACGCGACGCAACCGCCCGCCGCCACGAAGCGTCACCGTTCACCCGTCCCGGGGGGAATCCCGGCGGTGCCGGCAGCGCCGGCCCACCCGGGTTCCGCTGTCCGAGCTCGGCCGGGAAGAGGCGGCGTCGTTCGGCACCGTTTGCAGCTTCGGCGGTCGCTGAGCGATCGGGAGTGCGCAGAGGTCAGTGCGGTGTCAGCTCCAGACCCGGGAGGCCGCCGTCGGCTCGCCACTCCTCGAGCAGCTTGGCGAACGCGACGGGCCCGGCGCCGTACGGCGCGTTCCTGATGCTGCGCGGCTCGGGAGCTCCCTCGTTGTTGTAGTAACCGGGGGTGCACGCCTCCAGGAACTTCTGGCGGTCGAGGGCGAGCCCGAGGATCGTCTCCACCCACGCCTGCTCCGCCTCGGCGGAGGCCTCGACGACGCGCACGTCGTTGTCGAGCGCGTGGCGGAGGATGTAGGCGATGTGTCGCGCCTGCTCGTCGAGCATGTGCGGGAAGTTGACCGTGAACCCGGACTGGGCGTTGCTGATGATGAAGCAGTTCGGGAAGCCTCGGCTGTGCATGCCGTGCAGCGTGGACATGCCGTCCGCCCACTTGTCCGTGAGGGTGATGCCACCGCGTCCGTAGAGCTCGTAGCCGGAGCGGCGGGTGTACTCGGTGCCGACCTCGAAGCCGGTGGCGAAGATCAGGCAGTCCAGCTCGTACTCCGTCTCGCCGACGATCACGCCGCGTTCGGTGATCGTCTGCACTCCCTGACCATTGGTGTCGACAAGCGTCACGTTCGACCGGTTGAACGTGTCCAGGTACTCGTCGTGGAAGCACGGCCGCTTGCAGAACTGGCGGTACCACGGCTTCAGCGCGTCGGCGGTGGCCGGGTCGGCGATGATCGCGTCGACCCGCGAGCGGATCTGCTCCATCTTCTCGAAGTCCGCCATCTCCATCGTGTTCGACAGCGACTGGCTGTCCGACGCGGCCGTCTCGTCACCGCGGATCAACACCAGCAGCTTGCCGATGATGTCGGTCCAGCCGTCGGCGACGAGGTCCTCCTCGGCGAAGCCACCGGAGACGAGCGTGTTGAAGTTGTCCATCCGCCGCTTCTGCCAGCCGGGTCCGAGGCTGGCGGCCCACTCCGGATCGGTGGGCCTGTTGTCGCGGCGGTCGATCGACGACGGCGTGCGCTGGAACACGTAGAGGTGCTCGGAGGCCGCGCCGAGGTGGGGGATGCACTGCACCGCGGTGGCCCCCGTGCCGATGATCCCGACGCGCTTGCCGTGCAGCCCGGTGAGGTTCCCGTCCGAGTCACCGCCGGTGTACCCGTAGTCCCACCGGCTGGTGTGGAAGGTGTGGCCCTCGAACGCGGTGATCCCGGCGATCGCGGGCAGCTTCGGGCGGTGCAGTGGGCCGTTGGCCATGGCCACGAACCGCGCCCTCATCCTGTCGCCCCGGTTGGTGGAGATGATCCAGCGCGCCGCGTCCTCGTCCCACCGCATCTCCGTGACCTCGGTCTGGAAGCACGCATTGCGGTACAGGTCGAAGTGCTCGCCGACCGCGCGGCTGTGGGCGAGGATCTCCGGGGCGTGGGTGTACTTCTCCTTGGGCACGTAGCCGAGCTCCTCGAGCAGCGGCAGGTAGATGTACGACTCGACGTCGCACATCGCCCCCGGGTACCGGTTCCAATACCACGTGCCGCCGAAGTCGCCGCCCTTCTCGATCATGCGGATGTCCTCGACACCGGCCTGGCGCAGCCGCGCCCGGGCGAGCAGGCCGCCGAACCCGCCGCCGACGATCACCACGTCGACCTCGTCGGTCAACGGCTCGTGGTCGAACGGTTCGACGTACGGATCCTCGACGTAGTGGGCGAACTCGCCGACGACCTCGCGGTACTGCTCGTTGCCGTCCTGGCGGATCCGCTTGTCGCGCTCGCGGCGGTACCGCTCGCGCAGCTGATCGGGGTCGAACGCCGGCTCGGCGCGTGCCGCGGCGTCCGGCTCAGCGCTCTGATCGTGCTCCAGCGTCGACATCGGTCGGTGACCCCCAGGCTCGTTGCGGACCATAGTTGTACTACGCAAGTGCTTGCAATGTCGACGCAGGTCGAGCTGGCCGCCGCCGACGCGATTGGGTCGCCGGTCAGGCGTTGGTGGTCGATGCGGCGAGACGGGCGGCAGCGGAGTCGGTGCGGCGACCGACCGGCACGTGGCCCGTGGCTGCGGCGAGGCCGAACACCGGCATGTTCACGTAGATGCACTCGAAGTCGCCCGGTGCCACCCGGTACGTCTCGTGGTACACGCCGACGTCGCCGCTCGCCCCGACCTTGGCGTTGAACCGACGCCACGCCGCCAGGTGGGGGTCGTCGGCGTCGCGCGAGAACGCCTGCAGCTGCTCGAAGCTGCGCCAGTACTGCACCACCGTCGCGGTCCGACCCGCGAACGACAGCTGGGCGCCGAGCAACCCCTTCTCCGGGTGCTGGGCGAGCTCGCGCAGCATCTTCGGCATCGCCATGAACGGCGGCAGCCACTTGTGGACCTTCCACAGCTTGTTGAACCGGATCCCGATCAGGAACACGACGAACTCGCCGTCGACCTCGGCGGTGAACCTGCCTTTGTGAACCTTGCTCATGACGGCCTCCTGTGGCTCGACGATCGTACAGATAGTAGAGCTATCCGTAGTGGATAGTGCTACTCTCCATTCGTGCTGTCAAGGCGCCTCCGATGAAGATCTCCGAGCTCAGCCAGCGCAGTGGCGTGTCCGTTGCGTCGGTGAAGTTCTACGTCCGCGAGGGCCTGCTGCCGCCGGGGGTGCCGACCGCCCCGAACCAGGCGAGCTACGACGACGAGCACGAGCGTCGGCTGCGCCTGATCCGCGCCCTCGTCGACGGCGGCGGGTTGTCGCTGGCGAACGTGAGAGCCGCGCTGCGGGCGGTCGACGACGACACGACGACGTTGCACGATGCGTTCGGTGCGGTGATGCACGCGCTGGACGAACGTGCGCAGGCCGTCGACGCCGACACCGCAGCCGCGGAGGCCGGGGTGCGCGACTGGCTCGCCCGGCGCGGCTGGCGGATCGACCCTGGCGCGCCCGCTCCGCTCGCGCTCGCCGAGCTGCTCGTGACCCTCCAACGGTTCGGCGTGCCGCTGACGATCGACGCGTTCGATGCCGAGGCCGACGCAGCCGCAGCCCGCGCCTGCGCCGAGGTCGCCTACGCCCGCGCCCAGCCGAACCGCGGCGCCGCGGTGGAGACGATGGTCCTCGGCACGGTCGTGATCGAGCGGATCTTCGCCCAGCTGCGCCGGCTGGCGCTCGAGGCCGAGAGCGCCCGCCTCGAAGACGCCGCCACGGTTGCGGCGGGCGACGCCGGCGCCGCGGACCTCACCGAGAAGGGCGCGACGACCCCGAGCCGGCGATCAACTTCCACAGCAGCACCCCGAGCAGGGCGATCACCGCGAGCACGAACACCACGTGCAGCAGCGAGTCGATCAAGCTGACGATCACGGAACCGACGAGCGCGACGACCACGACGACGGCGAGCAGCTTCGGCCACGGGCTCGGCGGTCGGACGAGGTCGTCGTCGGTGCTCACTGGTTCCTCCTCCGGCGGTCCGAACATCCGGTGCCAGAAGGATCACTCTACGGCCGGCCGGCCGCAGCGAAGCGGCCGATGGCGGCCGGTGGCTGCAGGTTCGTCAGTCGAGGGGGGCGGCGAACGTCGCCGGCAACCACTCCTCCAGCCGCTCCCACAGCACGTCGCCGCTCTTGGCCAGCGCGTGCCCGTCGCCGGGGATGCGCACGACCTCGCCGCTGCCGGCGATCATCCTCACCACCTCGCTGGCCTCCACCGGCAGGATCTCGTCGCGCTCGCCGTGGAACATCAGCAGCGGCCGCCCGGCGAGGGCCCCCGCCACCTCGCACCCGGCCGACTGCGTGGCGAAGGTGACGACCCCGGCGACGAGGTCGCGCAGGCCGACACCGACCCGCACCGCGACGGCGCCGCCGAAGCTGTGGCCCATCGTGACCACCCGGCTGACATCGCCGGTACCGACCACCAGTTGGACCGCGGCAGCGAGGTCGATCGTGCATGCTTCGAGGTCGTTCGGCTTGCGGTAGCTGACCCGCAGCACCGGCACCCCGCGCTCCGACCACACCTCGCCGAGCTGTTGGTAGAACGCCTTGCCGGGGCCGATCAAGCCGCCCATCGCCCCACCGCAGCAGACCAGCGCCTGCCCCGCCGGCTCGGTGCCCTGCGGCGGTTCGTGCCACAGGATCGTCAGCAGGCCGCGCGCGCAGTACATCTCCAGGTGTCGCAGCGTCGGGGTCAGCCGCGCCTCTTGGGTGCCGAACACCTCGAGCGCTTCCAGCGGCGTGGCCGGCACGCCCTTCCGGTGCGCGGCGCCTTCCTCCATCGGGCGTACCCTACATCTGCGATGACGGCAGGTACGGGGGGACCGCACGATCGGGACAACTACGACCTGGGCGTGCGCATCGCCACGTCGTGGAGCGAGATCCGCCGCGGCGCCGGCATGGGCGCGGTCCGCGACTACCTGTTCGGCATGGGCGACGACCGCCTCGACCAGGGCCAGATGGATTCGCTCGACCTGCTCGCGCAGCGGCCGTCGTGGCGGATGAGCGAGCTCGCCGACGCGTTGCGCGTCGACCCGTCGACTGCCACCCGCGCCGTGCAGCGCCTGGTCAACGTCGGCCTCGCCACCCGGCGCGCCTCCGATCACGACGGGAGGGTGGTGGTCGTCGAGATCAGCGCGGCCGGTCGCGACCGTCACGCCGACGTGGCCCGCCGGAGGATGGTGCTGATGACCCACATGCTCAAGGCGTTCCGGCCCTCGGAACGGCCGATCCTCGCAGACATGCTGGAACGGTTCGTCGTCGCCGTCGACGACTTCGTCGCCGACGTCGCCGTGCCGGGCTGATCGCCGACCCCCGACGCGGGCATCGGCGGTATGGTCGGGCGATGGCCGACCGCGCCGACTTCGCCAAGCAGGCGATGCAGTACGCCCCGCAGCTGTTCAGCGGCGCGATGCGGATGACGCGCAACCGCGCCGACGCCGAGGACCTCGTGCAGGACACCTACCTGCGCGCCTACCGCAGCTTCCAGACGTTCGAGGAAGGCACGAACCTGCGCGCCTGGTTGTTCCGGATCCTCACCAACACGTTCATCAACAGCTACCGCTCCAAGCAGCGCCGGCCGCAGGAGAGCGAGCTCGGCGACATCGAGGAGCTGTACCTCTACAAGCGGATCAGCGGCGGCGAGGCGGGACGCAGCGCCGAGGACACGTTGTTCGACCTGTTCACCGACGACGAGGTCAAGCAGGCGCTGGAGGAGCTGCCGGAGATCTTCCGGCTGCCCGTCCTGCTCGCGGACGTGGAGGACTTCTCGTACAAGGAGATCGCCGAGATGCTCGACATCCCGATCGGCACGGTGATGTCGCGCCTGCATCGGGGAAGAAAAGCGATGCAGAAGAAGTTGGTTGATTTCGCAACGGAACGTGGACTGCTCGTCCGTAACCCCGTCAGCGGCGATCAGGCCGAGCCCGACCCGGAAGTACCGATCAATGGATGACTGCAATGACACGCTGCGGGAGCTGGAGGGCTTCCTCGACCACGAGCTGTCCCCCGGCGCCCACGACGCGATCCGCGCCCACCTCGGCGGCTGCCACGACTGCCTGGAGACGTTCGACTTCCATGCCGAGCTGAAGCTCGTCATCGCCGCCAAGTGCCACAGCGACGAGATGCCGGCCGGCCTGCTGTCGCGCATCGAACGGTGCTTCGGCGAGGACTTCGACGGCGACGGCCGAATCGGCTGACCGACCCCGTCCCGCTACGCTGCGCTCATGGTCGCGAACATCTGGCACTGGTGGATCGGCGTCGTGCTCACCTTCGTCGCCGTGCTCGCAACGCTGAACATCGTCGTCGGATACATCCGCAAGGTCGTCGCCCCGCAGTACCCGAACAAGCGCAACCGCGAGGAATGAACCGGCCCGAGCTGGGAACGAGCCAGGCGTGAGCAACCCGGCTGCACGATGAGCACCTCCCCTGTCGACTGGGCCCGCGCTGAGCAGGTCGCGAAGCTGATCGCCACCCGCCACGCCACCCCGCCCGCCGAGCTGTCCGGATGGGATCCGCCGATCGAACAGATCGAGCAGCAGATCGAGGACGTCACCGGGTTGCGCTCGGCCGCCGGGACGGCGACCGCGGAGCTGATCGACCGTCCGGCGTGGATCCACGCCAACATCGTCTCGTTCAGGACGCTGCTCGAACCGGTGCTCGACCGGCTCAACGCACGCCGGCCGACCGGCAGCGGCGCCGGCGCGGCAACGGCGCTCACCCGGCAACTGACCGCCGCCGAGCTCGGCACGCTGCTCGGCTGGATGAGCACCCGCGTCCTCGGCCAGTACGACGTGCTCGTCGGCCGCGACGCTGGTGGCGATCAGGCCGACGCGACCGGCACGGTCGACGGGATCGGCGCTGGTGGCGGGACCGTGGTGGCCGATTCGACCGGCGCTGGCGGCGGGATCGGCACCGGTGACGGCGCGGTGTACCTCGTCGCCGCGAACCTCGCCGGCGCGGAGCTGAAGTACGGCTTCGACCCGGTTGCGTTCCGCACCTGGGTCCTCGTGCACGAGCTGACCCACCGCGCCCAGTTCACCGGCGTGCCGTGGATGCGCGGCTACTTCACGGGCCTGGTCGACCAGGCACTGAAGGCAGTCAACCCCGACCCGCAGGCGCTGCTGAGCGCGTTGAAGGACGCCCTGCGCAACCGCGCAGAAGCCCGCCAGCAGGTCCGCGACAGCGGCATCGCCGGGCTGATCGCCGGTCCGGAGCAACGCCAGGTGATCGCCCGCATCGGCGGGCTGATGTCGCTGCTCGAGGGCCACGGCGATGTGACGATGACCCGCGCCGCAGGTGCCCTCGTCCCAAACGCCGACCGCTTCGCCCGGGTGCTCGCCGAGCGCCGGCGCCGCGCCAACCCGCTGTCGCGCTTGATCCTGCGCCTGACCGGGATGGAGGGCAAGCTGAACCAGTACGCGGCCGGCGAGCGGTTCATCGACGCGGTCGAGGCCGTCGGCGGCCCGCGGGTGATCGACACGTGCTGGACGTCGCCGGAGCACCTCCCATCGCTCGACGAGATCCGCGCGCCGGAGCTGTGGCTCCGGCGGATGGGTCAGCTGGTTGCCTGACCGAACGACCGGCGACGGCGCCACGTTGCGTCTCGACGCGCTCGTCGCCGAGCTGCTCGCGCGCTGCACCTTCCCGCCACCCGCGACCGCGGTGAGCTGCGCCGTGTCCGGCGGGGCGGACTCGACGGCGCTGCTCGTGCTCGCTGTCGCAGCCGGCTGTTCGGTCACCGCGATCCACGTCGACCACGGCCTCCGCGACGGATCGGGCGGCGAGGCCGCGATCGTCGCGGCGACGGCTCGACGCTTCGGCGCCGGGTTCGAGGCGCGGCGGGTGCACGTCGGGCCCGGTCCGAACCTCGAGGCCAGGGCCCGCGCCGCACGGTACGGCGCCCTCCCGGACGACGTGCTCACCGGCCACACCGCCGACGACCAGGCC
>JBBQTN010000123.1:0-15690 GCA_038213195.1 Acidimicrobiales bacterium | reverse complement strand
GTAGCCCTCACCCCGGGCGCCGCCGCTCTCCGAGCAGCGGATCGCGAAGTGTGAACCCCCGTCGTCGGGCACGATCCTGCCTCGAGGGTCTTGCCGCATCAGGACCGACCCAACACCTCCTCCAACGGCCTTGGCATTCGTTCGAGAGGGAGCGAACGCACGAGCAGGCCGGCGTAGCGGAGCTTGCGACGCGCACCAGCACCCAAGAAGCGCCGCATCTGGGCCTCGAAGCTGTGCTCCTTCCAAGCCGGCTGCTTCTGAAGGATCCGGAACGCGGCCCGATCTCCCTGCGCGTCGAGGAGAGATTCGATCAACTCACGACCGGATGCACGGATCAGTTCGTCCTCCAGATCCTCCACGCAGACGAAGAAGCCCAATCGCTCCATCTCCAGCCGCGTCTGCGGCGTACCAAGGCCAGCGACGGTCAGGCCCCGCGGGAAGTAGTCCTCTTCGCCTGCGTCGCACATCCCGGTGATGGCGAGGCGTGACCCCTGCGGGCCGAACCGAACGAGCGCGCGAGCGATTGCTTGAGCGCCGCCGATCGGTACGACGACGACCTTCTCCGACGCGAGATCTCGGTCATGTCGAACAGCGAGCGCCTCGAGCGCGATCTGATCACTGACTCCTTCGACCAGTACGAGCGACCGAGCAGACGCCGCATTGGCGAGGGCTGCGGCCGTCGCCACTTGGGGCGCATCAGGGCCGCTCGCATAGCCGTTCAGAGATGCGCGGGCCAATCGATCACGTCGCTCAGCATCCACGAGGCACCGACTACCGGGGGCTCAGCACACAGAACTCATTGCCGTCGGGATCGGCCATGACCACCCCATGGAGGTCGCCTTCGCCGATGTCGATTCGAGTCGCCCCGAGCGAGACAAGACGGTCTACCTCGGCCGCCTGATCACCGTGGTCGGGAGCGAGGTCGAGATGAAGCCGGTTCTTCTCGATCCTGGACGGGATCGGCGGACCCCAGGTGATGAACGGACCGGTGCCGTCCGGCGCACGGATCGCGGTTTGCTCGTCCTGATCCCAGACCAAGGGCCAGCCGAGCACTTCGCTCCAGAAGTATCCCACCGCCTGCGAACCGTCGCACGTGATCGATCCGAGGCGT
This sequence comes from Acidimicrobiales bacterium, assembly GCA_038213195.1. Taxonomy (GTDB): domain Bacteria; phylum Actinomycetota; class Acidimicrobiia; order Acidimicrobiales; family Ilumatobacteraceae; genus JAODBQ01. Next base: position 14,579 of record JBBQTN010000123.1, on the reverse strand, counting down.
CCGCAGCCGGCGAGGAAGGAGTTGTCCGGCTCGATGACGCAGAACTCATTGCCTTCGGGGTCGGCGAGCACGACATGACCCTCATCTGGGCCTTGACCGATGTCGACGTGGCGGGCGCCGAGCACGACCAACCTCGCAACCGTGTCGATCTGGTCATCGATCGAACTGGTTGTCAGATCCAAATGAATGCTGTTCTTCGCGTCCTTCTGGTCCGAGACCCGTACGAAGCTGATTCGGAACCTGGTGTCATCGGTCGGCACCAGCCCGATCTCGTCCTGGGACTCATCGTCGATCTCCCACTGCAGCGCGTCGGCCCAAAAACTCGCGAGGCGAAGCGGATCGTTCGCATCGAAGCAGAGCGCGACGAGCTGGGATGTCATCCCGTGCGGCATCATCCGACCCGCCAGGTCATGACCGCCCCACGGTCGGCGGCGATGTCTTCAAGGGTCCGCTGCCCGCCTGCCACCGTCACATCGTGCCAGAAGCAGCCCCCCGGAGCGATCGGACTTCCCGCGCGGCACGCTCCAGCCCACCTATGACAGTGTCGGAGCGCCCACCTACCGCAACCCGTGACCGCCAGCGACGAGCGGGCCACGTCAACGCAGCAGCTATCGAAGGAGCGATCCCGTTCCAGCGGATCAACACGATGCTCGCCCCACCCCCATGACCAGCCAACCGATCGTCCTCACGTCTGCGAAGGCGATTGCGGCAGCGCTCGGCGACGATCGCTTGGCGCCGCCCAACGTCGCCGCGAGCGGAGCGACGTCGGCGTTGCGCGCAGCGATGGCGAGGTTCAGCGGGCCAGGCGACCACCGGCCCCGACGGTCTGCGGTGACGGACGCGATCGACTCGCTCGATGTCGCGTCGCTCACGTCGATCGCCATCGAACGCACCGCTCGGCGCCTCGACATCGCGCGCCCGGAGCGGATCGAGCTGATCACGTCGATCGGCCGTCCGGTCGCGGTCGAGGCGGTGGCGTCGGGGTTCGGCGTGATCGCGGCGGAGCTCGCCGGTGTCGTGCACGACGTCGACGCGGTCGCCGCCGTGATTGGTCGAGGCGGCGCCGCGGGCGCAGCATCCGACGATGCAGCCGATCGTCTCTGGGCTCGGTTCGCGCGGTATCCCGTTGGTCCGGTCGCTGTGATCTCGGCGCTCTACCAGTCGATGGACGCCACTGCTTCGCTCGTGGCAAGCCGCGTGCTCGAACGACCGCCGGCGCTCGTTGGGGTCGTGCCCATCGTGCGTACCGTCAGGGTCGCGACCGAGCCGCTCGAGATCGACGGGCGCTCGATCCCGAGGGGCACTGTGATCCACCTCGAGCTCGGGGCCGCCAACATGTGGTTCGGTGCCGGGCCGCATGCCTGCCCGGGGCGGCTCCTGGCTGAGTCGATCGCAGCTGGTGTCGTCGAGGCGATCGAGCGGTCGGGCGCCGTGGTCGACGCCGCGATGACCGAGCTCGACCTTGATCGCCGACCGGTCGCCGTCAGGCTGATCCACGACCGCTGACGTTGCCGCTCCCTCTCACGAACGGTGCTGCTCCTGCGGACCTCCACGCTGCCGTGGCGGCACGGTGGCCAGGCTCTAGGTAGCGGATGATCCGCCGGACCTCGCCCGTCGGCTCGAGTCGTCAGGCCGTCTCGATCACCCAGATCGCGATCTCGACGCGGTTGCGCACACGCAGCTTGGACTGGATGCTGGCCAGGTGCGTCTTCACCGTCGACAGTGAGATGAACAGTTCGGCCGCGACCTCCTGGTTGCTCAGACCGCGAGCGACTGCCTTGGCGACATCCAGTTCACGGTCCGACAGAACGGCGGTCGCCGATGCGCTCGGCGCGCGATGGCCGACGTACCGATCGAGGTAGCGAACGGTGATCGATGGCGAGATCAGTGCATCGCCGGCTGCGGCGGCGCGCACGGCTTCGAGGAGCAATTGCGGGCCGCTGTCTTTCAGGATGAAGCCGACGGCGCCGTTGCGCAGCGCTGTCTCGACGTGCTCGTCCGAGTCGAACGTGGTCGCGATGACCACGCGTCGCGTGTGGGCGACGTCGGGGCCCGCCAGCAGACGGGTGGCAGCCAGGCCGTCGAGCACGGGCATGCGAATGTCGAAGATGCAGACGTCCGGGTGCAACTGCCGCGCCATCTCGACGGCAGCGTGGCCGTTGTCGGCCTCGCCGATCACCTGCATGTCGCTCTGACTGTCGATGATCATCCGAAAACCTGCGCGGACCATCGCCTGGTCGTCGGCCAGCAACACGGTGATGGGTGCGTCACTCATGACTGTGCGACTCGCAGTGGCAACTCGGTCCGAACGAACCAGCGGCCGGCGCAACTGTCTGCCTGGAACGTGCCGCCCAGCGCATCGACCCGCTCGCGCATGCCGGTGATGCCGAAGCCTTCGCCCCGCGCTGAGCGCAGCACACCGTTCTCGGCGGCGAACTCGATCGTCGAGCCCTGCTGTCGAAGCGTGAACACGACCGGCTGCGCCGGGTCGCCGTGCTTGCGGACGTTGGTGGTCGCCTCCTGGGCGATGCGTTGAATGGTCGTGGCCAGATCGGCTGGAACCCAGTGACGCCGCAGTTGCTCGTCGACCACGAGCCCGGTCAGCGGGTGCGTGCGCTGCTGGTCGGTCACCAAGGCTTCGATCTCGGCCAGGCCAGGCGGCGCAGCAACCGGGGCATCGGTCCGCAACAGTCCGACGAGCCGACGGATCGACGTCAACGTCTCGATGCCGGCGGCTTCGATGGCGGCCATGGCCTGGTCGGTCGCAACAGGATCAGCGGCCGCGGCGGCCGTGAACCGGCTGGCCTGGGCCAGGACGACGATGCCGGTCACGTGGTGACCCACGACGTCGTGCAGCTCGCGGGCGAGGTCGAGCCGCTCGTTCTGGCGCGCGAGATCGATGCTGGAACGGCGCTCGATGTCGCGCAGCCTGATGTACACGACGGCGCTGCATGCGGTGCCGAGCAGCACGAGCATCGAGATCGCGACGATCGCCCGGATCGGTGCGTCCGGACTCCGCAACGAGATCCCCTCGCCGGCAAAGGCCACCAGCCCGGCGAGCACCCACCGCGACCGAGGACCACCCGAAAGCAGCACACCGAAGAGCACGGGGAACACCGCCAGCTCGGTGAACAATGCAAAACGAACGCTCTGCCCGGGCGCGTCGATGGTCGCGACGATCGACAACACGGAGACGACCAGTGCGACCACGGTGGTGCTGCGCGTCCAGCGGGCCCATGCCACCCCGGCGACGGCGATGCCTGCGACCGCGACCAATGCGACGCGCGATGCAGAGCTGTCCAACGTCCACAGATCAACCACGAACGCGGCAACGACGACGGCCGCGAATGCGACCCGCAGCGCCGCGCCGAGCGGGTTCGCCGCACGCCCGAGCCCCATGCGATGACGCTATCCACGCGGCTGCCGCTGGCGCATCGGTCGAAAGGACGATGGCCTCGAGTGCGCGAACCATCCGACCGGCCGATGTGACCCGAGCCGGAGCCGCCCACGATCAAGGCATGCTCAACGTGCTCCCCGCCGACGACCTGTCATCGAGCGCTCGGCGATCATCATCCGCAGCGTCGAGTGATGCGCCGATGCGTGCCGGTTGGGCGATGATCGCCGCGCACCGAACGAATCCGCATGCCCGCCCGGTCGTGGACTGGATCGCAGTTGTCGCCGCAGGCATGGCGCTCGGCATCGGCACGCAGATCCTGCAGGGTCTGCTGCCCGACTCGTGGGGCGTCCTCGCGAACTCGACTGCAGCGTGGGCCGTCGCCGCGTTCGCACTCGGCGCGCACATGTCGAACGTTCGAGCCGCAGCGATCGGCGGCGCGATGCAACTGGTCATCGCGTCGTGCGCCTTCTACATGGCCGTCGACTGGTTCGAAGGGTCGAGCTCGGGCCCAAAGGGAGCGATCGTGTGGTCCTGTGCCGGCATCATCGCCGGCCCGATCTTCGGTGCTGCCGGCTTCCGGGCGCGCCATTCCCTCGCCTGGCGCCGACCCGCCTTCGCGCTCGTGGCCGGAACGATCGCCGGCGAGGCAGTGCACGTGACCTGGTTCACCGGCAACGCGGCGTTGCGACCGGCCGGCGCTGCCGAGCTCGTGATCGCCACCATGATCGCGGGATGGTGCCTCATCGCGCCCAACCGGCGAACCATCGTCACCGGGATCGTGCTGTCGGCCGGCGCCGCCACCCTGCTTGCCGGCAACATCATCGGCCTTGCGTTCGGCGCCTGACGCCTGGGGATGTTCGACCGGGGCCGCACCGACCCGGTTGTGATCGATCGGCGCGTCGTCGCGTCCGGCCGCTCGTTCTGGGAGTGTTCTCCGGGTCGCCGAAACGAAACTCGCCGGCAAGTCGAGCTGCCCGCTGTTTGTCCTGCGGAGTCTCCATCCCGCGCTGGGAGCTGGGGCGGACGCTCGGGCGGCGTACGTACTGGGCCGAGTTCGAGTTGATTGCCCGTCGATGTGCGCGAACCATCGGCTGTGGCCGTCCAGCGGTGCTCCCGGACCAAGCGGTGGTGCAGGGTGTTCCTGATGATCAATCTGCTGGTGGACTGAAGACCAGCGTCCGCTCACCCCATCGGCGCCGACGAACCGACGCCGGTCAGCGAGCCGGAGATCCGCGTGTTGACGGCTCCTCCGTGGCCGAGAGACGGTAGGAACCGCAGACGGTCGACACGCGCTCATGGCCGGGGGTTGCGGGGTGCCCGTTCCACGCGCTGTGCGAGGCGTTCTAGGTTGTGGGCGCTCAGAACAGTCCGGTGGCAACCGTGGAGGAACGTTCAACATGAAGAGACTCGTCGTTGTGGCCGTGACCGTGGTGTGCACGGCGCTGCCGGCGTTGGTCGCGACCGGGGGCAGCAGCGCCGCGGACGCCCAGACCGACGGCGCCCGCCAATTTGTGGTGCTCTACGCCGACGGCGCATCGGCGGACGACGCCCATGCGGCGATCGCCGCGGCCGGGGGCACGATCGTGAAGGAGAACACCGATGTCGGCGTGGCGACGGTCGAGACCACGAACGCCGACTTCACCGCAGCCCTCGACGGCCAGCCGGCGATCGAGGGATCGGCCGCGAACCAGGTGATCGGCTCGGTGCCCAAGGACGTCCGGTCCGACGCGGTAGCGAAGAAGTTGAACCAGGTCGAGAACGAGGGACGCGGCGACGTCGCCGGTTCAGGCCTGACGCGACACGGCGGCACCAACGTCACCGCCGAGCCGTTGGCCGATCTGCAGTGGGACATGCAGCAGATCGGCGCCACCGCCGACGGCTCGTACCGCTACGAGCAGGGCAAGGGGGTCAAGGTGGGAATCATCGACACTGGCGTGGACGCCACCCACCCCGACATCGCCCCAAACTTCGACCTCACCGACAGTCGCAACTTCACGGTCGACCTGCCCGCCGACGCCGACGGCAACGTGATCGACGGACCCTGCGCGGAGGACCCCGACGGGTCGTGCGAGGATCCGCCGACCGTCGACGAGGACGGACACGGCACCCACGTGGCATCCACGATCGCGGCGCCGTTCAACGGGATCGGCATCGCCGGCGTGGCCCCGAAGGCGACGATCGTCAACCTGCGGGCGGGGCAGGACTCCGGCTACTTCTTCCTACAGCCGTCGATCGACGCCCTCACGTTCGCCGGCAACCACGGCATCGACGTCGTCAACATGAGCTACTACGTCGATCCGTGGCTGTTCAACTGCACCAGCAACCCGGCCGACACGCCGGACGAGCAGGAGGCCCAGGCCACGATCATCACGGCCATGCAACGGGCCCTTGACTACGCCTGGCGCCACGGCGTCACGCTGGTCTCGGCGGCCGGCAACGGAGCGACCGACTACACCAAGGTGCTCAGCGACAGTTCGAGCCCCGACTACGCCTACGCCCCCGGCGAGGAACCGCACGTGCGGGACATGCTTGACCCGGCCTCGTGCGTCTCCATGCCCTCCGAGGGCAACCACGTGATCTCCGTGAGCAGCACGGGCCCGTCGCTGCGCAAGGCCTACTACTCCGACTACGGCAACGGCTACATCGATGTTGCCGCACCGGGTGGCGACGCTTACGACTCGCCGGACAACCACCTCCGGGTGGAGAGCCTGGTGCTTGCCGCCTACCCGGAGGCAGTCGGGCTGGCCAAAGGTGACATCGACGCCAACGGCGAGCCGACCACCCCCTTCGTCGTCAAGAACTGTGACGTCGCCGGCACCTGCGCGTACTACCAGTACCTGCAGGGAACGTCGATGGCCTCGCCCCACGCCGTTGGGGTGGCCGCCCTGATCGTTGGCCGCTACGGCTTCCATGACTGGCGTTACGGGGGCAAGGCGCTGTTCCCCACCGCCGTCGAGTTCGTCATGAAGGCCACGGCGACCAAGACGGCCTGCCCGAACCCGCCGACGTTCACCTACACCAGGATCCGTCTCGACGGCACCACCGCCGTCAGCCAGGCGACCTGCGAAGGCAGCCTGTTCAACAACGGCTTCTACGGTCGCGGCGTGATCAGCGCGCTGCGCGCCGTGGGCGGAAGGTAGCCAGTCAACCTTGGTCCCGGCCCGGACCACTCCTCACGGAACGGCGGCCAGGTTGAACACGCGCATTCGACAGTTTGATCTCGACGACCTGGCGGACAACCCGTCGTCCCGCGATCGACGTGGGCGACGGTCACGTCCCGACGCGTTTGGCGACTGCGATGAGCTGGAAAGTCGCCACGATCTGGGATGGCGAACGTGCCGGTTTGCGGTCGATGGCTGCGTCAGCTGAACCGGCGTTCCGGGTCACCCTCGCAGCACCGAGTCGCGGCGCGTTCTGGGGCACCCTGCCGCAGCGGTGGCCCAAGAAGAGCGACGAACCCCAACGCGCTCGCAGGCGACCGGCGCTCTCGCGCGTGCCGTGTGCCTGAGACCCGACGACGCGGCGGCTGAACGGCCGGGGCACCCGTCGAACGCTCGTCGCTGTCAAGACCGTCGATGCGAGACACCCTGTGCGCATGACGGGCACCTGGCGCCTCCCGCCGACGACACTGCTCGGCGCCGCACCGCCGCTGAGCTGGGGCCTTCGCCCGGTGGAGACGAAGGGAATCGAACCCTCGACATCCACCTTGCAAAGGTGGCGCTCTGCCAACTGAGCTACGTCCCCGAACGGCCCGATCACGCTAGCGGCTCGTCGGCCCGTCTGATGCCGGATCGGGCGGGGTCCCGTAGGGTCCTGCGATGCCCTCGCTGCACCCGCCCCGGATCCGCTTCGGTGCGTTCCTCGCCCCCCACCACCCGATCGGTGAGAGCCCGACGTTGCAGTTCCAGCGTGACGTCGACCTGGCCGAACTGCTCGACCGCCTCGGCTACGACGAGTTCTGGGTGGGCGAGCACCACTCCACCGGCTGGGAGATGATCGCCTCGCCCGAGATGTTCCTCGCTGCTGCCGGCCAGCGCACGCACACGATCGGTCTCGGCACCGGCGTGATCTCGTTGCCGTACCACCACCCGTTCAACGTCGCCCAACGGCTGGTCCAGCTCGACCACATGACCCGCGGGCGGGTGCTGTTCGGCAGCGGGCCCGGCGCCCTGCCCTCCGATGCGCGGACGCTCGGGATCAGCCCGATGGTGCAGCGCGACCGGCAGGACGAGGCGCTCGGGGTGATCCGCCGACTGCTGCGCGGCGATGAGCGGTTCGACTACCAGAGCGAGTGGTTCGAGCTGCACGAGGCCGCGCTGCAGATCCTCCCGCTGCAGGAGGACATGCCGATGACGACCGCATCGAGCATCAGCCCGAGCGGGATGCAGATCGCCGGCAAGTACGGCATCGGTGTGCTCTCGATCGCGTCGACCAGCGCCGAGGGCATCCAGGCCCTGCCGACGCAATGGGCGTTCGCCGAGGAGGCCGCCGCCAAGCACGGCTCGGTCGTCGACCGGCGCAACTGGCGGGTGCTGATGAGCTGGCACATCGCCGAGACGCGGGAGCAGGCGCGCGACGAGGCGGTGCTCGGCTTGCAGTAGTGGCACAACGAGTACAACGTGCGCGTGCTCGGTCGCCCGGGGGCGGTCCACGTCGAGGACCCGTGGGTGCTACTCGACCAGGTGACCGAGGCCGGCGCGGCAGGCACCGGCGCGTCGGTGGTCGGCACGCCCGACGACCTCGTCGCTGCGATCCGTGGGTTGCAGACGGGCACAGGTGGCTTCGGCACCGTGCTCGGGTTCGCCCACGACTGGGCCGGCAGCGAGGCCACGCGGCGGTCCTGGGAGCTGGTCGCGCGTTACGTGATCCCCGAGCTGCAAGGACACCTGCGGCCGCAGCGCGAGTCAGCGGACTATGTCGAAGCGCACAAGGCGGAGCTGATGGCGGGGGCATCGAAGGCCGTGATGAGCAAGATCATGTCCCATGACGGCGCGGCTGCGGCGATGGCGACGACCATGGCCCAGATGGCGGAACGCGCTGCACGGCAGGAGAGCGACACGACGTTCCGCCCCGGCGCCGGCATCCCCCAGGGCTGACGCGCCTGCGCCGCGAATCGTGCCGTCGCGGTCAGTCGTCCTTCAGCGCGACGGCGTTCGGTGTGACGTTCATCTTCGGCTCGTATTCGGCGACCTCGACGACCCGCGCCTCGCGCCGGAATGCGGCGCGCAGCTCCTCGCGGCACGAAGCGCACGGGCCGTAGAACCGTTCCTCGCGCAGCGCGTGGCAGCGCGGGCAGGTCACCGTCATCAGCTCCATCGCCGCAACCTACTCCGACGCAGACGTGGCCGGGGGTGGCTCAGATGACGTTGATCGCGTCGAGCGTGCGTGCCCCGCCGACGTCCGGCATCCGCACGCCCAGCTCGCGCCAGTCGATCCGCTTGGTGCCCCAGGAGACGAAGTCGTGCATGCTGCTCGTCGCTGTCGGCAGCGACGGGTCGGCCCCGCTCGTCACGGTCCATCGGCCATCCCCGTCGGGGCGCAGCGCGTACTCGCCCCCGCCCGCTCCTTCGAACACGAGGTTGACACCCTGCGCGCAGCGGGCCAGCGCATCCGCGCACATCTGCGGCAATCCGGCGAGCATCCACTCCGACGTCGCCGCGAGCACCGCGCCGTCTCGCGGCAGCTCTGCGGCGCGGCCGATCGTCGCTCCGATGTCGTGGCGGAGATGGCAGTAGTGGTCGAACACGATCGCGTTGCCGAGCAGGTGCAGCGGGTGACTGCCGAGGTTGGACAGCGCCACCACGGTGTCGGCCATCGGCGGTTCCTGCAGTGCGGCGAGGGCCGCGATCCCTTTGTCCGCCCACTCCTCGTACTCCGCGACGACCTGCGCCGGCGTCCAGTCCTGACGGGCGCGCACCGGCACCTCGGCGTTCTGCTCGGCATCGTCAGTGGTGCCTGCCTCGATCGACGACGGCTCGGCGATGAGGTGGAACGTCGAGGCCATGTGCTGCACGACGTCCTGGACGCGCCACCCGGCACAACCGCTTGCCGCCGCCCACTCGTCGTCGGTCAGCGTGGCGATCAGCGCCAGCGCGCGCTGGTGCTCACCGCGCAGCGCGTTGACGGCGGCCGCCGTCATCCGGCCGCGCCGTTCTTGAGCAATGCGCCCGCCAGCACTCCGGTGTGCTCGCCGTGGTCCATGAACACCTGCCCGTTCACCAGCGTCCAGTCGTAGCCGCTGGCGCCCTGCACGTAACGCCCTGCGCCGTGGGGGAAGTCGTACTCGTACGTCGGCGGCGGGAGGTGCAGCGCGTCGAAGTCGATGACGTTGAGGTCGGCGAAGCGGCCCGGATCGAGCCGCCCTCGATCGGTGATCCCGAACAGGTCGGCGGTGTCGCTGGTCAGCCGGCGGATGCCTTCCTCGATGGTCCACCGCCGGCGCTCGCGAATCCAGTAGGTGAGGAAGAACGTGGGTTGGCTGGCATCGAGGATCTGGCCGACGTGAGCGCCGGCGTCTCCGAGTCCGAGCGTCACCAGCGGGTCGTCGAGCATCGCCTCGACAGCACCGAGCTGCTGGTTGAGGAACGGGTAGCTGCACACCACCGTGCCGTCGGTCTCCAGCAGCAGCTCGAGGTAGGCGGCTGCAGCGCTCACGCCCCGACGCCGCGCCTCGGCGCCGAGCCTGGTCTGCGGATCGAGGTCGTAGCGCGCCCCGCTCGGCTGGTTGACCACGTACAGCTGGTTGGCGTCCATCCCCTCGCTGATCTGGTCGGCCTCGTCGATCAACCGGGCGCGGAACACGATGTTGCGGATCGCGACCATCTTCTTGCCGTTGCGCATCTCGCGCAGCTCGCGCCACGCCGGGGCGCGGTCGAACATGCTGCGCGTGTCGAGGCTGTACAGCAACCCGATGCTGCGCGCCGTGGTCTGCGGACGGACCGTCGCCCCGCTGGCGTTCTCCTCCTTGGCGAACTCGATCACCCGCCGGTACAGATCGGGGCGGCTGTCGTGCTGGGTCAGCCCGAAGCTCACCGGTCTCCCGCTGCGCCGGCTGACCTCGCCCATCCACGCCACCTCGGCGCGGGTCAGCGGCACATCGGGATCGTTGCGCTCGCCCTCGCCGATCCGGCTGGCCGACTCGAACACGCCGGCACCGTGCGCGCCGAGCACGTCGGCGAACGCGAACAGCTCGTCCGCCGTGGCGTACGTGCCGGGCACGGGACGACCGTCGGGGACCTTGTGCAGGTACGTGCGGCTGGTGCTGAACCCGAGCGCACCCGCGCGCATCGCCTCACCGAGCAGGTCGCACATCACCGCCATGTCGTCGGAGGTGGGCGCGGCACGATCGAGCGAGCGCTCGCCCATCGCGTACTGGCGCAGCGCGCAGTGCCCGACCATCCCGCCGACGTTCGGGCCCTTCGGCATCCGGTCGATCGTCGCCAGGTACTCGCCGTAGGTCACCCAATCCCACGGGAGGCCGCCGAGGATCGCGGCGCGGGGGATGTCCTCGACGCTCTCCATCAGCTCCGCGAGGTACTCGCGGTCCTCAGGGCGGCAGGGGGCGAACGTGACACCGCAGTTGCCCATCACGACGCTGGTGATCCCGTGGTAGCAGCTGCTCGAACCGATCGGGTCCCACGCCAGCTGCGCGTCGAGATGGGTGTGGATGTCGACGAAGCCCGGCGTGACAAGTCGTCCGCGCGCGTCGATCGAGCGTGTCGCCGTGCCGGCGAGGTCGGCCTCGACGGCGGTGATCCGGTCCCCGACGATCCCGACGTCGGCATGCCGGCGCGCGGCGCCGGTCCCGTCGATCACGTCGCCACCACGGACGATCACATCGAACTCAGCCATCGCTGCTCCCCCTTGTGCCCTGCGTCGTGTCGTGCCGGGGTGTCGAGGACCGAAACCGTAATCCCTGGCCCGAGGGCCGGCGACATCGGACGTCGGACCTCCCGGGCCGGCCCCGCGCCGGACCGACACCCGCGCAGACACCCGCTGCCCGCCCGACCGCTCTCACCCAACTCCCACCGGGTTCCGCGTGCTCCGCAAACCGTGGCGCGCATGCTGCCTGGTGATGCGCGCCCGAATGTCCTCCCGCCTCACCCTCGCCGCTGTCGGCACCTCGTTGCTGCTCGCCGTCACGGCATGTGGCTCCCCGTCGAAGTCGGCGTCGACCGTCGCCGGGACGAGCGCGCAGTCTCCCGCGGCGACGACACCGGCCGCGACCAGACCGGCCGGAACCACACCCTCCGGTGCGGCCACGCCGTCCGGCACCGACGCCAGCGGCTCGGCATCAGCGGGCCGCACCGGTGGCGTTCGCAACGCGGCGGCGATCCAGACGGCGACGAACGCGTTCACCGCATGCCTGCGCGAACAGGGCCTCGACGTGCAGGACATCATCATGGGTGGCGGCGCACGCAACGGCGGATCGGCGCCGAGCAGCAGCTTCCCGACCCGCGGTGACGTGCCCCGCGGCTCGTTCCCCGGCGGCAGCTTCCCGGGCCGTGGCAACGGGGGCGGCGGGTTCAACATCGTCGACACGATCGTGCGCCAGCTCGGTCTGGACACCTCCGCTGCCGGCGTCTCCGCAGCCGTGAACGCGTGCACCCCCGCGCTCCAGGCGGCGGTCCCGAACTTCGGCGGGGGCGGCAGCACGACGACCGCCGCCGCGTGAGCAGCCCGCGGAGCGTTGCGCCCCGGCCCGCATAGAGTCGGGCGCATGACCAACCCCCACGTGCGCATGGGATTGCAGATCCCCAACTTCACCTATCCCGGTGTCGCGCCGAAGGACCTCTTCGAACGCATCGCGGCGATCGCGACGACCGCCGAGACCGGCGGCTTCGACACGGTGTTCGTGATGGACCACTTCTTCCAGCTGCCGATGCTCGGCAAGCCGGACCAGGAGATGTTCGAGGCTTACTCCCTGCTGTGCGCGCTGGCGGCTCGCACCTCGACGATCCGTCTCGGGGCGATGGTCGGCGGGATGACGTACCGCAACCCGGCGTTCCTCGCCAAGCAGGTCACAGCGCTCGACGTCATCTCGTCTGGCCGTGCGATCTGGGGCATCGGCGCCGGATGGTTCGAGGCCGAGCACCTCGCCTTCGGCTACGACTTCGGGACGTTCACGCAGCGGTTCGAGAAGCTGGAGGAGGGCCTGCAGATCGTCAAGAGCATGTTCGTCAACGACACGACGACGTTCGAGGGCAAGTGGTTCTCGGTGCACGACGCGTTCAACGTGCCGAAGCCCGTGCAGGCCGGCGGGCCGCCCGTGCTGATCGGCGGCAGTGGCGAGCGCAAGACGCTGCGGATGGTCGCCCAGTACGCCGACGCGTGCAACGTGTTCGGCGAGGCGGGGCAGATCAAGCACCTGATGGGCGTGCTCGACGAGCACTGCGCGACGTTCGGCCGCGATCCGTCGACGATCTGCCGGACGCGGCTCGGCACGCTCGCGGTCGGCCGGACGATGGAGGAGGCCGACGCGAAGGTCGCGTCCCGGTTCGGTGGGACGCGACTGGCCGATCTGCCCGACGACGTCCGCCAGCGGGTCCAGGCGATGATGATCATCGGCGATGCCGACGAGGTCGGTGCCCAGGTGCAGGCGCTGCTCGACGCCGGCCTCGACGGGATCGTGGTCAACATGCCCGATGCCCACGACCTCGACCAGGTCGCGCTCGCGGCGGAGATCCTCCGCCCGCTGCTGGCCGGCTGAGCCCGGCGGCACAGCGGGCGTGGCCAACGAGCGACGTGGCGGCGTCAAGGAGACGATCCTCACCGCTGCCGCCGCCGGATTGCTGGCGGTCAGCGCTGTCACCACGCGTGGCGACGCCGCGCGGCAGACCCCGCCTGAGCCTGTGCAACAGGCGCAGGACGCGCTGGCGCTCGCCGAAACCGGCATCAAGGGCCGCGTCGAGCGCGCCCAGGCGCGGTCGCGCCCACTCGCGTTCGGCCTTGCCGTGCGCAAGAAGTTCGGCGACGACCAGGCCTCCCGCCAGGCCGCGCTCGTCGCTTACTACGGATTCTTCTCGCTGTTCCCGGCGCTGCTCGCGCTGGTCACGATCCTCGGGTTCGTCCTCGAGGGGCACGCCGGCCTGCGCAACTCCATCCGCGACTCCGCCCTCGCCCAGTTCCCGGTGATCGGCGACAGCATCGGTTCCACGGCCGACAAGCCGTTGTCGGGCAGCGGGCTGGCACTGGTCGTCGGGTTGGCCGGCGCGGTGTGGGCGGGGATGGGCGCGATGCAGGCGTCGCAGGACGCGCTGAACACCGTGTGGGACGTTCCCCGCGAGGATCAGCCGAGCTTCCTCTCGAAGCGCCTGCGCTCGCTGGGTGGCCTGGTGCTGATGGCGGTGCTGTTCAGCGGGACGGCGTTCGTGCCGCGGGTGGCGACGGCGTTCTCCTCCGGGGCGATCGGCTGGGTGCTGGCGCTGGCCGCGACGGCCGTGTTGGACACGGTGGCGATCCTCGCCGCGTACCGGCTGCTGACCGCTGCAGACGTGCGCTGGCACGACCTCGTGCCGGGTGCGGCGGTCGCCGGTGTCGCCTACCTCGTGCTGCAGTCGCTCGGCACGCTGTACGTCACCCGCACGCTGAAGGGCGCGCAGAAGACCTACGGCACCTTTGCCGGCGTGATCGGCCTGCTGTCGTGGATGTACCTGCTCGCCCAGGTGACGATGTTCGCGGCCGAGATCAACGTCGTGCGCCTGCGCCGGCTGTGGCCACGCAGCCTGTTCACGCCGGAACAACTCGCCGCGCGGCGACAGGCGGCCACCGCCGGATCCGCGTAGCCTGCGCAGATGCCGTCGGTTCGGGCGGGGACGCCGTCACCCATCGACCCGGCCGAGCCGCGCACCCGGCTCGTACTCGGCACGTGCCATCACGACTGCCCCGACAGCTGCGGCTGGCAGGTGACCGTACGCGATGGTGAGGGTGCTGAGGCGACGGCGCAGGCCGTGCAGCTGCGCGGCAACCCCGCGCATCCGTACTCGCGCGGTGAGCTGTGCCCGAAGGTGAACCGGTTCCTCGACCGCGTTGACAGCCCCGACCGCGTGCTCCACCCGTTGCGCCGCGTCGGCGCCAAGGGTGACGGCCGGTTCGCGCGGATCTCGTGGGACGTCGCCCTCGCCGAGATCGCCGGGCGCCTGCACGCGGCGATCGCCGAGCATGGCGCCGAGACCGTCATGCC
>JBBQTN010000122.1:0-15793 GCA_038213195.1 Acidimicrobiales bacterium | reverse complement strand
AGATGACGCTGCACGTGCGCTGGCTCGGGAGGGTCCCCTATCGCGAGGCGCTCGCCGTGCAGCAGGCGATGTTCGAGCACGGCACCGATCAGCACCTGCTGCTGCTCGAGCATCCGCACGTGTTCACCCACGGGCCACGAGCGGACCTCGCCGCGAACATCAAGGTCGAGCCGGCTTCGGTCGGTGCCGAGCTGGTCTCGGTCAAGCGCGGCGGCGACGTCACCTACCACGGCCCCGGCCAGCTCGTCGGCTACCCGATCGTCACCGTGCACAACGCGCTCGGCGCGGCGGACCACGTCTGCAACATCCAGCGACTGATCGTCGCCACGCTGACCGAGCTCGGCCTCGCAGACGTCGGCTGCCTCGACGCGTACCCCGGGGTGTGGGTCGGCGTCAACGGTCCCGACCCGCGCAAGATCTGCGCGATCGGGGTGCGCCTCGGCCGCGGGCGGACGATGCACGGCTTCGCGCTGAACGTCGATCCCGACCTGCGCTACATGCGCGAGTACATCGTGCCCTGCGGGATCCCGGACAAGCCGGTCACATCGCTCGCCGAGGAGGGCGTCGATGCCACGCTGGAACAGGTCGCCGGGATCGTTGCCCGCCGGGCTGCCGACGTGTGGGGCGGCGGGGACCTCGAACGCCAGGACGTCGCCTGGAAGCACCGTCCCACCGACCTGTCGCCGTTCTCACGTGGGGCGGGCGCTGGAGACGTCGTGCGCGACGTGCACGACCACGGTGTCGTCGTGGCGCCCGCCGGCGGCGGCCGCGCGGTGCAGCGGATGGAGCAGGCCGGTGTGTTCGCCGGCTTGTCGATCGCCACCCGCAAACCGGCATGGCTGCGTCCGAAGGTGCACCACGGTAGCGAGGTGCTGGCGCTGAAGAAGCAGGTGCGCGACCTCGGTCTCGTCACGGTCTGCGAGGAGGCCGGCTGCCCGAACCTCAGCGACTGCTGGGCCGACGGCACGGCGACGTTCATGGTCCTCGGAGAGCGCTGCACCCGTGCCTGCGGGTTCTGCCTGGTCGACACCGACAAGCCGGGTCCGCCCGCCGCCGACGAGCCCGCACGCGTCGCCGAGGCGGTGGCGCGCATGGGGCTGGCGCACGCCGTGCTGACGATGGTCGCCCGCGACGACCTCGTCGACGGAGGGATGGCGCACGTCGCGGCGTGCGTCGCGGCGATCCGCGACCGCTGCCCGCAGACCCGTGTGGAGACGTTGGTCTCCGACGCCAAGGGGGAAGCGACGTCGCTCGAGCTGCTGTTCGCGGCTCGGCCCGACGTGCTCAACCACAACGTCGAGACGGTCGCACGGCTACAGCGCGCGGTGCGCCCGTCGGCGGGGTACGCGCGCAGCCTGTCCGTGCTGGCGCGGTCGAAGGCCGCCGGCCTGGTCACCAAGTCCGGGCTGATGGTCGGTGTGGGAGAGACGCCCGAGGAGGTTGCGGGATGCCTCGCCGACCTCGCCGCGATCGGCGTCGACATCGTCACGGTCGGGCAGTACCTGCGCCCGACGTCGCACCACCTGCCCGTCGCGCGATGGGTCGAGCCGGCCGAGTTCGACGCGTGGAAGCGGCTCGGCGAGTCGCTCGGCATCGGCCACGTCGAGGCATCCCCGCTGACGCGCAGCAGCTACCACGCCAAGCGGGCCGCCGACAGCCTGATCAGCGACGACGATTCCCGGGTGGAGGGAGTTCCCGCGACCTCATCCGCCACGTCCCCCTCGTTCAGCTGACCGCCTCGATCAGCGCGCCGCGTGCGCCGGCAGCACCATCGCCAGCGCAGCAGTGAGTCGCCGTGCGGCGACCACGTCGAGGAACTCGTTCGGGCCATGGGCGTTGCTGCCGGGCCCGAGCACGCCGGTGACGACGAACTGCGCGTCAGGGAACATCGCGCCGAGCATCCCCATGAACGGGATCGTGCCGCCCTCGCCGAACGTGCGCGCCGAGTTGCCGAACGTCGCCAGCGATGCCGCGTCGAGCGCGTCCTCGAGCCACGGCGCGAACGACGGAGCGTTCCACCCCGGAGCGCCGTGACCGTCGAGGAACTGCACCCGCGCCCCGTACGGCGGGTCGGCGGTCAACGCCGCGGTGACGGCGGCGAGCGCGCGGTGGTGGTCGCAGGTCGGTGGGATCCGCAAGCTGAGCTGCAGCGACGTGGTCGGCCGGAGCACGTTGCCGGCATCGGCGATGCTCGGCAAGCCCTCGGCGCCGACGACGCTCAGCGTCGGTTCCCACGTGCGCGCCAGCAATTGCTCGACCGGCTCGCTGGTCATCGGCCCCGCGCCGTCGACGAACGGGAAGTCGGCGCCGATCGTGAACTCGGCGGCCGTCGCCGTCGCCTGGGCGCGCCGGTCCGCCGGGATCTCGACGTGCAGCTCGGGGAGCAGGATCCGCCCTGTGGCGCTGTCCTCGATGCGGTCGAGCAGCTGGCGGGCGATCCTGAAGGTGGACGGCACCACGCCGCTGGCCTCGCCGGAGTGGACGCCCTCGCGCAGGATGTCGATCCGCAGCGTGCCGTGGACCATGCCGCGCAGCGAAGTGGTGAACCACAGTCGCGCGCTGTCGAGGCAGCCGGAGTCCAGGCACAGCACCAGGCTCGGGGTGCCGAGCCGGTCGCGCAGCGATGAGAGGTGCGCCGGCAGGTCGATGCTGCCGCTCTCCTCACTGGCTTCGACCAGCACGATGCACCTCGCGTGGGGGAGGCCCTGCGCCTGCGCGGCCTCGATCGCCAGCAGCGAGGCGAACGCGGCGTAGCCGTCGTCGGCACCCCCGCGGCCGTACAGCCTGCCGTCCTCCAGCACCGGCGTCCACGGGCCGAGGCCCTCGCGCCAGCCGACCATCTCCGGCTGCTTGTCGAGGTGGCCATAGAGCACGACGGTGTCGTCGTCGTCGTCGTCGTCGCTCGCCCCGCCGAACGCCGGAACGTCGATGACGATCAGCGGCGTGCGCCCTGGCAGCTCGCGCACCTCCAACGCCAGCCCGGCGATGTCACGCGTCGAGCACCACCCGGCGACGAGCTCGACGGCGCGCCGCATGTGGCCGTGCGCATCCCAATCCGGGTCGAAGCCGACCGAGACGTTGGGGATGCGGATGTAGTCGTGCAGCGCCGGCAGGATCGAGCCGTCCCACACGCGGTCGACGTGCGCGGCCAGCGCCGCGCTGTCGATGGTGCGGCCGCTCACCGGCGCACCGCGGCGAGGATCGGTTCGGTCAGCCGAGCGTGCATGGTCCGAACGGTAATCGTCGGTGTGGACCGCGGCCGAGGGGGCCTGTGGGTCAGCGCCTCCCGGCGTACGTGCCCGGCCTGGCCAGGAAGTCGCGGTGCCAGCGCCGCGGGGTGAGCGCGACAGCGCGCGGTTCGTCCTCGAACATCCACCGCGCGAACTGCCGCCGGGTCCATGTGCTGGAGCCGACGAGGCGGATCGCGCCGCGTGCGCCGCGCTCGTGGGCGAGCGCCCTGCTGAGCAACGCGGACATCCTGTGGTCGGCGACGAGATGACCGCGCACATCGTGGCGGTAGCGCTGCACGGCCACGTCGGGCGCGTGCGGCCCTGCGGCGAGGATCGCCTCGGCGGCGAGGCGCCCGGTGAGCAGCGCCTGGCCGATCCCCTCGCCGGTCATCGTGTCGGTGGCCATCGCCGCATCGCCGGCGAACAGCACCCGCCGGCCGGTGAGCACGGCCCGGTCGATGCCGGCAGGGATCGGCCACGCCGTGTGCCGGCCCTCCAGCTCGAAGCCCGCCCCGAGCGCGGCGACGATGTGCGGACGTTCGAACAGCGAGGCCCACTCGTCGTTCAGCTCGCGGCCGCTGCGGGTGCCGTCGCGACGCACACCGAAGCCGACGTTGGCGCGTCCGTCGGGCAATGGGAAGCTCCATGCGTAGCCGGGCAGCAGGTCCGCCTCGAACCACACGTACAACCGGTCGGTGGCCGGTCCCGTGACGTTGCACGCGTACTGGCGGAAGGCGTGCCATTCGCCGAGGTAGCCCGGCTCGGCGAACCCGAGCAGCCGCCGCGTCGGCGACCACATCCCGTCGGCGGCGACGACGTAGCCGCCGCGCACCGCGCCGAGTCCTGCGACCTCCGCGTCGACGTGGTCGCCGAGCTCGCGGATCGCGGTGAGCGCGTGGCCATCGTGGACGAAGGCTCCGGCCTCTCGGGCGAGGTCGAGCAGTGCGGCATCGAGCTCGCGGCGCGGCGTCGTGGCCGCGAAGACCCCGTTCCGCGGGAGCGGCAGGCAGACCTCACGACCGGACGGGGAGCGCAGCCATGCCGCGTCGACCGTCTGCCAGCTGGGCACGCGCACAGGGTCGAGACCGAGCCCCTCCAGCTCGCGCAGGGCGAGCGTCGTCAGGCCGTCCCCGCAGCACTTGTCGCGTGGGAACGCGGCCCGGTCGACGAGCACCACCGACCGGCCCGCCCGCGCCAGCAGCGTCGCCGCAGTCGCCCCGGCAGGGCCGCCACCGACGACGAGCACGTCTGCGGTGAGCACATCTGCGCCGAGCACGGGCGCGTCGGGCGCGTCGACCTCCTGTCCGTCGCGGTCGGGCCGGCCGGCCTCGGGCGCTGCTGACGGAGGCACCGGGACGATGCTACGGGCCGGTGGGACCGAGCCTTCTCGCCGGCTTCAGCCCTGTGACGAACGACGCGAGCCGCACGGCGGCACGACTGCGGATGTCGGGGAGCAGGTCGTAGAGCACGTCGCCGGGGCACTCCGTGTCGGACATGTCGCGGTGCCCGGCGATCGTCGGCGTCTCCACCTCCGATCCGGCCGGCCAGCGCTGCGAGCCGCGCGACGTGAACGACGTGCTCGCCCCGGCGGAGAGGTCGACGCCCTCGCGCATCGCCAACCACGCCAGGACCGTGACCAACGCGTCCTGCGCGGCCTGCGTCGGGGCCACGTCGGTGAACGTGCCGAGCAGGCAGACGAGCTGGGCGAAGCCTTGGCTGCCGCCGGTCGCGTCAGCGGCCACAGGTCCCGCCAACGCGCCCGCGCGACCCTCCCAGACGTCGCCGTCGCGTCCGATGAAGAACTCGTAGCACACGTCGTTCCAGCCCTTCGCGGGGCTCGTCTGCCACGCGTACGTCTCGCGGATCACGGCGGACGCACGGGCGTACGAGTTGGTCGAGGCGGTGTGGTGGACCAGCAGGAAGCGCACGTCCTCCGCCGCGATCGGCCCCTTCGGAGGGAGGTCCGCGCCCCAGGCATCGCGGGGCATGATCGCCAGTCCGTCGGCGACGGTGACGGCCGGGACGACCGCCAGCTCCGCCGTGGCCGCCGCGGCCCGCCCGCCGAGGACCAACCCGGCCGCGGCGACACCGAACGCCGCGGTGACGAGTGCCTCACGGCGAGTGAGATGGGTGTCGCACATGACCCGACTTTAGGATGCCGTCCGTTCAACAGACGTCGAAGGGACCGCTGAGATATGAGCAAGCTGTGTGATGGCCGTGTCGCGATCGTCACCGGTGCCGGTCGCGGCATCGGGCGCGAGCACGCCCTGAGCCTCGCCTACCACGGAGCGAAGGTCGTGGTCAACGACCTCGGCGGCAACGTCGACGGTTCCGGTGGCGACCTCTCCCCGGCCCAGCAGGTGGTCGACGAGATCAAGGCGTTCGGCGGCGAGGCCGTCGCCAACGGCGACAGCGTGTCGTCGTGGGAGGGTGCGCAGCGGCTGATCAACATTGCGGTGGAGACGTTCGGCGACCTGCACGTGCTGGTCAACAACGCCGGCATCCTGCGCGACCGGATGCTCACGAACATGACCGAGGAGGAGTGGGACGCGGTGATCAACGTCCACCTCAAGGGCACGTTCGCCCCGAGCCGGTGGGCGTCCGCGTACTGGCGCGAGCAGAGCAAGGCCGGCAAGGCGCTGTCCGGAAGGATCATCAACACAACCTCCGTCAGCGGCATCTACGGCCAGCCCGGCCAGGCCAACTACGGCGCGGCCAAGGCCGGCATCGCCGCGTTCACCAACATCGTCGCGTTGGAGATGGCCCGCTACGGCGTCACCGTCAACGCGGTCGGGCCGGTCGCCCTGACCCGGATGACCGAGGGCCTCGGGCCGGCGCCGGAGACCGACGAGCAGCGCGAGGCACGGTCGCCGCGGTGGATCGCCCCGATCGTCACCTGGCTGGCGTCGGAGGAGTCGGCGGGCGTCACCGGCCGCGTGTTCGAGGCCAGCGGCCGGATGCTCGCCGTGGCGGAGGGCTGGGTGCGCGGGCCGACGCACGACCCCGTCGACGACCCGACGGCGCTCGGGCCGATCGTGCGTGACCTGCTCGCCGCGGCCCGACCCAACTCCGGGATGGACGGCAAGCCGGGCGGCCCGCCCCAGCCAACGGCCTGAGCCGCGCCGCGAGCTCGGTCCCAATCGCTGCGCTGTCAGGAGTAACGCAGCAGGCCCTGATCGATGACGACGCGGTCGCCGACCGAGGTGGTGAACACGGCCTCGCCGTCCCCGGTCTCCCACATCTTCACCGTCAGCGCCTCGCCCGGGTAGACGGGCGAGGCGAAGCGCGCCTCGATGTGCTGGAAGCGCGACGAATCGCCGTCGCAGAGGGTGTGCAGCAGCGCTCGGCCGGTGAACCCGTAGCTGCACAACCCATGCAGGATCGGCCGGTCGAAGCCGCCCATCGCGGCGAACGACGGATCGCTGTGCAGCGGGTTGCGGTCGCCGGAGAGGCGGTAGAGGAGCGCCTGATCGGACGCCGTCTGGTAGGTCACGGTGTCGTCGGGGGCGCGGTCGGGCGGTTCGTTGATCGCCCCGCTCGGCCCGCGATCGCCGCCCCAGCCGCCCTCGCCGCGGATGAACGCCGACGTCCGCGTCGTGAACAGCGGCTGGCCGTCGGTGTCGTCGGTGACGTTCGACTCGGTGACCGCGACCGCCGCCTTGCCCTTGTCGTACATCGCCACGAGCTTCGACGTCGCAGTGATCGACCCTTCGACGGGGAGCGGCTTGTGCAACGTGATCGCCTGCTGGCCGTGGACGAGCATCGCCGGGTTGAAGCTGCCGATGCTACGCATCACCGACCCTCCGCCGGTCGGGACGACCACGGCGAACGTCGGGAACACCTGCTGGTCGACGCCGTCGGTGTTCTCGGTCGTGTACGCGAGCTCGCCCGTGCCGGCCCCGATGCCGACTGCGTAGAGCAGCGCGTCCTTGCTGGTCCACGCCGCGTGGTACGGCTCGCTCTCGGTTCCGACGGCATCTGGGTTCAACGGCATGCGCCACAGCTTGACCGCGCCGCACGGCCTATGACGCAGTCGACCTGGCCAGCCGTGCCACCACGTCGACGACGTCAGCGAGCCCGACGTCGGTGCGTTCGCCGGTGCGCCGGTCCTTCAGCTCGACGACACCGGTGGCCAGACCGCGACCGACGACCACGATCGTCGGCACGCCGACCAGTTCGGCGTCGTTGAACTTGACGCCGGGCGACACGCCGATCCGGTCGTCGAACAACACCCGCAGCCCGGCCGCGGCGAGCTCGGCGGCGAGTTGCTCCGCCGCCGGCAGCTGCGGATCCGTCGGCTTGCCGGTGGCGACGAGGTGGACGTCGGCGGGGGCCACCTCGCGCGGCCAGATCAGCCCCTTGTCGTCGCAGTTCAGCTCGGCGACCGCGCCAAGCGCCCGCGACACGCCGATCCCGTAGGAGCCCATCGTCACCACACGCTGCTTGCCGTGCTGGTCGAGCACGTGCAGCCCGAGCGCCTCGGAGTACTTCGTGCCGAGCTGGAAGATGTGCCCGAGCTCGATGCCCTTCGCGATCTGCAACGGCGAACCGCACGCGGGGCACGGATCGCCGCCGCGCACCTCCGCCGCCTCGATGGTGGCGTCGGGGACGAAGTCGCGACCTGCGGTGAGGTGGATCACGTGGTGGCCGGCGCTGTTCGACCCCGTGACCCACTGCGAGCCCGCCGAGACGCGCGGATCGACGAGGTAGCGCACCCCGGCGGGCTTGTCGGCGCCCAGTGCCTGCGGGCCGATGTAGCCGCGGACCAGCAGCGGGTTGGCGGCGAAGTCATCCTCGGTGAACGGCTCCGGCTCTGCCGGCGCGACCTGTGCCTCGAGCCGCTTCATGTCGACTTCGCGGTCGCCGGGTACGCCGATCGCCAGCAGCTCCACGGTGCGGTCGGGGTGACGCAGCTTGAGCACCACGTTCTTGAGCGTGTCTGCCGCGGTCCACGGACGGTCGGCGCGGGCCAGGTCCGGCCGTGCGTTGAGCAGGTCGACGAGGGTCTGGATGGTCGGCGTGGCGGGCGTGTCGACGACCCGCGCCGCGGGCGCGTCCGCGACGTCGAGCGCCATCGGAACCGGCACCCGCACGGCCTCCGTGTTCGCCGCGTAGTCGCAGTTCGTGCAACGCACGAAGGTGTCCTCGCCGACGTCCATCGGGGCGAGGAACTCCTCGCTGGCCGAGCCGCCCATCGCCCCTGACATCGCGGCGACGATCACGTAGGGAAGCCCGAGCCGCTCGAATGTCCGCTGGTAGGCGGCGCGATGAGCCTCGTAGCTGACCTTGAAGCCGGCCTCGTCGAGGTCGAAGCTGTACGAGTCCTTCATCACGAACTCCCGCCCGCGCAGCAGCCCGGCACGCGGTCTGGCCTCGTCGCGGTACTTCGTCTGGATCTGGAAGAGGCTCAGCGGCAGGTCCTTGTAGCTGCTGTAGAGGTCCTTGACCAGCAGGGTGAACATCTCCTCGTGGGTCGGGGCGAGCATGAAGTCGGCGCCCTTGCGGTCTTTGACGCGGAACACACCGTCGCCGTACTCGGTCCAGCGCCCGGTGATCTCGTACGGCTCGCGGGGGAGCAGTGCTGGGAAGTGGACCTCCTGGAAGCCGGCCCGCTCCATCTCCTCGCGCACGATCCGCTCCACGTTGCGGAACACGATCCAGCCGAGCGGGAGCCAGGTGAAACCACCGGGCGCGGCGCGGCGGATGTAGCCGGCGCGGACGAGCAGCCGGTGGCTGGCGACCTCGGCGTCCGCAGGGTCCTCACGCAGCGTACGCAGGAACAACGTGGACATCCGGAGGACGGGGGGCACGTCGGCGAACACTATCGGCCGGTCCGATATACTTTGGCCGGTCCTTGACGTTCAGCGAACCGAAGGCGTGGGCTCCGCGAGGGGGTCCACGCCTTCTTCAATGAGGGGCACGAGTAGGCACAACGAGCAGGAGGTGACCGCAGATGAGCGACAGCACCACCTTGGCGCGCGTCTCGCGCCTCGTCACCCCGATCCTCGCTGACCTGCACCTCGACCTCTACGACCTCGAGTTCCGCGGCGGCACGCTGCGGGTCACCGTCGACACGCCGCCCGGCAGCGCCAGCGGGGTCAACCTCGAAGCCATCGCGCTCGCGACCAGGCTGATCTCCCGGGAGCTCGATCACGAGGACCCGGTGCCAGGGCATTACACGCTCGAGGTCACCAGCCCCGGGCTTGAGCGGATGCTGCGCACGCCGGCGCACTTCCAGCGTGAGCTGGGCAAGGCGGTCGCGTTCCGGCTGCGCGACATCGGCCAGGGTGGCGAGCGTCGCATCCAGGGCACGCTCGTCGCCGCATCCGATGTGGACGCCACGGTCGCGCTCGACGACGGTACAGAACGCACCATTTCCTACGCGCACATCGACCGGGCCAGGACGGTCTTCATCTGGGGGCCCGCCCCCAAGCCCGGCACGTCGCCCAGCAGGCGACCATCGACGAAGGAGCTTTCGTGAGCAGTCTCGACATGTCCGAAGCGATCCGCATGCTGGCCAACGAGAAGAACATCAGCGTCGACACCCTGTTGCACGTGATGGTCGATGCGTTGGCCACCGCCTACAAGCGCCGTCCGACCGCGGCCGACGAGGTGGTCGTCGAGGTCAACCCCGACACGATGGAGTTCACGTTCATGGCCTACGACCTGGACGAGGACGGCAACTGGGTCAACGAGCGCGACGACACGCCGCGCAAGGA
Organism: Acidimicrobiales bacterium; assembly: GCA_038213195.1. Classification (GTDB taxonomy): domain Bacteria; phylum Actinomycetota; class Acidimicrobiia; order Acidimicrobiales; family Ilumatobacteraceae; genus JAODBQ01. The sequence goes on along the minus strand of JBBQTN010000122.1, from coordinate 5,844 downwards.
GGAGATGGGCCGCATCGCCGCGCAGACGTTCCGGCAGGTGATGAGCCAGCGCATCCGCGAGGCCGAGCGCGATCGCAAGTTCGAGGAGTACGCGAACCGCGAGGGCGACATCGTCACCGGGATCATCCAACAGACCGATCAGCGCTACACGCTGCTCGACCTCGGACGCGTCGAGAGCCTGCTGCCGCAGGCCGAGCAGGTGCCGTTCGAGCGCCCGACGCCTGGCGACCGGGTCAAGGCGTACATCGTCGAGGTCCGCAAGACCGCGAAGGGTCCGCAGATCGTCGTTTCGCGCACGCACCCCGGCCTGATCAAGCGCCTGTTCGAGCTGGAGGTGCCGGAGATCGCCGATGGGATCGTCGAGATCAAGGCCTGCGCCCGCGAGCCGGGCCACCGCACGAAGATCGCAGTGTGGAGCAACGACCACAACGTCGACCCCGTCGGCGCATGTGTCGGCGCCCGGGGCGGCAGGGTGCGCATGGTCGTCAACGAGCTGCGTGGCGAGAAGATCGACATCGTCCCGTTCAGCGAGGACCTCGCCGACTTCGTCGCCAAGGCGCTCTCGCCGGCGAAGGTCAAGGAGGTCATCATCTCCGATGACATGACCCAGGCCGACGTGATCGTGCCCGACCAGCAGCTCAGCCTGGCCATCGGCAAGGAGGGTCAGAACGCCCGCCTCGCGGCGCGCCTGACGGGCGTGCGCATCGACATCCGCGGCGAGACGCAGCCGATCGATATTGGCGGCGACTTCGACGAGGACGTGGTCTACGCCGAGGGCGAGTGGATCCAGAACACCGAGACCGGTGTGATGGAGTGGCACGCGGCCGACGGCTCGGTCATCACCCAGGACGAGTGGACCGAACAATCGGCGGCCGAGTCGTCCGTGCCGACAGAGCCGTCCGTACTGGCGCCGACGGGGGCTCCCGGGGGCGAGGAAACAGGTGCAGGTGCTGGTGCTGGTGCTGTTGCGCCGACCGAAGGCGGTGGTGACCACGCTTGAGTCCGTGCGCGACGAGCACTGCGAGCACACCCAACCGGTCCGGCGCGAGCCGCACCGGACCTGCGTCGGTTGCAGGCGCACGCTGCCCCAGCGTGCGATGGTGCGCTGCGCCATCGGCGAGCAGGGCAGCTGCGTCAGCCGTACCGCGCCCGGACGCGGCGCGTGGTTGTGCTCACTGGAGTGCTTCGATCTCGCGGCTCGACGCCGCGGGTTCGAGCGGGCGTGGAAGCGAACGGTCGATGCCGACACGCTGACCACGTTGCGGAACGCCGTCGAAGGCGTTATCACCAACATGACAGAATTGCTGGCCGTCGGCTCCCGCCCCGACCGACCGGCGCTGATGAAAGGCTGACCAGGCTTTGCCGAAGAACATGCGCGTGCACGAGCTCGCCAAAGAGCTCGGGATGACGAACGCCGAGATGATGGCCCTGAGCGATGTGATGGGGGTTGGTGTGAAAAGCCACTCCTCCACGCTGATCGAGGCACAGGCCGATCGGCTGCGTCGTCGCGCCGAGCGTGATGGCCTGACCCGCGCGGAGCAACCGGAAGAGGTCAAGGCCGGGAAGAAGGGCTCGAAGAAGCCGGCGGTGGTCACCGAGCCGACCCCGGCCGCGCCGGTCACGGTCGGCGCGCCCGACCTGGTCTCCGAACCGACCTCCGTCGGTGCGTCGGCGAGCGCTGGGGCAGCACCGACCCGCAGTGGGTCCGCTCCGGCGTCGCCCGGTTCGCCGGCGTCGCCGCAGGTCGAGACTGCCACCGTGGGCGACAACGGCACCGCTCGGCCGACCGCACCGGCGAACGCTGCAGCAGCGGCCACCGCGAGCCCATCGACCACCGTGTCCGACACGCGCCAGGCGGCCACCACGCCGGCCGTGGACCCGGCGAACGCCGCGTCGGCCACCGGCCAGGCGACCGCCGCATCGGCGGCGGGCCACCCGGCCGCGTCGGCGGCGGGTCCGGCGGCGACACCGGCGTCGAGCGCCGGATCACCGGCCGGGTCGACACCCGGCACCTCCCTGGGCGCCGCAACTGTCACGACGCCGACCGGCAGTGCGACGTCGAGCGCGTCCGGCAGCGCGTCGCCGGACATCACCTCGAACGCGCCGACGTCTGCGTCCGGCGCCTCGCCGTCGGCCGCGACGGCGGTCTCGTCGACGTCCAGCGACGCGTCCTCCGCGACAGCGAGCCCGCCTGTGCGCACGACCGGCACTTCTCCGGCTGGTTCAGCAGCTGGCGCGTCGCCGACGACGACCGAACCCGCGCGGACCGCTGCTGCGGCAACCGAGCAGCCGACGGCAGTCGGCGGGCCGACCGAAGGCCGTGCCGACGGTGACGAGCCGCGCCGCATCGTCAGCAGCCGCCCGTCGCCCGGCGAGGCCGCGCGCGTTCCCGTGTCCGCACCGCCTGGCACCGCTGCCCGGCCCGCGCCGGCTCCCGGCGCCGTCCGCCCCACGCCGGCTCCTGCCGGTGGTCGGCCTGCCCCTGCTCCGGCTCGCCCCGCCGCTGCGACCGCGGGTGCTCCGGCGGCGCGACCAGCGCAGCCGCTCCCCGGCGCCCGTCCGGCAGCTCCGCCGCCCGCCCGGCCTGTCTCGCCCACAGGGCGCCCGATCCCACCGCCTCCGGGTGGTGGCCGTCCGCTGTCGGCGACCGGTAAGCCGATCCCGCCGCCTCCCGGCGGTCTGCGCCCGGCGGCACGCTCGACCGGCCCCGGCGGTGCCCGTCCGGGAGGCGGGTTCAGCGCGCGTCCCGGCGCACCCACGCCGGCACGCACCGGCGTCGGTGCCCGCCCAGGTGGGCCCGGCGGTCCTGGTGCGCGCCCCGGCGGCTTCGGTGCTCGTCCGGGCGGCTTCGGCGCTCCGCGTCCAGGTCCCGGCGGTGGTGGTCCCGGCGGACCGGGTGGCCAGCGCCCCGGAGGCGGGGGTCCGCGTCCGAACGGACAGCGTCGCGCCCCGCGCAAGAAGAGCCGCGCGCGCCGTCGTCGCGACTTTGAGGAGCAGCAACCCGGCTACAACTCCAACTACACGGCGAGCAACGCGCCCGTGCCGGAGGGCACGATCGTCGTCGAGCGCGGCGTCTCGGCCCAGGAGTTCGCGCCGAAGCTGAACCGCAGCGCGGCCGACGTCATCCGCTTCCTGATGCAGAACGGGGAGATGGTCACCGCGACGATGTCGCTGAGCGATGAGCAGATGGAGCTGTTCGCGCTGGAGCTCGGCGCAGACGTCTTGCTCGTCGACCCTGGTCAGCAGGAGGAGCTCGAGCTCCAGGCGATGTTCGATGACAGCGACGACGACGTCGAGGCGTTGCAGCAGCCCCGCGCGCCGGTGATCACGGTGATGGGCCACGTCGACCACGGCAAGACGACGCTCCTCGACCGGATCCGCCACGCCAACGTCGTGGCCGGCGAGGCGGGTGGCATCACCCAGCACATCGGGGCCTACATGGTCAACACCGAGACCGGCGACAAGGTCACCTTCATCGACACTCCCGGCCACGCGGCGTTCACCAAGATGCGCCAGCGCGGCGCCGAGGTCACCGACATCGTCGTCCTCGTCGTGGCCGCCGACGACGGCGTGATGCCGCAGACGGTCGAGGCGATCAACCACGCTCGCGCCGCCGACGTGCCGATCGTCGTCGCCTTGAACAAGATCGACAAGGCCAACGCGGACCCGCAACGGGTGCTCTCCGAGCTGTCCGAGCAGGGCCTCGTCGCCGAATCGTGGGGTGGCGACACGATCGTCGTCGAGATGTCGGCGCAACAGGATCTCGGTATCGACGACCTGCTCGCGCAGCTCGTCGTCGTCGCCGAACTGGAGGAGCTCACGGCCAACCCGACCGGTCGCGCCAAGGGCGTCGTGCTCGAGGCCAACCTCGACACCGGTCGCGGCCCCGTGGCAACGATCCTCGTCGACAAGGGCACCCTGAAGGTCGGTGACCCGATCGTCGCCGGTGGGGCATGGGGCCGTGTGCGGGCGATGATCGACGACACCGGCAAGCAGATCAAGGAAGCCGGACCGTCGACGCCCGTCCAGGTGCTCGGGCTGCAAGCCGTACCGAACGCCGGCGACGAGTTCCGTGCCGCGGACAGCGAGAAGACGGCACGCACCGTCGGCGAAGCGCGCGAGCAGCGGTACCGCCTCAAGGCCCAGCGCGGCGACGCTCGGGTGCAGAAGGGCGTCAAGCTGGAGGACATCTTCAGCCAGATTCAGTCGGGTGAGGCGGCGACGCTGAACCTGGTTCTCAAGGCCGATGTGCAGGGCTCGCTCGAAGCAGTCACGGAATCGCTGCGCAGGCTGGAACGCGACGATGTCAAGTTGGCGTTCGTGCACCGCGGTGTCGGTGGGATCACGGAGAACGACATCAACGTCGCCGCGATCTCGAACGCCACCCTGATCGGGTTCAACGTGCGCCCGGACCGGAAGGCTCGTGAGCTGGCCGACACCGAGGGTGTGGAGATCCGTCTGTACGAGGTGATCTACAAGCTGCTCGAGGACATCGAGCGGGCGATGGTCGGAATGCTCGCGCCGGAGTACGAGGAAGTGGTCACCGGGGAAGCCGAGGTGCGCGAGATCTTCCGTGTGCCGCGGGTCGGTGCCATCGCCGGCTGCTACGTGCTCAACGGGCAGATCACTCGTGGCTCGAAGGTTCGCTTCCTGCGCGATGGCACCATCATCTGGAAGGGCAGCGTCGTGTCGTTGAAGCGCTTCAAGGATGACGCTCGCGAGGTCCGCGAGGGCTTCGAGTGCGGCATCGGGTTGAGTGACTTCCAAGACCTCAAGCCAGGCGACATCATCGAGACCTTCGAAGAGCGCGAGATCGCGCGCGTCTGAGTCGGTGCTGCGGTGCCGTGCCTGACGCAGGCACGGCACCGCCTCGTTCCCTTGCCAGATCTCCACGTGACGATTCGTCGAGATCCGCGTCGGCCCGGTCGAGCCCGTCGCCGGATCTCGACGTGACGAAAACAGGTCGAGATCAAGCTCGGCGATCGGTGCGTCGCCGGAGCTCCACGTGACGATTCGGGCAGTCCGGGATCCGGTTTGGTGCCTTGCGCAAAGGGGCGCAAGAGCCCGTCGCGAGCACGACACGACCGTGCTCGGCGTGGTGGCGTCGTCGGGCGTCGACCTCGACAGTGCCTGCGATCGGCGTGCTCCCGCCGTCGTTCGGCGGTCGTCCCTGTGACGATTCGCCGGTCGTTCCTTCGGCCCGCTCGGCCATCGGCCGTCGGTTCTCCAATGACGATCACCGGGCGGGACGTCGGCGTACGCACGGCTGTCTAGCGGTCAAGACGTCTGCACGCGGCACTTCGACAGACATGCCAGACGGGCAGTGGCGTTCGACGGCCAACGCGGCGGACGGGCAGTGGCGTTCGACGGCCAACGCGGCGGACGGGCAGTGGCGTTCGACGGCCAACGCGGCGGACGGGCAGTGGTGTTCGACGGCCAACGCGGCGGACGGGCAGTGGCGTTCGACGGCAGATCGCACGGCGCGGTGACCGTCCCGACGTGCATCGGCGGATCTCCACGTGACGAATCGGTGCGGCTGCTGCCTCGCCGTTGCGCGCGGGTGGGCCTGCGGCGCTCCGGATCGTCACGTGGAGATTCGGCGAAGCCGTTCCCCCCTACTCCGACGCGGACTCGATGACGTCTGCCGCGGGCGAAACGATCGAGCCCACCGACGACGCGTCGGCGGAAGCGTCAGACCCTGGTGATCAGCCGGCGGGTCACCGGCACCTCGCCGGCGAATCGTCACGTGGAGATCCGCCGAGGACCGGCGACTCGGCCCGCCTCTGCCGAACCGGTCCGTCCACCGTCCACCGTCCACCGTCCACCGTCCACCGTCCACCGTCC
>JBBQTN010000121.1:0-16190 GCA_038213195.1 Acidimicrobiales bacterium | reverse complement strand
AGCCGGCGCACGCTCATCCGCGCCACCTCGCGCTGGTTCTTGATGAACTCCCCGACGTCGGCGAGGCGCTTGTCCAACTCGTTGCGGGCGGTGACCACGTCAGTCCTCCGCCAGCAGACCGTCGACGTCGGCCTCGCCGTCTCGATAGCGGCGCACGAGCTCTGCGCTGAGCGCGTCGATGCGCGTGAACAGGCGCTGGCGCTCGTCCGAGCGGGCGTGTTCGAAGGCCTCCAGGGCGTCGCCGTACTCGCGCAGCTCGCCCTCGTCCATCGCCGCGATGTCCATGCCGTCGCCGTCTTCGGCGAGGTGGTCGAGCTCGTCGGCGAGGGGATGGCTGCTGAAATCGGCGGCAGGGCGCGGAGGTCGCGCCTCACCGGCGGTGAGGTTGTGGGCCATGATCACCGGGAGCTGCTCGGTGATCGGACCGCCGTCCGCCCCGGCCAGGCGGAGCAGTTGGGCGCGGACGAGGTCGAGCTTGCCCTGGGCGAGCCGGCGGACGTACGACACGGCGTCGTCGTCGTGTTGCAGGCTGGAGCGCAGGGAGCGCAGCTCGGTCACCGTCAGCGTCGTGGGATTGACGTCTGGTCCGGTCATGTCATCCTCCTCCGCTCACTGGCGGGAGCACCGCCACCTCGTCGCCACCCACGACCGTACTGGACGGTTCGGCCGCTTCCCCGTTGACCCACACAGTGCAGGTTGGCAGGACTCGCGCGAACGCCGGTCCGAAGGTGGTCGACGCGGCCGCGAGCACCTCTGCGACGGTGGCCCCTTCGAACTGTGCGCGGCCGGTTCCCGCGGCCTCACGCGCCGAGGCGAACAGTCGCAGACGAGCCACTGCGCCAGCGTACTGACGCCACCGGGCTCGCATGCGGCTCACCGCTACCCTCGCGGCGATGTCAGTGGACGCACCCACCCGACTGCTCGTGGTGCGCCATGGCGAGAGCGAGTGGAACGTGCTCGGGCGCTGGCAGGGCCACGCGGACATGCCGCTGAGCGACGGCGGACGGCGCCAGGCGCTGCTCGCGGCACAGGTGCTCGGGGCCTTCGACGGGATCTGGTCGAGCCACCTCCAGCGCGCCGCGCAGACGGCGGCGATCATCTCTGCCGAGCTCGGCGTCGGACCGGTGATGGTCGATCCACGGCTCGGCGAGACCGACGTCGGACCGTGGCAGGGGCTGACCCACGCCGAGATCGAGGACGGGTGGCCGGGATACCTCGCCGAGCACCGCCGCCCGGCTGGTGCCGAGCCGCTCGACGAGGTCGTCGCCCGGGCATCCGCCAGCCTCGCCGAGATCGCGGCGACGACCCGCGGTGGCGAGATCCTCGTCGTGACCCACGCGGGTGTGCTGCGTACGTTGTGCCGGCGCCTCGGCGAGGCGCCGTACCGCTTCCCGAACCTCGGCGGCCGCTGGTTCGACGTCCACGATGGCGGCGAGATCGTCGCCCGCAGCATCGTCGACCTGATCGAACCGAGCGCGCCGACCACCAGCGCGCTGTGAGCGCGGGAGCGGCGCCGGAGCCGCACCTGCCGGGACTCGGCCCGGACGACGAGCTGCCGTTCCGGGTCGAGATCATCCGCTCCGCCCGGCGGCGCAAGAGCTACGCGGCGCGCCTCGTCGGCGGGGTGCTGCGGGTCACGGTGCCGTCGTGGATGAGCGCGCGCGAAGAGCGCGAGGCGGTTGCCCAGATGACCGCGCGGTTCCGCCGCAAGCTGTCCGCCGAGCGGATCGACCTGCGCCAACGGATGCGCGCCCTGCACCGCAACCACGGCCTGCCGATCGCGGACGTGATCCGCTGGAGCGACGACATGCTCGGCCGCTGGGCGTCGTGCACCCCGTCCACGTCGACGATCCGCGTGTCGACGCGCATCGCCGCGTTCCCGGACTGGGTGGTCGACTACGTGCTCGTCCACGAGATGGCCCACCTCCGCCATGCCGGGCACGGGCCGGAGTTCTGGTCCGCGGTCAGCGTCTACCCGCGCAGCGAACGGGCCATCGGCTACTTGATCGCCAAGTCCGGCGACGACACCGACGGTCTCGATTGACCGCGCGCTGGTCGACGGTGGGGCGGAGCCGGCGGCCAGTAGCCTTGCGCCCTCGTGGGCACCCCCAAGCGAGATCGCCAGCGAGCCAACCGCCAGCAGCGCTTGGAGGAGCTCGCACGCGAGGCCCGCAAGACCAAGAGCAAGCGCTGGGGGCTGCGCCTGGGCATCGGCATCCCGGTCCTGGTGGGGTTGCTGTTCCTGCTCGCCAAGGTGAGCAGCAACGGCAGTTCGTCGAGCGCGACGACCACGCCGTCGACGGCCACGACCTTGCCCGTCGACACCGCCGTCACCACCTCCGTCGACCCGAACGCCTCGACGACCATCGCCCCGAGCACCACCGCCGATCCGAACGCGACGACCACGACGCTGGCGCCGTTCGCCTACGGCAAGGGCGGCTGCCCTGCGGCCGACGGCAGCAGCGTCCGCCGGACGAAGTTCTCCCAGGCGTTCAAGCTGTGCATCGACCCGACCAAGAAGTACTCGGCGAAGTTCGCCACGAGCCAGGGCGAGATCGACGTCGACCTCAACACCGCCGACGTGCCGGGCACCGTCAACAACTTCGTCACCCTGGCCCGGTTCCACTACTACGACAAGACATTGATCTTCCGCGCCGACCCCTCGATCGACATCATCCAGGGCGGCGGCAAGTCCAATACGGACACGCCCGGCTACGCGATCCCCGACGAGAAGGCCGGTTTCTCCTACACCGAGGGTGACCTGGTGATGGCCCGCACCCGGAACCCCAACAGCGGCGATGCGCAGTGGTTCTTCGTCGCCGGTCCGAATGCCGCAGGCCTCGACGCTGAGGGCACGTACGTGACCTTCGGCAAGGTCACCTCTGGCCTCGACGTCGTCAAGGCGGTCCTCGCCCTGGCCGGCGAGGACGGTCAGACGCCGGTCACGCCCGTGTCCGTCAGCTCGGTGACGATCACCCAGAGCTGACCGCCGGTGGTGGCGCCGGGCGGGTTCAGTCGGGCAGCTCGCCGTGCAGTTCGACATCGCCGACGCGCTCCCAGCCCGCCGACGTGCGGATCAGCGCAGCGCCGGTGGGGACGCTCGCGACGGCGGTATCGGCGAGCTCCAACGTGCGGTGCAAGCGCTCGGCGGACCAGGTCTCCACGGCGGTGACCACCGCGAGCCCGGTCACTAGCCCGAGCCCCAGCGTGAACGCACCGCCGCGCGGATCGACCATCGGGTCGCACAGCGCGTCGGCGCTGCCGGCGACGCCGACGACGAGGCCGTCGCTGTCCAGCACACCGCAGATCGCATCCCACAGCGGCGTGTCCTTGAGCACGGACCGCAGGTGCAGCGGCTGGTCGCCGACGAGGTACACGGCACGCGCCCCGGCGACGACCCCTGCCGATCCGGCGTCGAGCGCGTCGGCGCGGCGCATCGCCATCAACGCCTCGACCTCGATGTCGAGCTGCTCGCCCCAGCGCATCGCGGCGACGACGAGCCGCTCCGGGTGTTCGAACGCATCGGCCGTCGGCAGCACGACCACCCGCTCGACGCCGGCCGCGGCGAGCAACCGTCGGTCGAGCTCGAGGTTCGCGGTGAACGGTCCACCGCCCTGCAACGCCACCGTTCCGGGCACCCGATGAAGTTAGCGCCGCAACCGTGAACGCCCGCGATGAGGCGCCGGGTCAGCGACGTCGCTCGCGAGGCGCGGCGCCGACGGACTGGCCGTGCCCCGATGCGACGGGCCGGAACGCCGCGAGCAGAGTCGCTGGCCGGGGGAACATCGCGTACGTTTGCGCTGACGACGCTCCGCCGCGGTCCCGTCACGCTGCCACCGCGCCCGGCGCGGTCCCGTCAGACCGGGGTCGTCAACAATGCCGCGTCCAGGGCGACCAGCGCGGCCTCGCTGACGCCGAGCGTGCGCACGAACCGACGGATCGAACCGTGCTCGGCGCAGAGGTCGTCGACGAGGCGGAGCATCGCCTCGGGGAGCGCGGCGAAGAACGCCGACGGCACGTCCGCGACCTGGCCCGCGAAGTCCGGGAGCTCGCGCTGCGCCCAGGTCAGCATCCGCTCCATCCCCGCTGCGGTGAGCGCGTAGTCGGCGGCAATGTAGTCGCGGGGCACGCCGATCAGTCCGAGCACGAGCATCGAAAGGATCCCCGTTCGGTCCTTGCCGGCGGCGCAGTGGAACACGGCCGGCAGCGCGCCGGCGCCGGCCAGCACCTCGATCGCGGCGCCGAAGTTGGCGGCACCCCCGACGAGCATGTGGTGGTACGCCCAGTGCAGGAAGTCGGCGTCCGCCTCGAACTCAGGGCGGTCCATCTCCGCCCACGTCGTGTCGAGCACGGTCAGGTGGTGGTAGTCGATGGGATGCTCGGCCTCGGGGAAGCGCCCCCGCTCCTCGAGCTCGGCATCCATCCGCAGGTCGATCACGGTGCGCAGGCCGAGCCGGCGGATCACCTCGAGATCCGACCCGGCGAGGCGGTGCAGGCCGTCGGCGCGATACAGCGTGCGCCACCTGGTGACCCGTCCGTCGACCGTCGGATAGCCGCCGAGGTCACGGAAGTTGTGGACCGCCTCCAGCGGGACGAGGCGGTCCGGGTGCGCGCCGACATCCGGGAGGACATCGGTGCGCAGGCCATTTGTGCTCATGCCTCAACCGTATCGAGGCACCCTTCCGGGGAGCAGGACGAGCGGTGAACGGGGGGTGAACTCGCCAGGCCAGCCGTCACACCCGCAGCGGGCAGACGCGAGCAGCGGGTGCGGATCGTCGGTCGCCGGCGCGGTCCACGATGTTGCGCGTTGGGAAGGTTACCCGCCGGTAGCTATCGTCTCCCGGACCTGGACGGAAGGGGCGTGGACATGAGCGAGCGGATCGTCGACAAGGGGGTCGCGCCGTGCAATACGGGCGCGACGGCGATCGCCAGGGTCGGGATCGTCGGGTCGGGGATCATGGGCGCCGGACTGGCCGAGGTGGCCAGCCGCGCCGGCTTCCAGGTTGTCGTCCGCGCCCGCCGCCGCGATGCGGCGGAGGCGGTCGTGGTGGGCATCGACAAGGGACTGGTGCGCGCGATCGAGCGCGGCAAGGCCACCGACGACGACCGCTGCGCGATCCTCGGGCGGATCACCGCGACCGATCACCTCGGCGCGCTGGCGGACTGCGACCTCGTGATCGAGTCCGTCGTCGAAGAGCTCGCCGTCAAGAAGCGGCTGTTCGCCGAGCTCGAGGAGGTCGTCAAGCCGTCGGGCATCCTCGCCACCAACACCTCGACGCTGCCCGTCGTCGAACTGGCGATGGTCACGCGGCGGCCAGAGCAGGTGTGCGGCGTGCACTTCTTCAACCCGGCAACGATGATGTCGCTCGTCGAGGTGATCCGCCCGATCACCGCCAGCGATGCGACGGTCGCCACCGTGATGGCCTTCGCGACGGCGTGCGGCAAGGACGCCGTGGAGGTCAAGGACCGAGCCGGGTTCATCGTCAACGCCCTGCTGTTCCCGTACCTCAACAACGCCGTGCGGATGTGGGAGCACGGCACGGCGTCGATGGAGTCGATCGACACGGCGATGAAGGGTGGCTGCAACTTCCCGATGGGCCCGTTCGCGCTGCTCGACCTCGTCGGGCTGGACACCTCGGTGGCGATCCTCGACGCGCTGTACGACGAGTTCCGCGACCCGAACTACGCCGCCGTCCCGACGTTGCGCCGGATGGTCGCCGCCGGTCACCTGGGCCGCAAGACCAAGCGCGGCTTCAGGACGTACTGACCCCGGTCGGCATTGGCGTCCGGCCGGTCTCACGCTCGCGCTGCGGGTTCCAGCCCGGCGCCCGGGCGATGCACGCCCACACCGGGGCTCATCGCTCATCGCTCATCGCCCGGTTGTCAGTACGGTGCCGCGGATGGAGCCGATCGAGCCGCTGCCGAACCGCTGGCAGCTCCCCTCGCCCGATGCCGCCGACCGGCACGGGCTCGTCGGCGTCGGCGCCGACCTCGAGCCCGGCACCCTGCTCGCCGCGTACCGCAGCGGGTTGTTCCCGATGCCGATGCGCAAGAAGACCGTCGGCTGGTGGTCGCCTGACCCGCGCGGGATCATCCCGCTCGACGGCCTGCGCGTCACCCGTTCGCTGCGCCAAAGCAGCCGTCGCGCGACGGTCCGCTTCGACGTCGCCTTCCGCGAGGTGATGGAGCACTGCGGCGATCCGCGCCGGCCGCACGGCTGGATCACCCCTGCGTTCGTCGATGCGTACACGCAGCTGCACCGGCTCGGCTGGGCCCACAGCGTGGAGACGTACGACGGCGAACGGCTCGTCGGCGGGCTCTACGGCGTGCGCATCGGCGGTCTGTTCGCCGGCGAGTCGATGTTCCACCTCGCCCGCGACGCCTCGAAGGTGGCCCTGGTCGCGCTCGTCGACTGGCTGCGCATGACCGGCGCGACGCTGCTCGACGTCCAGTGGACCACCGAGCACCTGATCTCGCTGGGAGCCGTCGACATCCCCCGCGCCGACTACCTTGCCCGACTCGCCACGGCCATCGCGGCCTGACGACGAACATCCTGGTGAGCACGAACATCGGCGGAGAGTTCGCTCGAAGCGAACCGGCCGGTAACAATGCCCGGATGAGCTCTTCGCCGGCTCGCCGCGACGCACCGTGGCTGATGCGCACGTACTCGGGCCACTCGTCCGCTGCGGCGTCCAACAAGTTGTACCGGACGAACCTCGCCAAGGGCCAGACGGGCCTCTCGATCGCCTTCGACCTGCCCACCCAGACCGGCTACGACCCCGACCATCCACTCGCCCGCGGCGAGGTCGGCAAGGTCGGCGTGCCGGTCGTCCACCTCGGTCACATGCGCACCTTGCTCGCGGCGATCCCCCCGAGCGAGATGAACACGTCGATGACGATCAACGCCACGGCGGCCTGGCTGCTGGCGCTGTACGTGGCCAACGCCGAGGAGCAGGGCGTGCCGAGCGAGGAGCTGCGCGGCACGACGCAGAACGACATCGTCAAGGAGTACCTCTCCCGCGGCACGTACATCTTCCCGCCGCTGCCGTCGCGACGGCTGATCGTCGACATGGTCGCCTGGTGCGCGCACCACGCGCCACTGTGGAACCCGATCAACGTCTGCAGCTACCACCTGCAGGAGGCGGGGGCGACGCCAGTGCAGGAGATCGCCTTCTCGCTGGCGACGGCGATCGGCGTGCTCGACGCGGTGCGCGACTCAGGTCAGGTCGAGCCGGAGCAGTTCGGCCAGGTGTTCGCCTCGATCTCGTTCTTCGTCAATGCCGGGATCCGCTTCGTCGAGGAGGTCTGCAAGCTGCGCGCGTTCACCGAGCTGTGGGATCGCATCGGCCTCGAGCGCTACGGCGTCACCGACGCCAAGGCCCGGCGGTTCCGCTACGGCGTGCAGGTCAACTCGCTCGGCCTGACCGAGGCGCAGCCGGAGAACAACGTCCAGCGGATCGTGCTGGAGATGCTCGCAGTGACGTTGTCCAAGCGGGCCCGCGCCCGCTCCGTGCAGCTGCCGGCCTGGAACGAGGCGCTCGGGCTGCCACGGCCGTGGGACCAGCAGTGGTCGTTGCGGATGCAACAGGTGCTCGCGTTCGAGAGCGACCTGCTCGAGTACGACGACATCTTCGACGGCTCGACCGTGATCGAGGCGCGCACGTCGGAGCTGCACGCCCAGGCATGGGTCGAGCTGCAGGACGTGCTCGCCCTCGGCGGAGCGTTCGAGGCGGTCGACGAGCTGAAGGGCCGGCTGGTGCGCTCGATGTCCGAACGCACCCGTCGGATCGAGACCGGCGAGCAGCTCGTCGTCGGCGTCAACGCCTACACCGAGACGGCCGAGTCGCCGCTCGACACCCCCGGCAACATCCTCAGCGTCGACCCCCAGGTCGAGCACGACCTCGTCGCCGAGGTGCTCCAGTGGCGGGCCGACCGAGACAACGACGCCGTCGCCAAGGCGCTGTACGACCTGCGCCGTGCGGCCGAGTCGGACGAGAACATCATGGAGCCGTCGATCGCGCTGGCCCGTGCCGGCGGCACGACGGGCGAGTGGTCTGCCGAGCTGCGCCAGGTGTTCGGAGAGTTCCGCGCCCCGACCGGTGTGTCGGCTGCGGTCGGCAGGCGCCCCGGCCAGCTCGCCGCGGTGGCCGAGTACGTGAAGACGCTGCCGGGCGGGCCGCCGCGGTTCCTCGTCGCCAAGCCGGGCCTCGACGGGCACAGCAACGGTGCCGAGCAGATCGCCGTCGCGGCGCGCGACGCAGGGATGGAGGTCGTCTACTCGGGCATCCGGCTCACGCCGGAGCAGATCGTCGCGTCGGCGCGCGACGAGGACCCGGACGTGATCGGTTTGTCGATCCTCTCCGGCTCGCACCTCGAACTGGTGCCCGGGATCGTGACTGCGCTGCGGGCGATCGGCGTCGACGCGCCCGTCGTCGTCGGCGGGATCATCCCCGAGGACCACCGGCCGCGCCTGCGTGCCCTCGGGGTCGCCGCGATCTACACCCCGAAGGACTTCGAGCTGGCCAAGATCATGCGCGAGATCGCCGAACTGGCCGCCGCTCACCGCGCCGCCACGACCCCCACCTGACCGACGCCCTGCCCGTCTCGGCCCCGTCACCCGTCTCGGCCCCGGCTCGTCTCGGCCCCGGGCCCGCGTGGCCGACCGTCGGGCGAAACCGGTTCAGACGCGGGCGGGGAGCTGGGCCTCGATCCATCCGCCGAGCTCGGGGCCGCTCTCCAGGCTGGTGATCAGCGCGTAGCGGGGTGTCCTGGCGTTGTGCACGACGACGTGCCACAACCGTTGGGTGTCGACGACGAACCGCGAACCACGGTGCAACGGGACGCGGATCTCGGTGGCCGGGTCCGGCAGACCGTCGGGTCCGTTGTCCATCAGGATCATGTAGCTGTCCGGGTGGTCGGTCAGCTCGAGCCAGGTGCGCACGACCCAGCCCTCGTCGTCCGGGTTGAACCGGTTGTTGTCGTCGCGGTGGATGTTGCGGATCGCCGCGGCGCGATCCTGCGGCTCGAGCTTGATCACCCGCACCCGCCCGAAGTTGGCACCGACGCCGTCGACGTAGCGGCGCAGCGTCGGCGAGATCGCCGCGTTCGACGTCCACTGCGCGTCCTTGTCGGTCTTGCCCTTGTCCCAGAACCCGCGGCAGTCGAGCTGTCCATCGGCCGAGGCGAGCGGGGCGAAGTTGGTGTCGCCGCCGCTCTTCCAGTCCATGTACTCGAGTCGCTCCCACTCCTCGGACCGCACCTCGAAGGCGAGGTCGGCGAGCCGGACCACGCCCGTGTCGTCCAGCACCGCCAGGCGCGGGTGCGGCGTGCGCAGCGGCACCTTGACGCTCCAATGATCCTGGTTCGGCCAGAAGCTCATCCGGCGACCGCCTGCGGCGGTGGGAGGATGAGCTTCTCGGCGCTGCGCGCCGAAGCGACCTGCCTGATGATTCGCTCGCTGCGCTCACACATCCTGCGACCGCCTGATCCGCTCGCTGCTCGGTCATGCCCCGAGTCTAGGAACGCGTCGTCGGCGACGGCATGCAACCCGCTCAACTGGTCGGTGGCGACCCTGCGGGAGCAGTCGTCGACGCCGGGACCGTGGACGGGATCACGACGCCAGGACGGGGGATCTTCAGCTTCTGGCCCTTCTCGATGTGATCGGGGTTGGTGATCCCGTTCAGCGCCATCAGGTCGTTCTTGGACACGCCGAGCTTGTTGACGATCTTGCTGAGCGTGTCGCCTGGCTGCACGACGTAGAACTCGGGGAGCGTGGTCGTGGTCGCCAGCGTCGTGCTGGTCGACGAGGTGGTGGCGATCGGCGGCAGCGTGGCACTGCCCGAGCCCGACGACCCGCAGCCGACGCCGATGAGCGGGGCCGCGGCCAACGCGAACGCCAGCGCGTACACCCGCTTCATCGCCGGGATGGTAGACGCATGGCTCCGGAAGCGGCACATCACCGCCTGCGCCTAACCTCCTGCCGATGACGGAGCTGGGGTTCTTTCCCGGGGCGCAGACGCCGGACCGCGAGTACAAGGTCGACGTCGGCGGGCTACGCGTCGCAGTGCACGAGTGGGGCGATGCCGACGCGCCACCGTTCTTCCTCGTCCACGGCGGGATGGACTTCGCCCGCACCTACGACGTGTTCGCCCCGAAGATCGCGGCCGCCGGCTGGCGCGTCGTGTCGTGGGACCAGCGTGGCCACGGCGACAGCGACCACGCCGCGCTGTACGGATGGGACGCCGACCTGCGCGACGCGATGGCCGTGTTCGACTCCGTCACCGACGAGCCGGCGCCCGTCCTCGGCCACAGCAAGGGCGGCTCACTGATGATCCAGCTCGCCGACGCCCAGCCATACCGGTTCAGCCACGTGATCAACATCGACGGCATCCCCTACCGACGCCGCCAGCCCGACGTCGCCGACCACGACCGCAGCAAGATGGTCGGCAGCGAGGTCACCGAGTGGCTCGACCACCGGCGGCGCACGTTCGGCAACCAGCGCAAGTCGGGCACGTTCGAGGAGCTCGCCGAACGACGCCGGCGGATGAACCCGCGGCTGCCGATCGAGTGGCTGCGGCACCTGGTCGCCGTCGGCGCGCGGGAGGACCCCGACGGGTGGCGCTGGAAGATCGACGCGTCGATGCGCTTCGGCGGGTTCGGGCCGTGGCGTCCGGAGTGGACGATCATCAAGCTCCCCGGCTTGCCGATGCCATTTTTCGGGATCCTCGGGGCGAAGATGGAGGAGATGGGTTGGGGCACCGTGCCCAGCCAGGTGCTGCCCTACCTGCCGATCGGCGGCCGGTGCGACATCGTCGACGACGTCGGCCACTTCGTGCACATCGAACGGCCCGACGAGACCGCGGCGATGGTCCTCGACTTCGTGAGCAGGCGATGACCGCCGACGTCGAGTACCTCACCCACAACAAGATCCGCCTCGCCCTGCACCACCTGCGCCGCGGCGACGGCCGGCCGCTGCTGCTGTTGCACGGGCTCGGCGAGACGTCGCCTGCTGTGCTGCCACCGTGGGCCGCCGGCTGGCAGGGTCCGGTCGCCGCACTCGACTTCACCGGTCACGGGCTGTCGACGATCCCCGCCGGCGGGGGGTACTCGGCGGAGATCATGCTCGGCGACGCGGACATCGCCCTCGCCGCGCTCGCCGGAACCAGCGGCACGATCACGGTCGTCGGGAGGGGGCTCGGCGCGTACATCGCGCTGATGCTCGCCGGCGCACGTTCCAAACAGGTGCACGGCGCCGCGCTGTGCGACGGCGTCGGGCTGACCGGCGGAGCGACGGGCCCGACCTCGGGCAGCTTCGTCCAGCTTCCGGCGCGCGCCGATCCTCCCGACCCGTACGCGCTCTTCGAGCTGTCACGCGACCTGCGGCCGCCCGACTACGCCACCCACTTCGTCAACCTCGCGCTGGAGGGCTCAGGCCTCGAGGAACCGATCGCCGTGTGCGCCGTCACCAGACCGCGCTGGCTCGAGGCGGTGGTCGACGCGGTCGGTGTGGTGACGTGCAGGCTCGCCGAGGCGCTGACCCTGTTCGCCTGACACAACATTCGAGAGGATCGATCCCTGATGACAGCTGATGCAGATCTGCCCGACCTCCAGGCCGACTACGACGTCGTCGTCGTCGGTGCCGGCTTCGCGGGGCTGAACGCCCTGCACCGGTTCCGAGCCCACGGGCTGCGCGTGCGCGTGCTCGAAGTGGCGAACGGTGTCGGCGGCACCTGGTACTGGAACAGGTATCCGGGGGCGCGTGTCGACATCGAGAGCCTCGAATACTCGTACGCGTTCTCCGAGGAGCTGCAGCAGGAGTGGAGCTGGCCGGAGCGCTACTCGGAGCAGCCGGACGTGCTGCGCTACCTCGAATGGGTCGCCGACCGACTCGACCTGCGCCGCGACATCCAGTTCGACACGCAGGTCGCCTCGGTCGTGTTCGACGAGGCCGCCGCGCTGTGGACGCTGACAACAGAGCAGGGCGAGACGCTGCGCGCCCGGTTCTGCGTGATGGCCGTCGGGTTCCTGTCGGCCACCCACTGGCCGGACATCCCCGGCTTCGACACGTTCCGGGGACAGCTCGTCCACACCGGCGCCTGGCCGCAGGACGGCATCGAGCTGCTCGGCCGGCGGGTCGGTGTGATCGGCGCCGGTGCGACGACGGTCCAGCTGGTGCCGAGGATCGCCGCCCGGACCGGGCACCTGACCGTGTTCCAGCGCACCCCGAACTGGTGCTTCCCGATGAACAACATGCCGATGCCGGCCGAGTACGAGTCGCACATCAAGTCGATCTATCCCGAGGTCCGCCGGCACGAGCAGGAGCAGCGCGGCGCCGGGGTCGTGCTCGTCGGCTTCCAGGTCAGGCTGCCATCGGACACCAAGGTGTTCGACGTCTCCGAGGAGGTTCGCGAGCAGGAGTACGAGGACCGTTGGGCGGACTGCGCGCTGCACATCGGCGGCAGCTTCAGCGATCTGATGGTCGACGAGAAGGCCAACGACACCCTGCGCGAGTTCATCGAGCGCAAGATCCGCAGCATCGTCAGGGACCAGGATCTCGCGACCCTGCTGATCCCCACCAACCATCCGCCGTTCACCAGGCGCCCGTGCGGCGAGCACGGCTACTACGAGGCGTTCAACCGCCACAACGTCAGCCTCGTCGACGTCAAGACCGACCCGATCGTCGAGATCACCCCCGGCGGGTTGCGGCTGGAGAGCGGCAGGGAGTTCGAGCTCGACGTGCTGATCAGCGCCACCGGGTTCGACGCCGGCACCGGCGGGTTGACCCGGATCGACATCAGGGGCCGGGCCGGGGCGTCGTTGAAGGAGCACTGGTCGGACGGGGCGCGCACCCATCTCGGGATGATGAGCAACGGGTTCCCGAACATGTTCTTCCTCAACGCCGTCCAGAGCCCGAGCGCGTTCTTCTCCCCGCCGCTGCTCGGCGACTACCAGGTCCAATACGTCGTCAGGCTGATCGACGCGCTCGCCGTGGGTGGGGCCGCCACCGTCGAGCCGGCTGCCGAGGCCGAGCGGGCGTGGGTCGACCACGTCAACGAGGTGGTCAGCGCGACGCTGCTCCCGAGAGCGAACAGCTGGTGGATGGGGGCGAACATCCCCGGCAAGCCGCGCCAGGTCGTCGCCTACGCAGGCGGCTTCCCCGAGTACCGGCGTCGCGCAGAAGCCGCCATCGCCGAGGACCTGTGCGAGTTCCAGCTGCGGTGATGGGCGTCGCGGGCGGCCAGCGTCGGGTCAGGTCTGGCGGCGGCTGACGTACGCGGCGAGCGCGAGCAGCTCGTCTCGCGCCGATCCATCGATCGCGGCGTGCTCGATCGCCGCGCATGCTTGGGCCGTCAGCGCGGCGATCCGCGCCTCGAGGGCGTCGAGCGCGCCGGTCTCGACGATCGTCTGCTGGATCCGGGCGACATCGTCGGGTCCGAGCCCCGACCGGCCGACCGAGCCGAGCACGACCCGCTGCGCCGCATCGGCGGCAGCGACAGCCATCGCCAGGAGCGGGGTCGGCTTGCCCTCGATCAGGTCGCCGCCGACGGGCTTGCCGGTCAGCGCGACATCGCCGAACGCGCCCATGACGTCGTCGCGCATCTGGAACGCATCGCCGAGGGGCAGCCCGTACGCGCTCAACAGCGGGAACCACCCCTCTGCGTGATCGGGGTCGGCGAGTGACGCGCCGAGGTGCAGCGGCCGTTCGATCGTGTACTTGCCGCTCTTGTAGCGACTGATCCGCTCTGCCTTGGCGAGCGTGCGATCGTTGCGCACGCTGCCGATGATGTCGAGCAGCTGGCCGATGTTGAGCTCGACGCGCAGCTCGTTCCACACGACCCAGGCACTCGGCGGAGCGTCGGCGAGCAATTGGTCTGCGAACACGAACGCGAGGTCTCCGACGAGGATCGCGACACCCTCGCCGAACCGCCGCGACTCTCCTGCCCACGACTTCGCGGCGTGCTCCTCGGCGAAGACCACGTGGGTGGTCGGCGAACCGCGCCTGCTGCCCGCGTCGTCCATCACGTCGTCGTGGAACAGGGCGAAGGCGTGCATCAGCTCCAGCGCGGCCCCTGCGTCGACGACGATCGAGGCCTCCGGGTCGCCACCCGCAGCGACATTGCCCCAGTGGCAGAACGCCGGTCGCAACCGCTTGCCGCCGGCGAGGACGAGCCGCTCGATCTCGCCGAGCGGGGCGTCGAGGTCGCCGTCGAAGCGGCCCCAACGGCCGCGCTCGATCGCCAGCAGCGCGGCGAGCCGGCTCTCGACGGCAGACGCGATCGCCGCCAGCGACGGGGGCGCTGGCTCGACGACGGACACGAGCCGTCAGGCTACGGGCCGACGAGGGTTGTGGCCCGGCGCTGGCGGTTGACGGGCAGGTCCGGCGCGACAACGATCAGGCGCGATGAACCAGCGCAGCGGCACATGAGCGAGCGCAGCGAGCGAATCAACAGGCACGTCGTCGCCCCGGCGCGCAGCGCCGAACTGCTCGTCTGCACATCGCCGAAGGCGGTCCTCTGATGAGCAGCTACCAGGACAGCGGCGACGCGTTCATCCGCATGGCCCACCGCATCGTGTGGGCGTCAGTGGCGAGCGTGCAACCAGACGGCCGGCCGCGGTCGCGGATCCTCCACCCGATCTGGGAGTGGGCCGGCGACCGGCTCGTGGGGTGGGTCGCCACCGGCAAGACCGACATCAAGACGGCGGCGCTCGCCGCGCAACCCGCGCTCTCCGTCAACTACTGGTCGCCATCGCACGACACCTGCACCGCCGACTGCATCGGCAGCTGGGCCGACGACGACGTCACCCGTCACCGGACGTGGCGCCTGTTCGCGGACGCGCCGCAACCCGTCGGCTACGACCCGCGGATCGTGCCCGGCTGGGACAACGCCGATTCGCCCGGGTTCTGCGTGATCCGGCTGGAGCCGTACCGGCTCCGAGTGTTTCCCGGCACCGTGCTGCTCGGCCAGGGAGGCGACGTGCTCCACTGGCACGAGTGACGCACCGACGCCGCGTTGCATCTCTTCGGCTGACAGCGGCTCCGTGCCGACGGAATCCGGCACTGTCGATACGGTCGGCGCCATGGGGAACTTCAGCACTGCAGAACGCGACGGCCACCTGTTCATCGTGACGATCAACCGACCCGAGGTGCTGAACGCGCTCCACCCGCCGGCCAGCGCCGAGCTGTCGACCGTGTTCGACGAGTTCGCCGCCGACCCGGACCTGTGGGTCGCGATCGTCACTGGCGCCGGACGGGCGTTCAGTGCCGGCAACGACCTCAAGTACACCGCCGCCGGAGGCGCGCGGGGCGAGTACCCGTCGACGGGCTTCGGCGGGATCACGTCACGGTTCGATCTCAACAAGCCGCTGATCGCGGCCGTGAACGGGGTGGCGATGGGTGGCGGGTTCGAGATCGCGTTGGCCTGCGACATCATCGTCGCCGCCGAGAACGCCCGCTTCGCCCTGCCCGAGGTGCGCGTCGGGCTGGCTGCCCTCGGCGGCGGGGTGCACCGGTTGCCGCGCACGATCGGGCCGAAGCGGGCGTTGGGGATGATCCTCACCGGCCGGCACGTGCCGGCGCAGGAGGGCTACGAGCTCGGCTTCGTCAACGAGGTCGTTCCCGAAGGTCAGGCGATGGCCGGCGCACGGCGCTGGGCCGAGGAGATCCTCAAGGTCTCGCCGATGTCGGTCCGGGCGTCGAAGCAGGCGGTCTACCTCGGCCTCGAGCAGGGTGGCATCGCCGCCGCCGAGAGCATCAAGTACTCCGCCGTCGCCGAGATGGCCGCCTCCGAGGACTACATCGAGGGTCCCCGGGCGTTCGCCGAGAAGCGGACCCCGAACTGGAAAGGCGCCTGACCTCCGGTTGCTGGCCCGCGTTGGCTGGTCGCCTCAGCTGCGTTCGTTGCGGTCGTCTCCGAGCTCGGCGACCACCTGCTCGATCTGCATCCTGGCGCTGCCGATGCGGTCACGGCAGAACGAGATCAGCTCGGCGGCGCGCTTGACCTGGGCCGCGAGCACGTCGACGTCGACGGCGGTGCGATCCAGGTTGTGCAGGATCGACTCCAGCTCGCTCAGCGCCGCGGCGTAGCCGGCGGCGGCGGGCCCCGTGGTGGCACTCACGACTGAACCTCCTCGATCACGCTGCGGGCTGTACCGCTGGCGAACGTCGTCACGATCTCGTCACCGCGGCGCAC
>JBBQTN010000120.1:0-16223 GCA_038213195.1 Acidimicrobiales bacterium | reverse complement strand
CCTGGTCTACGAGGACCTACTCCCCCGCGCTGATCGCCTGAGGGTCGGCGACGTCGAGGTGACGGTGGCCGCCCTCGACGACATCATCGCCTCCAAAGAGTGGGTCGACCGACCCAAGGACCGACGCGCGTTGCCCGAGCTGCGCGCTCTCGCCCATGAACAGGAGACGACGCAACACCGACCTCGGACCGCGGACCGGGAACGTTCCGATCCTGGCTTCACGCGCTGAAGTGCGTCGGGCAACAGCCCGCCAACGGACGCTCTGTGCAGCGATACGGTGTAGTACGCACTGTGTACTCACTACATACGTGCGTACGAAGTGAGTACGAATGTGTGGCACACTGCGTACAGACTGAGTACAGTAGGTGGTCATGGTTTCCGCACGATCGCGTTCAGTCGTCCTGACCGTCGCCAACGGCAAGGGGGGCGTCGGCAAGACCAGCGTTGCGGTCAACCTTGCGGCCGGTGCCGCCGCCCGAGGGATTGCGACGTTGCTGGTCGATCTCGACCCGCAGGGCAACACGTCGCTCGAGTTGGGTGTCTACGAGCACGACGGTGGGCGATCGCTCGGTGCGGCGGTGTCGTATGACGCGCCGCTCGAGCCGCAGCGGGCAGTCCGGCCGTGCTTGGCGTACATCGCCGCGGGGGATGCAACTGCGTCGCTGCACGCAGTCATGACCGAGATGCAGGCGAAGTTGGGGGAGCGCGGGCTCACCAAGCTCCGCGACGTGCTCTGGCAGCAGACCGACATCGATCTGGTCGTCATCGACACCCCGCCGGCGCACTCCAACCGTGTGGTCATCGATGCAGCATTGATCGCATCGGACTGGCTCTTGTTGCCGACCCGACACGACGCTGCGTCGATCCTCGGTATCGGGGGAGTGGTCGCCCGGCTCCGAGAGCTCAATGACCGGAACGTGAGCGTTGCCCGCCCGTTGGGGGCAGTGCTGTTCTCCCTGGCAGCCGCATCCAAGGCGCTACGCGCTGACGCAGCCCAGGAACTGGAAGAGGGCCTCGGCGGCATTCCGTTGTTCCGGGCGGTGATTAGAACCAGCGAGCGGGCCGCTTACGACCTACGCGACCGCGGCCTGACCGCGGCTGAGTACGCCGCTCAGGCGAAAGGGGCCGCCGGTGACCGGCTCAAGGCCCTGCGCCTGCGGAAGACCAGCGAGATGCAGCGGTACGCGTCCGGCGCGAAGGAGCTCGCGGACGACTACGCCGCCGTGCTGGACGAGGCTCTCGCAGGCATGGGCTTCAGGGCAAAGGCGGTGGACCAATGAGCAGCGGCCGCCCGCGGCTGAACGTCGACCGTCGGGCCGAGCCTTCCGGGCCTGCGGTGAACCCCGACGCAATCGCGGCCACTATTGCCGAGTCGCCGGCTGCTGCGGTGGTGTGGAGCAGGCCGACGGTCGCCGTTCCGGTCATCGACAGCAGTGTCGAGGCCGAGATCGAGAGTGGGGGAGCAGCGGAGTATCGGCGAAGCCCGGCCCGCAAGACGAATCGCACGGTGTCCGTGTCAGCGGATGTCGCCACCGCGGCCCGGGCTCGAGCCGTCGATCAGCGCTGGTCCATTACCGACGTGGTGTTCCTTGCCGTCGAGCGCTATCGGGAGCGTCTGCGCGCTGCGCCCGAGCTTCCCGGTCGCGCCCTCGGTCAGCGGGGTTCGATGGTCGCTCGCGCTCACCTCGTGCTGTACCTGGCCGACGAGGAGTGGGACGGCTGGAAAGACGCCGCGCACGTCAGCGGCCTTGGGACCCCATCGCGGCTTGTCGACGACGCTCTCGCCGCGTTAGCACCACGCCCACCGATCCGTTAGGCACCGCCGAGCGGACGATGACACGGACGCGAACAGCAAAACCTCACCCCTGGGAATGACCTCGTCCCCACGAGCAGCGCTAGAAACGACCCCTGTGGACAACGCACTCTCCGAGAGTTGTGGGCGATCAACGAAAGTCGCGATCTGTGATCAGGCGTTCTCACGGTGGGGGGTGGGTGCTTCCCGTGGTGGGATGTTAGCGAGTGGGGCGTCGCGGGTGGTGTGGGATGGTGTTCGGGACGAGGTCGTTGAGAGCGACGGGTTCGTCGCAGTGGGGGCAGGGTCCGCCGCTGACCGGGAACTCGACCAGGTCGGTGTCGGCCGGCGAACAGGCGACGCAGCTCGACCTGTAGATGGCCCCGTCCCGTCTTCGGCCCGGCTTTAGGCTCGTCGACGCGAGCGGTGCGGGAACTGCTCGATACTGCTTGGGATGACCGAACTGCGTCGCCTGAAGGTGACCGCGCTGGCGCGTTCGGGGACGCGTCGCGTGTGGGTGGGGTCGCTGTGTCAGGCGTGCGTGAGGGTCGACTCGAGAAGCGTGCGATGGTCGAGTAGCCACGCGGCGGCCCGGGCCCGCCAGGTGATCGCCCAGAGGACGGGGTAGCCATTAGGCGCGATCGCTGTCGAGTCGCGTGTCACGGCGTGGTCGAGGGCTTCCTGACGAGCGCTACGCACCGCGAGTTCGATCATCATGTCGACGATGTGGGGGCGCTCGTTGCGTTCGAGGCCGTAGCCGTCAAGGATCAGTCTCGCCTGTTTGGCACGGTCGGTTGCTGGTGGGAGCTGGGCGATGACTGCAACGTCGTCGTCGTGGAGCTGTGCGTTGAGCCAGACGACGTGGGCGAGTTCCCACAGGGCGTCGACGGGGCCGGCGTTGTCCCAGTCGATGAACGCGACTGGTTGGTTGTCGCGGGCGAGGATGTTCCACGGTCCGAGGTCGCCGTGTCCGATCACGGGGCGGGTGCCGGGCAACGATCGCGCGAACCATGGATGCCACTGCGGCTCGCCGATTGGTTCGAACGGCGCGGTGATGTCGTGCAGTCGGCGCAGCAGGCGACCGACCTGCCAAACCGCGTCGTCGGTCCACGGTCGAGGTTGGGGGCTGCGGCCGGCGACGTAGGTCAGTTGCTCGCGGCCGTCAGCGCTGAACCCATCGCCGACAGGGCGTGGCGCCGCGTCGAAGCCCTCGTTCGCGAGGTGCTGGAGGAGGCTGACGATGGCGCGGCTCTGCGGTTTGGGGTCTCTGAGCACGACGCCGCCGCGACGGACCACCCGTGTCTGCCAGCCACCCGACAGCACCTCTTCGTCGCCGTCAGTCACGAACACAATGTCGCATGACTACCGCGCCAATACCGGACCAATTCAGGCACACGGAGCGACCACACGCGAGGTCAGGATCCCGCCACCGACGAGATACGACGACCCGGCGATCTCGGAATCATTACGGGTCGTCATCAGCCGCCGACGACAAGCACATTGTCGGTCCGAGTAACGCGGGGATAGCGCGCGGCGCCGCGCTCTAACGCCGGCTTCGTCGCACATTCCTCGCCCATTGAGCGACCGGCCTGGTGGGAGCGGTCGGTGGCGGTGTTCCCCCCGTACGCCGTGTATCGGCAGAAGACCGACAAGCAGATCCGGGTCTTCGCGGTAACCCCGCTGATCACTGATGGCCGACTGGCCGGCGGCACGAGGCCGCTGTCGAGCCGGGCGTTGCGGCCGCCGCCCATGGTCAGGCGTTCGGGGTGATGAGGTACTTCTCCCCCGTGGCCTGCTTGGCGTAGCCGTGGAGGACGTCGGCCGACAGCGCCTCGACGAGCGAGATGTTACGGGTGTAGCTGCTGGCGAACGTCGTGGTGATCTCGCTCGCGACGCGCTGGCGCATGCGGGCGACGTCGTCGGATCCAACGCTGGCCATGTACGGCGTGAGGAGCCATCCGCTGATGCTCCAGGCCATCCCGAAGTTGCGGTTGATCTCGGTCGGGCTCCGGTCGAGTCCGCCATAGATGTACACCTGCTTGTGGGTCGTCGACCCGTACCGGCTGTACTCGGAGGAGGCGGCGATGGCCGCCGCCTCCATGCAGGTCAGGATCTGACCAGCGAGGCGTCCGCCACCGATCGCGTCGAAGGCAATGGTGGCGCCCGTGGCGCTGACCGCAGCGGTCAGGTCCTCCATGAACGAGTCCACCGACGAGTCGCACACGTGCTCGGCGCCGGCCGCTCGCAGCAGCTCGACCTGCGGCGCGGAGCGGACGATGTTGACGAGGGGGATGCCATCCGCGAGGCAAAGCCGGTTGAGCATTTGACCGAGGTTCGACGCGGCCGCGGTGTGCACGAGCGCCGTGTGGCCCTCGCGGCGCATCGTGCCGACCTGGCCGAGGACGGTGAGCGGGTTGACGAAGCACGCCGCCCCCTCGACCGCGGTGACCCCGGCCGGGAGCTCCAGGCACTGGGACACGTCGACACAGCGATACTGCGAGTACATCGCCCCGCCGAGCAGACCGACGGTCTTGCCCAGGAGCGCCTGCGCCGCCGGCGAGGAGCCGGCGGCCGCGACGACGCCGCCGCCCTCGTTGCCGACCGGCGACGACTCGCCGATACGTCCCGCCATCGCCCGCATCACCGCCGACGCGATCGGTGCCGTCACCGTCGACGACTCCCCTGATCCCTCGAACGTCGCCGCGGCCATGTCGGCACCCCCGAAGAGCAGCCCGAGGTCGGACGGGTTGATCGGGGCGGCGTCGACGCGGACCAGCACCTGGTCGGCGGACGGGGCAGGGACGTCGACGGTCTGCAGCGAAAGGCGCAGCGTGCCGTCGGCGTCGACGACGGAACGCAACTGCAGGGCGGTGGAAGGGATCTCGGTCATCCCCTCATCCTGACGAGTTCCTGCGGCTGATCCGACTTCGCGTTTGCCGCTGGAGCGGTCAGCCGATCGAGGTGCCGAACGATCCGAGCAGGTTCCAGACGCCCCCGCCCGAGGCGGCGGAGCCGCGTGCCGGGTTGAGAGTGATGCACATCAGGATCCCACAGTTGACCTTGCTGCACTTCAGGCCGCAATCCGAGACGTCGCTGCAATGACCGGAGTATGACGGGCACTCCGGGGTACGGAACCCGGTGACCTCGGCGTCGCGCTGCTCCAGCGTCCGGAGCAGGGTGTTCGCGTTCGCACAGACGAGTGCCACGTGATCCCAGCGATCCTGACGATCACGATCTAGACACGGCGCCGACGCCGCACACCATCGATGTCCGGCCGCCAGCCGTGTCCCCTATTGGCGTGCGCCCGATACCGGCGTCGGTCGTGGCCGACTACCAGTCGGCTGACGGGCGTTGATCGGAGCCGCCGAGCGGTGACGTCGCCGTGGTGATGTCGCCACCGGATTCGGGTCAGGCGATGCGGACGGTGTCTCTGGTGGCTTTGGCGTCGTAGAGGGCGAGGTCGGCGCGGTGGAGGACTTCGTCGGGATCGAGGTCGCCGGGGAGTGCTTCGGCGACGCCGAGCGACAAGGTGACTCGAACTCCGTCGGGCCATGGTGTGATGCGGGCCAGGTCGACGATCTCCACGGCGAGGGTCCGGGCGGCGGGCAGCGCGGTGTCGGGGCACAGGACGCAGAATTCGTCGCCGCCGAGGCGCACGACAAGATCGGTGACGCGGGCCCTGCCGGTCAACAGTGTGGCGGTGGCGCGCAGGACACGGTCGCCGGCGGCGTGGCCGAGGGTGTCGTTGACGGCCTTGAAGTTGTCGAGGTCGCACAGGATCACCGACACGGTGCCGCCGTGGCGTTTGGCGCGGAGCAGTTCGTGGACGGTGCGTTCTTCCCAGGCGCGCCGGTTGCCGACGGCGGTGAGCGGGTCTTGGCGGCTGAGCTGGTCGAGTTCCTCGACCAGGGCGGAGTTGCGGTCACGTTCCGCAGCGAGAGCGGCCTCGGCGACGAAGCGTCGCCATCCGCTGCGCTGGCGGTACACCTGCGCGGCGACGGCGAGGGTGCCGGCGGTGGCGAGGTAAAACACGATCGTCGCGACCTGGTATGGCGCCAAGCGTGTCGGCGCGGTGACACTGAACGCGGCGGTGGTGACGGCGGTGAACACGACAAGCAGGACGGTCAGCTGCCAGCGCCACACGATCAGGAATGCACTGGCGTAGATCGCCAGCGACAACCCGAGCAGGTACGGCCCGAGCCGGTCGGCGCTGCGTGGGATCATCCAGCTGATCGCCAACTCCGGCAACGCAACCACCACGAACGCGGCCTGTTCTGGCCAACGGCCACCGACGCGACGCCACCACAAACCCAACCAGCCCACCGCGATCGCGACTTCGAACCCGGCGCGCATCGCGATGAACGAGTCAGCCTTGGCGGGAAGCACAACGGTGTCGAAGATCCCCCACAACGGGAACGCGACCAACGCGACGACCCCCGCGACCAACGTCGTCGAACGCGCCGCCTGGCGTTGTTGGGCCGCATACCCCGCACGCAGGTCCATCACAGGCACCACACCACATCGGCGCCAGGGCCCGAGAGTTGAGCCACATACCCGACTACGCCTCGGCATCAACGAGGGGAGCGTGACACCCGATGGAAACTGCATGTGCCGCCAAGTTCAGATCAGATGCTCCCAGTTGCGCCTCCCCGAGCCCGCGGAAAGACACGCACGCCCGCCCGGCGTGATCGTCCGCACCGCCTTTCGCGGCGGCTGGTGGTTCACACGGTCCTTCGTCAGCGTCGGAGACCTGGTCTGGACGCCGGGGTGGTGGGTTCATTCGTGCAGTTCGTAGTGGTCGCGGATGTCGTCCTCGCTGAACGATGCTGAGGTACCTGCGCTGTGGACGACGGCGATCCAGCGCCCACGGCGCCGGCGGTCTGGTCCGGTGATGTCAAGCAGCTTGTGGCTCTTCTTGCCGCGCCAGGTCTGCCCAGACGCGATCGCCGTCACGTGTGCACTGGCGGCAGGTTCGGAGATTCGTTTGTTCTGCATCAGCTCGCTCCAGTCACGACGCCGACGACCACTCTGAGGAGTCGTCTTCCCCCTCTACGAGTCCATCCCAGATGCAAGATGACGCAACTCGAGAAGAATCTGTTCACGTTCGACCGCTTCCGACGCGAAGCACGCCGAAACCGCGGCCCGGTCCGACAGATCGAGCAGCGCCCCGCTCCACCGCAGGATTGGCACCCGGTCAGGTGGCGGAGCGAGCCGACCGGACGCGGTACAGCGGCTCATCCTGTCCACGCTTGCGATGTGGCCGTCGGCCTCGGTCGAGGAGACGGCGTCCTCCCCGCGGGACGCCAAAGACCGCCGCAAAACGTCCTGAGTGGACAACCGGCGTATCACGCCAACGCGGGGTGACGAGGGATACCTACGATCCACCCATGCCAACGAACAGTAAACTCGAGGTCTACCAACGAGCCGATCGCAAATGGGGCTGGAAGCTGTGGGCCAACAAAACTCAGATCATTGCCATCGACGGCAACCAGGGATACGACCACGAGTCGGACGCCACGAACATGGCTCGCCGGATCATCAACGGCGAGTGGAGGTCCGCAACCGTCACCAGCACACCGCTGCCGGGCCTTCCCCGGTAAATCGTCGGTCCTGCGGTGAGCAGGTTCTCGATCGATGCGGGACGGTCGGGCGGCGGGACGCGGAAGCAGCCGTTGGTGGAGCGGACGCGAGGAACCGCCTGCGTCGAGCACCGCGCTCTGACCGCCGGCCCATCGACTCGCCCGGTGACCGGTCCGTCGATCGAATCGACGCGCCGGCACGATCAAGTCGATCTACGACCTGATCCTGTGGTGCTGGTTCCGCACCGTCCCGATCCCCGACGCGACACCCGACCAGGCTCGCCCGTGATCGTCTGGCCGCGCACCGTACGGTCCCGCCCGACCAGCGTGACGCCCACCTGGCCTGGATCGCCGACGGGCGCACGGTCCGTGCTCGATACGCGAGTGATCTGCGCGACGAGTCGCGGGTGGTGGCCGACGTGGCGACGGTGCCCGGCCTGCGTCTCGGCAACCGCTCGTTGACCACGTTGACCGTGACGACGAGTGCTCCGGGGGCGCGAATAGTGCCCACGGTGCGTCCGGGACGACAGCGGCTGTCGGTGCGTAGAAGCCGGGTCCGCGTCGCTTGGTCCATCGCATGCCACGAACCTTGCCCAGGCACGGCACCAGCTCGAGCGTTCTACTTGCGGAGTGCTCGTCGCACGACCTCAAGCTGCTCGACGCCGTATGGTCGCATCGCCGGGTGTGGTGACGCCCCGCACCAGGTGGCGACACGGACGGCGTTGAGGAGGCGTGCGGCCCGGACCAGGTCGTGATCGATGTTCGGGAATTCTGCAGCGACCGCGGCGGGGCAGCAGGCGATGTCCCACTCGATTGGGCCGACGCTGACCGCCTCGAAGTCGATCAGCACGGCACGATCGGCGGTGGCGATGATGTTTCCGGTGTGTGGTTCGCTGTGCAGCGGTTGCAGGGGTGGGTCGAACGCGAGGATCTGATCGGCGAAGCGGCGGTACGCGTCGCGCAGGAGGGCAGCGTCGGCGTGCTTGATCGCGTGCATCCGTTCGTCATCGAACAGCATGTCTTTGGCGCTCTCAGTGGCCGCCCAGTAGCTGGGCAGTGGGGCGCTGTAGCGGCGCAGGGGCCCATGGACAGCGCGCAGCGCGTCAGCGTGATCTCGAGGCGAGCAGGCTGGGCGTGTGGCCTCGAGTCGACTCCACAGCGACACCGGATGTGGTTCGTCGTCGTACCAAGCGATCGGCTCGCCGACGGGTGCACCTGCGGCGTGAAGGTATTGGCAGACCTCGACCTCGCGGCGAAGCGAGTCGCGTACATGCTGGCGGACGCCGACCTTGGCGATGACCGGATGGGGTCGAAGCCACACAACCACATTGTTGGTGTCCTGCAAGATCACCGGTTCCCCGACGGGGAACCCAGCAGCGACGCCCGCCGCGATCGCCGCTTCAACGGCTGGATCCCGCGGCTCGTTCACATGCACAACCATCAGGCTTGCACCGTCGCAGCCGAATCCCCCGCGGTCCGTTGTGTAGCTGCCCGCCAAGCAGTCCACATCTGGTGACCGGCTCGTTGATGACGCCCGATCGCGATCAGGCGCCGCCGCCGTGTCCTGGACCGGGCGCGTCTGCGGCATTCGGTCGGGCCGATGGGCGTGCGTGACGGACTGCCGGAGGAGACGAAGCGGCTGGCGTAGATCACCGTGGTCGAACTGGTCGCCCTCAGTATTCGCCGGTCGGCTGCTACCGCGGTCGCGGCGCCGGCGGGTCATCGTGATCCGCGGCGTTGATGGGGGTGGGCTGGGTAGTGGTGGGTTGTGCTCGAGCCCGCACCGAAGCCGTGGTGGAGACCTCCGTGGGCGATTCGACGCGAGTCATCGTCGGGTCGGGAGGCGGTGGCAGCAGAGGAGGCCGGCGGGACCAAGGTTGGCGACGACGAAGTGGAGGGACCGAACTCCCTGTGATCGTCCCAGCGGGATGCTTGACATCCCATGTTCGTTCGCGCGTGTAATGACGGCGTGTTCACATCAGTACCCGTTCGTGTGAGGTCGGCGCCGGCGGCTGCGGAGCTTGCCGGTGTCACCTACCGCCAGTTGGATCATTGGGAACGACAGGGTTGGGTGACGGCCAGTCACGTCGAACAGATCGGTGGCAGGCGGGTCCGCCGCTACGGTGACGACGACGTGGTCCGTTTGGCGGCGCTGCGCCATCTCGCCCAATCTGGTCGCGATGTCGGAAGCTACGGCCCGGCCGTCGGACAGGTCGACGTGCCCGCCGGCCATTTCCTGGTCGTCGGGGCAGACATCGAGGTGGTCGCGGCACGGTCACTGACCGCAGCGGTGACCCGGCCGGGACGTTGGACGGTGTTCGACCCGGGCCCGGTGCGCAGTGCCTGTGCACGCGACGGCGCAGCGATGGTCGAACCGGAGGCTCGTGGTGGAACGCGCCGGTCGGCATGAGGTTGCTCTGCTCGGCCGATCACACGTCAACCTGCGTTCAGGCTGAGCTGGGCGAGCCCGATGGGCCGTTTGAAGCGCTTGGTGCGGACCGGGCGACCGCCGGTCAGGCGCGGGCTCGCAGCGCAGGCCATCTGTTCGACGAGATCGCCATCGACTACCTGTCAGCTGCCGGCGCCCATCTGGTTGCCGGCGGTTTGCGTGTCGACGAGGTACACGTCGACGCGATCGTCCGGGGGACCGTCAACGGTGTGTCGTTCTGGGTCAACGCGCACGGGGTGCTCGACCGTGAAGGGAACCAACCTGGTCTGCAACGCACCGACACGGTCCTCAAGGCGATCGGCACGGCATACATCCTCGGCCAGAAGATCGACCGTCTGCCGATCATCCTGATCACCTCACACCTGCCCGCCCACGGGTCCGCCGCCGCGCGGCAGCTCGCCGCGGTCGGCAGTCTGTTCTTCGATGTCGTCGCCACGACCGGTGACCTGCGTGGCCTGCAGCGTCTGCACACCCACTTCGGTGACCGCCCACCGGTCAAGCCGGCAGCGGGCGTGTGGATCGCGTCCGCACCACGCCGCCGGGCTCATGCACATGTGCAGATGAGCTTCGCTACCGACAGCGGAGACGTCGATGCGTGAGCGACGACCGGGGGATTGGAAGATCGACCTTGCCCGCCGGCACCCACTCGAACGGACCGTCGAAGCAGCACTCGACGCTCACCGCGGTCTACACCGGTTGTCGTCGTCGTTGAACTCGATGGACCGACTCGACTACCAGGTCCTCGGCCCGGGGGAGCGGTTGTGTGAGATCGAGTTGAAGGCCAAACACCACCCCTACCAGGGGTGGGCGGCCCTGCGCCCCGACGTCGGCGAGACGGACCTGTTCATCGTCGACGAGCTCACCATCCGCAAACTGCTCAGCGCCGGCCGCTACGGGTTCCTGCTGGTCAACGACCAACCAGCACAACGATGGCTGGTGTGGTCGCTGATGGACCTGGTGTTCTCCAGCAAGGTCCGCGTCAACCGACGCCTCGCCACCGGCGCTGACCGTATCAAAGCCAAGGTGCTCTTGGACAACAACGACACCGACCACCACCACACCGACCTGGCCGCCGCGCTCACCGGCATTGCCACCCTCGTCACGGTCAGCGACCAGCGATGGAACGACATCCAAGCGTGGCCCGCCGACTCGGTCATCCCGACGATCGGAGCAGCCTCATGAACACGTCGACCACCCTCCTCACCCACGACGAAGCGACCGTGGAGGTCGTCGAAGCGCTCGACGACGTGACCGCGATCCTGCGACACCGACGCCCTCACCGGACGATCAACGCCCTGCTCGAGAACCGGGCATGTCGGTCGCGGCTCGACATTGACGAGGAACACGCCCTCCACAAATTCCGCTCCACGGTCGCGGTCGTCGCTGCGTCAGGCCACCGCTGGATCATCAGCGACCAGATCGACGGCTACCTGTCAGCCCTCGCCGCCGACCCGGCCTTCACCAGCGCCTCCACCCGCCACTTCCAGGAGATGTAGCGCGCGGTTTCATGCGCACGCTGGTCGCCCGCGGGCTGTGCGGTGTAGAGCTGGTGATCCCCGACGCCCATGGTGGGATCAAAGCCGCGAACGCCGCGGCGTTGGGCGACGCGTCGCGGCAGCGGTGCCGCACCCATTTCATGGCGCGAACGTGGTCGGCAAGCCGATGACGCGACGATGGTCCGCTCGATCTCGAACAGGCCGACCGCGACGCGACCTGGGCGCAGCTCAGGGAGGTCGTCGACCGGTTGACCCAGGCCGGGTTCACCGACACCGCGTTGATGATGTTGGCGCCGCCGACGACATCGTTGCGTTCGTCGGGTTCCCGGTCGGACACTGGCCCAAGATCCGTTCGAACAACCCGAAGGAACGGTTGAACCACGAGATCCGCCGGCGTACCGACGTCGTCGGGATCTTCCCAACCGCAACGCGGTGCTCCGTCTCGTCGGCGCGTTGCTCGCCGAGCAGACCGACAGTGGGCGATCGCCCGCCGCTACATCACCGCCGAAACACTCAACACGACCCGTCACACCGACCCGACCCCAACCGATCCGACACCGGCCATCGCCGCCAGCAACAGCTGACCGACCCTCGTCCCGGGCCGTCCTGCGACCGTCATATCAATCCGGTGATCCACCGGTTTATCCGCGCACGCCCAACAACAACAACAATGCAACAACATAATGTCTTGACAAGGATCCCCGTTGCCTTTCCGATGGCAACGGCAGACCAGCTGAGCGTGACGCCCGACCCGCCGCTGCGAACCGTACCTGCCGACCAGTTACTCGCCGAAGCGGCTGGGCCGGAGTCGTTCGGTCCGCGTTCTGTGCGTCCCCGAACAGCGGCTGGCGGCGAGCGCTATCCCGGAGGTCGGCGCAGTACCACGCCCGCGGAGTATCTCTGGCCCCGTCGGCCTCGATGGCCCGATGTAGATTGTGGTCGCCGGGCCTGAAGACTTGGAGGGGATCTATGACCGACCTCAGCGCTGACACGTACCTCCTGCAGAACCAGCTGAACCCATTCCCGGTCGCTGCGCACTTGGAACTGGCAGGGAGCAGGTTGACGTGCACGCTCCGTCCCATGGCGGCGGACGCGTTCACAGGGTGGATCGAGAAAGCCATCGACGATCCCTCCGTCAAGGACAAGATTACGGCCGGGACGGCGGTGACGGTGTTCTAGATCGACGTGAACGGCGTCGAGATCGCATGGCCCAAGCAGTTCGCCGGATCTGCGATGAAGATCACGGCCGAAGACCGCGAGTGGCTTGTGTCTCTTGTCTATCCCAGCGGCGCGCTCGCCGCCGTCAAGATGTTCACGAACCGCAAGGAATCGAAGGGGTGGCGAAACGCCCTCGCCGCAGCGGGCGCTCACTAGCAGGGTGCGGAAAATCTGCATTCTGTGCCTATTCTCCGGTGCGTAGCACCTGGAAGATCGATCGGCGAAGGCGTCGAACGGTCGAATTTCAGCACCCTGCTAGTGCCGTGACGGCACTTAGCCCGCGAGGCACTGCGCAGTCACCTCAAACCCTGGCAGTGGCCCGTATGCGGTCCACCGTAAACGGTCGGTTCGCTTAAACTTGCGGGTACTGCAGCCGCTGAAGACCGGGGTGTGTCAAGGAGTTGCTGCGTGCTGGTCCCGCGGATCTGTGGGGTGATCAGCTCGGCGTGGCGGGCGGGGTGTGCAGTGCCGGGTCGAGGTCCTTGCCGAGCCTGGCGGCGGCGTCGATCAAGGCGGGGTGACCGGGCAACGGCTCGATTCGACGGACGATCAGGCCATCAAGCATCCACAGCACGTGCAGCCGCCATTCGGGGCGGTGCATGCTCCACCACGACAGACCGGCGTAGCGACCGGTGTCGTAGATCCGCCTGGCCGTGTCCTGGGTGCGGGGCCGGTTGCGGATCACCACGTCGGTGGGACGCAGCCCATAATCGACGAGCGTCTGGGTGTGGTCAAGGTCGAGCAGCGGGTGCCGGTCCTGGTCGAGTTCGTAGGTGACCAGGGTCCGCACCGCGCCGGGGAGCTGCGGGAACGGCAGCATCCCTTCGTTCCACCGCGACCGGTGGGCGAACGTCTCGCCGACCGCGCCGGTGGCCTCGGAGGCGGCGTACAGCGCCAGGTACAGGCCACGGTTGTCCCATCGCCCGGTGCCCTGGTCAGGATGCACATAGAGCGGATGGCCGGGCTCACCAGCGGCAGCGGCGGGCAGGTGCGGGAAGACGCGGTGGAGCAGCATCAAGTACACCCCGGCGCGGTTCCCCGCTGGCTTAGACGTAGGCGCCGGCGGCCTCGGCGCGCAGTGCGTCGACGACGTCAGCGGTGCCGTGTTGGCGAATCCAGTCGATTGGGCGCAGGTTGTCGAGGTGGCCGTTCGGGGTGCTGAGCCAGTCCTGCACACCGTCGGCGTCGGCCCATACGAGCAGCGCATGGGCGACGACGTGGTCGACGTCGATCAGCATCCGCGCCTGTTCCATTGATGGCACCGACTCCCCCTTCGCCCACCGCGACGTCTGTGATGGAGCTACCTGGAGCAGCGCCGCTGCCGCGCGAACACCACCGACGGCATCGTTGACGAATACCGCCCGCTGGCGAGGGCGCCAGACCGCGAGCAGTCCATCCGCGAGCAGTCCCTCGCGCACCGTCGTGGCGAGCTGAGGGATGCGCTCCGGGAACTCGGTGATCTTCTGATCCTCCTCGGCCTGGCGCAGCGGGGCCGAGCCGGCGGGCGAAGCGGCCGGGTGGCGGCCGGCGTCCGAGGGTGTTGAGGTGGCCGCGAGAGCCGGCAGCGGTTTGCGCGTAGCCATGACCAGCAGCATAGCTCGCAACAGCGAGTGTTGCGGATCGCTCGTCCGGTCACGATCGGGCACTGCTCGCGGCCCGGTGGCGGTCGTCGACAGCACCCGGACCACCCGACTGGCGGCCATCACCAATGTCGCCGGCTTCGCCGTCAGCGTCCGCAGCCACGACGAGGTCGACACCGAGACATCCCGACCGTGGATCGACACCTATGCCCTCGGAGATCCACACACACACACACACACACACCCCATGGCCACCGCCCCTTCTCCGGCGCGCGAAGTCGTCGCTCTCTTGCGGACGGTTGGGTACGGTCTGGCGATGCGCGAAGTGACCCGGGGGGTTGTCCCGTGTTAAGTCTGCGGTGGTCAGGTTCGAGCTGGTCGGGGCTCGTTGTGGATGGCAGCGAGGGCGCACAGCGCAGGTTCGGTCGACGGTTGGTGCTCGGTGCTGTGTCTGCTGCTGGCGGATCGTCGTGTGATTGATCCATCGGGTGGTATTGCTGGGTGACCGACGACCCGCCGGACAGGGGCGGTGTCTGCTTGCAGTGGTCGTTGCCTGTCCGGTCTGCTCAAGGCGAGGGCCGTGTGGTCCGATAGGGGTTCTGGACCGCTGTGTTTTGGCGGAGTCTTGGCATGATCGGAGCGAAGTTGCGGGGCAGATCCAGGGAGCTCGGGTTGGACGCCGATCCCGTCGAGGTTTTTGAGGCGATGGTTTTTGCGTGTGCACAGCTGGGCTATTCGATGACGACGGTGAGTGGACGGGCGGGTGTTGTGTCGTTCGATCCTGGTAGATCGGAGGCGACGTGGGGGCGGCAAGACATTTCGGCCCGAGTCGTCGCGGACGGCGGCGGTAGTCGGGTGTTCGTTTCTGGATCCACGGCTCGCGGACAAGGCTTTCCGGCTGTCAGGGCGCTGGTGGGGTCGCGGTTGACGAGGGGCCTGGTCCTGCGACGGTTCGTCGCGCTTGTTGGTGAGCGTGTTCACGCGACAATCGAGCCGGTTCAGTCGAGACGGTCAGGGCGAGTCGATGAACCTGTCAGACCGGCGGCGTAAGGCACTCGTCGAATTGTGGGCGTTGTACGTTGCGGTCGAGCGGCCCAGGCCGCAAGCTTGGGAGAAGCCGTTAATCACCGGGGGGCCGGGTGGGGTCGGGACCAGTGTCGACACTCGCAAGACACCTACGATTCCTGGTCTGACGCGATCGAGAGGATCCAAATGAATGCGAGTTCGGTTTTGACGCGGTGGCGTGTGGCGGCGTTGGTTTCCTTGACCGCACTGCTCGCAGTTGGAATGCCGGTGGTCTCGGGCGTGCACGCGCTGCCATCCGGCTCGCAGACACCCGGCTCCGGATACGCCGGCCTCGCCGATCAGGCTGAAGCGGACAACCCCCCTGCCGCGCCGACGGCGATCGCCGGGAACGCCCAGGTCACCGTGTTCTGGACGGTTCCGTCGTCGACGGCACCGATCACCGACTACTCGATTCGGTACCGCACAGCCGGTTCGACCGCTGCGTGGCTGGAGGTTCGCAAGGGCAACGCCGTCGCCCCGTTCACCCTCATCGTGCCCGGACTGACCAACGGGAACGCGTACGAGGTCCAGTTGGCGGTCGTGACCGGCGTCGCCCCGGCGCAGGTCGTCGGGACCTACTCCGCTTCGGCGTTCGTCAGGCCCGGCAGCCCTGTGTACGTCACCCGCCCGAGAATCTCTGGAACAGCGGTGGTGGGTTCGACGCTCACCGCGGTCGATCCGGACTCGAACTGGACGAGCGAAGACGGCACCCCGATGACCGCCACCTACCAGTGGCAGTCCAACGATGTCAACATCCCCGGCGCGACCTCACCGCAGTTCGTCGTCACCACCGCGCAGGCAGGCACCACGGTCAGAGTCATTGCCAGCCGCACCAACGCGTCGGGCAACGTCTCCGCAACCTCCGACGAGGTCCCTGCGAAACTGCTGTTGGGGGCCTACCTTCCGCTCCCGCCGGTCCGGCTGCTCGACACGCGCAATGACCCGACGACCGGCACCGCGAAGCTCGCTGCCGGCTCGGTGCGCGTGCTGCACATCGCCGGTACCAACGGAGTGCCGGCCGACGCGACGGCGGTCGTGCTCAAC
>JBBQTN010000119.1:0-16247 GCA_038213195.1 Acidimicrobiales bacterium | reverse complement strand
CCGAGTGGGTCGGGGAGCCATCCGGCGGGAGCGCCGGACACCGGAGGCATCGGCGCCAACGGCATGTAACGCGGCCGCATCGCCTCACTCGTCGCGAACAAATGGGCGTGCGTCATCGCCATGCGCCGTGCTTGTACTTCTGCGCTGGGGCTGAGGCACGCAGCGATGATCCACCCGATCCAGCCGAGCAGCAGGCCGAGCCAGAACCCCGCGACGCCGCGCCCCTTCCCCTTCGCGATCGCCCAGCCGACCAGGCCACCGACGCACGCCCAGGCGATGATCACGAAGAGGACCAGTGCGATCACGGCGCCGGCGGCGGCATTGTCTTCGGCTGCCAGCATGCGACCTCCCGAGCTCACCGTGGATCGTAGCGATCGTCCTCGAGATCGATGGAGCACGTTCGGGCACCTTGCATCGCCGTGCGCCACGGGTGCCGATTAGCTTGACCCGCGACGCGTGCGTGTGGCGCCGTGAGAAGGGGGACGCATGGAGCTTTCCGAGGGACAGGTCGCGGTCGTCACCGGTGCTGCGAGCGGCATCGGCCTCGCGATCGCGAACAAGCTGGCGACCGCGGGGCTCGACGTCGTCCTCGCCGACGTGCAGGTCGACGCCCTCCAGGCTGCCGCAGAGCAGATCCGCGCGCTGGGTGTTGACGCACTCGCCGTGCCGACCGACGTCAGCAAGGAAGCGGACGTCGCCAACCTCGTCGCCGCGACGCTGGACCGGTTCGGTGGCGTCCACGTCGTCTGCAACAACGCCGGGGTGGCCGCCCGTTCGGACCCATGGTTCGGTCCGCTGAGCTCGTGGCAGTGGGTGATGGGCGTCAACTTCTGGGGTGTCGTGCACGGGTGCCGAGCGTTCCTGCCGCACCTCGTCGGCGGTGGACACATCGTCAACACGTCCTCGATCGCCGGACTGCTCCCGGGCTTCGGTCCGAGCTATGACGCCTCCAAGCACGCAGTGATCGCCATCTCGGAAGACCTGTACGACACCGTGCACCTGGCGGGGCTTCCTGTCGGCGTGAGCGTGCTGTGCCCCGGCTGGGTGCGCACGCAGATCGTCGACGCCGACCGCAACTGGCCCGCCGAGTTCGGCGACAAACCGGATGCCGATCCGACGTACGGCGTACTGGTGCGGCACTTCCAACGGGCGATCGACGAGGGCTCGACCCCCGCGTTCGTCGCCGACGCAGTGGTGGACGCGATCGTCGCCGATCGGTTCTGGGTGATCCCGCACCAGGACTTCCTCGACCTGGCAGTTCGTCGGTGGGAGACCATCGCCGAGCGCGCTGACCCGTCACCTGCCGAGAACATGCCAGGCATGCCGCCTCGAACGCTGATCGTCAATGAGGTGATGGCGGCACTCGGTCTTCCGACGGGCTCGTGAGGTGACGGCAGCGCCGGGGCGAAGGGCCTGATCGGGAGTGGTGCCACGCACGATGCTCGGTCGTGGGCTGGCTACCTTGGCGGTCGAGCGGTTCGCGCGATCTTCCTCACGTCACCGGCGTGAGCTTGTCGCTGCCGGGGAAGGAGCCCTTGCCGCTGTTCGACAGCTCGATGAAGGTCCGACCGGGTGTGAGCAGGACCGGCGCGCCTGAGGCGTCGGTGAACGCGAACGGGTCGAGCCGGCCCGACCGCGACCATGTGCCGCTGATCATCCGCCCGCCCGTGAAGACGATCGCGGGATCGCTGCCGGTGGTGATCCCGTCGGGCGAACGCCGGTCGGTGTGGCTGGGCTCGTAGTCGAGCTCCACCACGACGACGTTCTCCGTTGACACCTGCTTGCCGTCGGTGAGCGTGTGCGGATGCTTCTCCTGCGAGCGCAGGTAGGTGCCCGACGCCTGGTCGTAGCGCCATTGCACGAAGACCTGCTGGATCTGCAGGTCGAAGCCGGACATCGGATCGCCGGCGGTCGCGGCCTCGCCGACTGCGCGGTAGTGGAACTGCTGCGTAGGGCCGGAGCGATCGGCACCGGCGTTCGATCGCAGCAGCGCGGTGTTGGCATGCGTCTTGTGCGGGCGGCCGCGCTTCGGGTCGAGCTCCCAGCCAGGGCCCTGGCCTTCCGTGATCAGCAGCAGATCCGATGAGCGCAGCAGCGCGATGTTGCCGGGGTTGCCGCCCGAGCAGGCGAACAGGGCACGGTTGAACTCGCCGACGAGGTTGACGTCCTGTTCACGACACGACCGGATCGGCCCGACGAAATCCTGGTCGCGGCTGTGCCAGATCGTGGCGAAGCGCGTGGGCCCCGCACCCCAGGCCTCGAAGATGATGTCGGGGCCGTTGAGGCCGGTCTGCGGGCGTGCGCCAGGGTCGTTGCTGACCTTGACGACGAGTGCGACCTTGGCGAGCAAGGCCGGGTCGGTGAGCGGCAACCCGGTCAGAGGCTGCACGGGGGCAGCCGCCGCAGTCGTCGGGGCGTCGGTGGCCGCGGCCGCCGTCGTGGTCGTCTCCGGCGCCGTGGTGGTCGTTTCGGCGACCGACGACGTGGTGGAGGACGATGCGGTGCTCGTCGTCCTGGCGACGGTCGTGGTCGTCGTGGTGGCTGTCTTCTTCGTCGACGAGCTGCTGCATGCGCTGATCAGCGCCGCACCGCCCGCGAGGGCGAGGAGTTGGCGACGCGACACAACGGTCCGCAGACGCAAGGCCTCTGCTCCGTCGGACGCGCTCGTCTGTTGAGCACGGTTCGTCATCGTCGGGTTCTCACATCCTGTTCTTGATCGCCAGCGGGGGGTGTCCGGAGACGTCGCCGGCGTCGGCGTCGGTCGATCGAGCCCGGGCACCGTAGCGCCCGACCCGTCGCGATGACAGTCAACCGCCCCTCGATGGCGACACAGGATCTCCTACAGCTGTCGGTTGCCGCAACCGATGCAGTGACAGAAGTGGCGCCGGCGCTGTCGGGGTCAGGTGTCGCCCCGGGAGGACTGCGTGTCGGATATGAGTGTCGGATGTGAGTGCGCGGCGTGCGGACGTGGACGCCGCTGGGGCGTCCTCGCGATGCGGACCACCGACGACGGCTTCGCCGCAGTCCAGCGTGTGACCATGATCCCTGTGGCGTGCGAGCCACGGGCCCTGTGAACGGGCAGGAGGACGCGTGCACGGTCCTCGTCGCCGATGACGACCCGGACCTGCTCTCGCTGTTGCTGCGCAGGCTCACGAAGGCCGGCTACGACGTGATCACTGCGACCGACGGCGAGCAGGCGCTGCGCCGCGCTGAGGAGTCGACCCTGAGCGCGGCGGTGCTCGACATGATGATGCCGAAGATGACCGGGATCGAGGTGGCGCTGCGGATGTCCGGCACCGCGTCCACGAAGGACGTCCCCGTCGTGTTGATCAGTGCCGGGTTCCAGGCCGACGAAGGCGAGCTGCCGCGCGGCGTCGCCTACCGGCTGCGCAAGCCGTTCGGTGCCCAGGCGCTGCCTGCGCTGCTCGACTCGATCCTCACCTCGAACTGACGACAGGGGAGGGAACGCACCGTGAAGCTCGGACGAGGACTGACGTTCTCGTGGCGGCGCGCCCTCGGCGTCACCGGTGCGAAGCGGCGGATCGCCAAGGCGGCCGGGATCCCGACGACCCGCACGGGGCGCCGCGCCAAGGTCGGCCGGATCTTCGGGATCAAGTAGCGCGAGCGCGGGTGGCGCGCCCAAGGGTCACATGAAGTTGCGGGTGTGCAGTGACGACAATGCCTCTGCCGCGCCGGTCGTGAAGCCGAGACGAGCCAGCCGGGCTCGTCGCGAGTCGGCCATCTCGGTCTGCAACGCCTGGATCCGCTGCCACCCTGCACCGATGCGTTCTGGCGTGTCGTCGCCGGCGGCGAGCAGGACCAGAGCGTCGAACACGTCCTCGTTCAACCCGGCGGTTCCCTGCAGGGCGCGATGACGGCGCTCGACGGCACGGGCCAGACGACCACGCAGCTCGGGATCGAGCGCGGCGTGGCGCTCGAGGTGGGCGAGCGAGAAGGCCACGTGGCGCGCCTCGTCGTTGCGGGTGAGATGGGCGATCCAGCGTGTCACCGCGTCGGGAGCGCAGAGCTCGAGGAAGCTCAGCAACGACACGAACGTCCCCTCGCCCATCACGGAGAGCAGGAAGCTGGCCGTGGCGTAGTCAGGCTCGTCGAGCAGGGTCTGCAGCGACGATCGCCCGTGCGTCGGTCGACAGCGCGAGCTTGACGAGCACATCCGCACCGCCGTCGAAGCCGAGCGCGCCGAGGTCGACGATGCCGGGCTCGCGGCTCACGGCGGATAGCCCTCGACGAGGATCGACCCGTCGGAGCCGTAGAAGCGCAACCGGTCGACCGCCCCC
The DNA here is from genome assembly GCA_038213195.1 of Acidimicrobiales bacterium. Lineage (GTDB taxonomy): Bacteria > Actinomycetota > Acidimicrobiia > Acidimicrobiales > Ilumatobacteraceae > JAODBQ01. The sequence goes on along the minus strand of JBBQTN010000119.1, from coordinate 11,949 downwards.
TCGAGCTGCGCGTACCCATGCGTCCGCCCTGGTCGCCACTGCCGCAGTCCCTCGAGTTGGAGCAGCGGCCGGACCGCAGGATCGTCGTACGACATCGCCAGCAGCAGCTCGACGAACCGGTCGATCGTCGAGTGCTCGACGTCGTCGAGCACCGTCATCGTGCAGTGGTCGTACTCGGCGGTGCGGCTGAGCACGCGAACGGCGCCGGTGGGGATCGTCCCTTCCTTCGCGAACAGCCGCTGGTTGCCCTCGATCACGCACGCCGCGTCGACCTCGCCGGCGACGAGGGCCTTCACCGCGTCGCGCTCGCCGCCGACGTGATCGCCATGCTTGGTGACCATCACGTCGAAGTGGCGGACGATGAACGACGTTCCCGGATCGAGGCCCAGCCCGGCGAGGTGGGCGAGCGGCAACAGGGTCGCCTGCGGCGAGTCGACCGCGCCGGTCCCGACGACGCGGCCGGCGAGTTGGGCGACATCGGCGATGGCGCCGTCGGATCGGACCAGCACCACCGAGGTCAGGTCCTGATCGGTATCGCGCATCGCGACCGCGCGGGCCTCACGCCCGACCGACGCCGCGAGCCGCCGCGTCCGCACCCACGCCAGCGGCGAATCCCAGGTGACGTCGACGTGACCGGCGAGGTGGGCCTCGGCCTGCGCCTCGTAGCTGGAGTAGAGGACGTAGTCGAACGCGAAGCCGCGGGTCGCGAACCAGTCCTTGAAGCCCTCCCAGATCGTGACGACCTTCGGGTCGTAGGCGACGGCGCCGAGCGTGAACGGTCGTGAGCGGGTCATCGGAGCAACGTGCCTTGTGCTTCGCCGGGCTCGCCGGGCTCGCAGGGCTCGCCGGGCGCCCGGACGGCGGACCGTGGGAACGATCCGTCGGCTTCGACGTCGGTGGCCGCCGGCCCGACCACGGTCGTGATGAGCTCCTCGAGCACGTCGAGGATGGAGGGTGCGGTCACGTCGTGCCTGATTTCCAGCGAGTGGTCATTGTCGTTTCCTCGAGTCGATTGGCCGAGAACGGAGTCTGCATCCGCTGGACGAGCGCTGACGAACCTGCGCCCGGCTCGAGGTGATCCGGTGAGCGGGGCGCCGTCTCGACGTGCCGACGAGCGGACCACCGTGGCGAAACGCAGCGCCGCACCGGCGCTGATCAAGCTCCGCTCGCGGCGCGCCAGCCCGACGACGATCCGCCGGGTGATCAGCAACGACGAGTGGGCCGATCCTCACCTTCGCCCCGCCTACGCCGATCGTGGTCCTGCCGCTCGAACCGGTCAAGCACCGCCGGATCTGGCCGTGGGTGCTGGCCACCTGCGTGCTGGCGACGGCGTTGCTCGTCGCCGTGGTCGTCGCCTTGAACCGCGGCCGAACCGGGCCCGATGTAGTACACCTGGCCGCAGTGCGGGCGCGACAGTCGGCGCCCGACGACGAACTGGGGGTTCGATGAGCTTCGACCTGTCCTGTGCCTTCGCGACGTCGATGGCAACTCCCGACCACGTCGCGATCGCCGAGTCGCTCGGCTATCAGCGGGCGTGGCTGTACGACTCGCCCGCGCTGTACCCCGACGTGTGGGTGACGCTGGCGCGCTGCGCGGAACGGACGTCGACCATCGGCCTCGGCCCCGGCGTGCTGATCCCCAGCCTGCGCCACCCGATGGCCAACGCCGCGGCGATCGCCACCCTCGTCGATCTTGCCGGCCCCGGCCGGGTCTCGGTGGCGGTGGGGACGGGCTTCACGGGACGCTTCGCGCTCGGGCAGAAGCCGCTGCGCTGGGCGTTCGTCGCCGACTACGTGCGCGTGCTGCGCGCCCTGCTGCGCGGCGAGGTGGTCGAGTGGGAGGGGGCGAAGATGCAGATGATCCACCCCGAGGGCTACGGAGCCCGCCGTCCGATCGACGTGCCGTTCCTGCTGGGCGCCGCGGGCCCGAAGGGCATCGCCGCCGCGCGGGAGGTCGCCGACGGCGTGTTCATGGCCGGCGCTCCGCCGGTCGGCGGCTTCGCCCGCGAGGCGAGCCTGCTGTTCGGCACCGTGATCGACGATGGCGAGGATCTCGCGTCGGAGCGGGTGATGTCGGCAGCCGGCCACGGCGCTGCGGTGTACTACCACTTCTGGTTCGAGACCGGTCGTTCGATGGACGACGTCCCGAACGGGAGCGACTGGTTGGCCGCATACGCCGACGTCCCCGTCGACGAGCGTCACCTCGCCATCCACGATCGCCACCTGATCGCGCTGAACGACCGCGACCGGGCCTTCGTCACCCCGGAGGTCCTGCAGTCGATGGGCGCGATCTTCCGTCCCGCTGAGATCCGGGAGCGGTTGGCGGCGATGGCCGAGGAAGGGATGACCGAGATCGCCTATCAGCCTGCCGGGCCGGACATCCCCCGCGAGCTGGAGGCGTTCGCCGCGGCCGTCAACGGCTGAGATCCGACCCCAGCGGTCGGCACCGCTACGGTGGCGCCATGGGGGAGTGCGAGATCGGACTGGCGCAGTCGTTCGACGGCTCGAGGAAGTACGGGCCGGCGTACGCCCGCGACTTCGCCCAGGCGGCGGAGGCGCTCGGCTTCCACTCGGTCTGGGTGCCCGAGCACATCGTCTTCTTCGAGCAGTTCGATTCGGTGTACCCGTACCCGCCCGAGCCCGGCTCGACCGAGTCGGCGAAGCTGCCCGTCGGCAGGCGACCGGCGCTGTTCGACGCGCTGCTCACCTGCCAGGCGCTGGCGTTGCACACCACGAGGCTGCGCGTCGGCACCTCGGTCGTGCTGCTCCCGTTGCGCCATCCGCTGCTGTGGGCGCGCGAGCTGAGCACGCTCGACCACTTCAGCGGGGGACGGTTCGAGCTCGGCGTCGGAGTCGGCTGGCTCGAGGAGGAGTTCACTGCGTTGGGCGTGTCGTTCGAGGCGCGCGGGCAGATCGCGGACGAGTACCTCGCCGCGCTGCGCGGCGTGTGGACCGACACCGAGCAGGCGAGCACGTTCCACGGACGGCACGTCGACTTCACCGAGGCGCTGAGCTTCCCGAAGCCGTTGCAGTCGCCGGGGCCGCCGATCCACATCGGCGGCGAGAGCGACTCGGCGTTGCGCCGGGTGGCCCGCTTCGGCGACGGCTGGTACGGCTGGAACATGACACCGGCGGAGTTCGAGCACCGACTCGAACGCCTGGACGCGCAGCTCGCCTTGCATCCGTTCTGGGACGGCGCGCAACGCTCCCGCGAGGACGTCGCCGTGCAAGTCGGCCTGCGCTTCCGCGGCCCGCTCGACGAGTTGGCCGAGCTCGTCGAGGCGTACTGCTCGCTGGGCGCGCAGCGGGTGGTCGTGTCTGTGCCGATCCCCTCGGCCTCCTTCGCCGAGCGGCTCGGCGACATCGCCGCGGCACTCGGCGTCGCAGCCCTCACGCCGTAGCCGTCGCCCGGTACCGGACGGCGTCGCAGCCCTTGCGCCGGAGCACAGGTCGGCTTCGCCAGCGACAGCTTCGCCGAGCACATCCACGTCGACAGCGACGGCATCGTCATTGACTACCCGAGCATCGCCCAACGCATCGCCTGACGACAGCGCGCCTGTTCTGGCGCGTCCTCGACCGAGCGTTGTTCTTCGGCTGTTGTAGTTCTCCGGCGCGCAACGAGGTCATCAAGTCGGCACCTCTCAAGACGCGCCAGCCAAGCGACGGGCGTGTTCGAGTCGTCGTCCGCACACAGCGTTCGGTCGGCAATTGCAGCACAATTGCCGGGGAAGGAGGCGATTGGATGTCGTCGGAGGGGCGTGAGCAGTTGGAGCTGGCGATCGCCGCGCAGGAGCGGTTGCGCGGGGTCGTGCCCGACGCCATCGTCGACGCCGGCATCGCCGTGCTGCGTCAGCAACTGGCGGCGATGCGCGACGGCGATCAGCGCCGCCGTCTGGTGTCGATCCTGTTCGCCGACGTCACCGGGTTCACGGAGATGTCGGCGAGGCTCGATGCCGAGCACGTCGCCGAGGTGATGAACGAGCTGTGGTCGGCGCTCGATCGTGTGATCGCGGACCACGGCGGGCGGATCGACAAGCACATCGGCGACGCAGTGATGGCCATGTGGGGTGCTGCCGGCGCTCGGGAGGACGATCCCGAGCAGGCCGTGCGCGCCGCGCTCGCGATGCAGGACGAGCTGGAGACTCGGCGCGTGGCGTATGGCGCGGTGGTCAGGATGCGCGTCGGCGTCAACACCGGACCGGTGCTGCTCGGCGACGTCGGAACGACGAGTGAGTTCACCGCGATCGGCGATGCGGTGAACATCGCCAGCCGGCTGGAGCACCTCGCACCGGTCGACGGTGTGCTCATCTCCCACGACACGTACCGCCACGTGCGCGGCGTGTTCGACGTCCATGGACTCGGGCCGATCTCCCTGCGCGGTCGGGTCGAGCCCGTGCGCGTCTATGCCGTCGAGCGGGCCAAGGAGCGCGCCTTCCGCGTCGCCAGCCGAGGCGTGGAAGGCGTGGAGACGAACACGGTCGGCCGCGCCGCGGAGCTGGCGCGGCTCAGCGGCGAGTACGAACGCTGCTGCGCCGAGCCCGGCGTCCGTCACGTCCTCGTCGTCGGCGACGCCGGCGTCGGCAAGTCGCGCCTCCTCTACGAGTTCCGCAACTGGATCGAGCTCCGCAGAGAGCGGGTGTTCATGTTCAGCGGCCGGGCCCTGCTGGGCCGGTCCGGGCAGGCCCTCGGACTCATGCGTGACGTGCTCGCCACCCGCTTCGACATCGTGCTCAGCGATCCCCCCGACGTCGTGGTGAAGAAGCTGCGCCACGGGTTGGCGCCGGTGCTGGGCGACGACGAGGCCGAGATCGTCGGGCAATGGCTCGGCTTCGAGCTGGGTGCGAGCGACAGCGCCCAACGGCTCGGTGGCTCGGCGGAGTTCGCGACGGTCGCACGGGCCCATCTGTTCGCCTGGTTCGCCGCGCTGACGGAGCACGAGCCCGGTGCGCTGCTGCTCGAGGACCTCCACTGGGCCGACGACGAGACGCTCGACCTCGTCGCCCAACTCGCCCGCCGGGCCGACATGCACCTGCTCGTCGTCGGGTTGACGCGTACGACGCTGGCCGAGCGCCGGCCCGACTGGGCTCCCCAAGCGACGCGCATCGTCCTGCGCGCCCTCGACGAGCCGGCCTGCGCGGAGCTCGTCGGCGAGATCCTCCAGCACGCGGATGCCGTGCCCGCCGCCCTGGTCGACCTGATCATCGAACGCGCGGACGGCAACCCGTTCTACGTGGAAGAGCTGATCAAGATGTTGATCGACGACGACGTGATCACCGCCGGCGCACCCGGTGAGCGGTGGACGATCGACACGGGAAGTCTCGATCCGTCGCGTGTGCCGGCCACGTTGACCGGTGTGCTCCAGGCTCGACTCGACAGCCTGCCGTCGACCGAATTGACGGCACTCCAGCGCGCCGCGGTGGTCGGTCGGGTGTTCTGGGACCAGGCCGTCTCTGCACTTGGTGAAGGTGCCGTCGAGCTGACGTCGGCGACGCTCGACGACGCCTGCCGGCGCGAGCTCGTTCACCGGCGGGCACCGGCGGCCTTCGCCGGGTGCAACGAGTTCATCTTCAAACACGCGCTGCTCCGTGACGTGACGTACGAGACCGTCCTGCACCGCGAACGAGCCCAGCTGCACGCGTCGGCGGCTGCGTGGCTGGCGGCCGTCGCCGGCCAACGGGTGGGGGAGTTCCGCGAGGTCGTCGCCGACCACCTCGAGTTCGCCGGCGATCTGTCCGGTGCCGCTGCGCAACTCCTCGAAGCAGGCATCGCGGCGACGAAGGTCGGCAACCTCGGCGCCGGCTTACGGACCCTCAGCAAGGCGATCGACCTGTGGGACAGCGTCGGCGTGGGACCCGACGGTCGGGTCTTCGCACCACTCGTCAAGGTGTTGCGCATCCTCGGCCGGCTCGACGCCGCCACCGCACTGGCCGAGCGTGGTCTGCGCGACCCGTCGATCACCCAGCAGCAGCGGGCCCGCGTGCTCAACGAGAGCAGCGTCGCCGCCTCACTCCATGGTGACCACGATCGCGAGTGGCACGAGCTGAACCTCGCCCGCGCCCTGGCAGGTGACGACGACCTGGTGCTGTTGAGCGACATCGAGATCGGCATCGGCTGGCACCATGTCGCGCTTGGCCGTTACGACGATGCCGCGGTGGCGGCGAACCGTGGTCTCCAGCTCGCGCTCGCAGTGGGCGACACCGCGGAGGCCTCGAAGGCCGAGGCCATCCTGGCCATGACGGCGTCGGCACGGGGCGACCTCCCCGGCTGCCTGCACCATGCCGAGCGCGAGCTCGACCACGCTCGCAGGAGCGGCGACCTGCACGCGCTGGCGAACGCCTACGGTCATCTCGCTGTCGCCCACCACCTCGTCGGCGACAGCGGCGACGACGAGCACTACCGAACGGCCATGGGCCTGTACGAATCGCAGATCGACCTCTGCCGCCGTCTCGGCGCAGACCCGGCCGCTGCGTACTCGACGGTCAACCTCGCCCAGCTCCATCTGCGCCTCGGCGACGGCGCTCAGACCCATCGCCTGCTCGCCACGGCGAGGGCGTTGGACCCCGCCCCGGCATCGTCGCCGACCTCCATGCTGCTGCTCCAGGTCGAGGCCGACCGCCGGGTGACTCGTGGCGACCTCGCCGGCGGCCTGTCGATCCTCGGACGGCTGCGTGAGCTCGCCGGGTACGTGGCGAGCGAGGGCCTGGAGACCGAGCGAATCCTGTCGCGGGTGACCGCGACGGACGAGGAGGTCGAAAATCTCCTCGCCGCCGGCGCAGGCCTCGACCTCGACCTGGCGCTCAGCGCGCTGGCCGACGAGCCGGATTCACCCATCCCGTCATAGACGTGCACCGGGGTCGTCGCCGCAGCCGTCGCCGGGTATCGGACGGCAGCGGTCGTCGAGACTGTGCTCGGTGCCCGACGTCGGCGCTTGGCGCAGTCGTAGCGACGTTCCGGCCGCAGCCGGCGCTGTCAGCCCGCCGCGCCGGTGTGGATCACCGCCGCGCCGTTGACGCGATCCTCGGCGAGATCGACCAGCGCGTCGGCGGCCCGCTCGAACGCGTAGCCCGTCGTGTGGATCTCGAGGTGGTGATCGGTGGCGATCTGCATCAGCAGCTCACCGTCGGCGCGGGTGTTGGCGGTGACGCTGCGGACCTGGCGCTCCTCGAACAGGTGGCGTTGGTAGTTCAAGGAAGGGATGTCGGACAGGTGGATGCCGGCGATCGCGAGGGTGCCGCCGCGGTCGAGCGCCGACAGGGCGACCGGCACGAGCTCGCCGGCCGGCGCGAACAGGATCGCTGCGTCGAGCCGGTGCGGCGGCTTCGCCGTCGCACCGCCGACACTGGTGACGCCCAGCTCTCGTGCCAGATCGCGGGCGGCGGCGCTGCGCGTCAGGACGTGCACCGCCGCGCCCTGGATCATCGCCAGCTGAGCCGTGATGTGCGCCGAGGCACCGAAGCCGTAGATTCCGAGGTGGCCGCCGGCGGGCAGCGCGGCGCGGCGCAGCGCGCGGTACCCGATGATCCCCGCGCACAGCAGTGGTGCCGCCTCCTCGTCGCCATAGCCGTCCGGCAGGCGATACGCGTACGCCTCGTCGACCACCGCCATGTCGGCATAGCCGCCGTCTGCGTCCCAGCCCGTGAAGGCGGGGTCGGTACACAGGTTCTCGTCGCCGCGCAGGCAGAACCGGCAATGGCCGCAGGTGTGGCGCAGCCAGGCGATGCCGGCACGATCGCCGACCGCGAAGCGCCGGCACCCGGGCCCGACAGCGTCGACGACCCCTACCACCTCGTGGCCCGGGGCGATGTCGGGATGACGCGGTGGCAGGTCTCCTTCTGCGAGGTGCAGGTCCGTCCTGCACACGCCGCACACGCTGACGGCGATGCGCACCTCACCCGGCCCCGGCACCGGCTCTGACCGCTCGACCAAGGCCAGCGGTGCGTGCGCGATCGGCGCTGGCGAACGCACGACCCACGCCCTCATCGGTCGCCGATCCTGCCACACGCGCGGCCTTGCGCTGGCGGGAGGTACAGGTCCGCTTCGGCGAGTCGGTCGATCAGCTCCGCCGGGGCGAGCAACAGCTGTCGTTCGCAGGTGGTCAGCCGATCGGCGATGCCGGCGCAGCGGACCGGCGTCGTCCGTGCCGGTCTGGTGAGCTCGGCGCGGGCGTCACGGATGGTACGGGATCTTCGGCGGGCCGAGCTGCAGGGCGAGGATCTCTTGCGCGTCGTGGACGAACTCGACGAGCATCTGGCGTGACTCGGCGGGGTCGATGATGTCCTGCGACGTCGCCTCCGCCGTGCGGTACGGGGAGGCGATCGACTCGAGCCGGTGCTCGATCTCGGCCAGCTTGGCCTCGGGGTCGTCGGCCTCGGCGATCTCCCGCCGGTATGCGGCTGCGGCGCCGCCGACGATGTGCATCGAGCCCCATCGCGCCGTCGGCCAGCAGTAGCGACGGAACATCCCCGACGGACGGTGGTGGCACTGCCCGGCCACGCCGTACAGCCGGCCGATGGCGAACGTCAGCCATGGCATCCGCGACTGGCAGGTGACCCACACCATCCGAGCCCCGGCGCGCTCGATGCCCTGCTTCTCCGATTCGAGCCCGACCATGAAGCCCGGCTCGTCGGCGAAGGAGATGAGCGGGAGGTGGAACGTGTCGCACAGCTGCATCAGGCGCATCGTCTTCTCGCCGGCGGCGACGGTGGTCGAGCCGCCGCCGGCGCGCGGGTTGTTGATCATGATCCCGATCGGGTAGCCATCGACGCGGGCGAGCCCGGTGATGCGGGGCTTGCCGTAGTCGGGCGCGATCTCGAAGAACGAGCCCGCGTCGACGACCATCTTCAAGATCCGCCGCGCGTCGAACGCCTTGCGGCGGTTGAGCGGGATGGCGTCGCGCAGTTCCTCTGCCGGCAGGGCCGGCTCGCACGGCTCGCCACGCGGCGCCATCTTGTACACGTTGCTCGGCAGGTAGGAGAGGAACGTGCGGATCTGTCGCAGTGCGTCGGCGTCGTCGGTGGCGACATTGTCCACGCAGCCGCTGATCCTGCTGTGGATGTGGACGCCGCCGAGCTCCTCCTTGGTGATGTCGTAGCCGAGCGCGGCCTTCACCACGGGTGGCCCGCCGGGGAAGATCTGGCCGGTGTCGTGGACCATCACGTTCCAGTGGGCCATGCACGCAACGACCGCCGGCAGTCCGGCCACCGAGCCCATCACCGCGGACACGCACGGCACGAGGTTGAGCAGATCGGTGTCCACAGCGGTGAACGAGTTGCCGTCCGGCAGGTAGGTGCGGCCGAGCTCCTCGAAGCTGCGCACGCTGCCACCCGCCGCGTCGAGCAGGCGGATGAACGGGACCATCCACTCCTTGGCTCTTCCGTTGGCGTGTAGCTCGGCACCGAGGCCGCCCTCGGGGCCGCCGGCCGATCCGCCGCGCACGGTGAAGTCGCCGGCGTTGACGACCGCCTTGCGGCCGTCGATCCGGATCATCCCGTCGACGACACCCTTCGGTGTGAACGAGACGAGCTCGCCGACCTCGTCGTAGCCGCCGTGCCCGCGGAGCAACCCGAACTCGCGGAACGAGCCCGCGTCGGCGAGCAGGTCGATGCGCTCGCGCACGAGCAGCTTGCCGCGCTGACGCTGGCGGGCGATGCCCTCGGGACCGCCCATCTGGCGCGCCAGCTCACGTCGTTGGTGCAGCTCCGCGAGCGGGTCGACCTCGGCCATCGTGTTCTCCATCTCGGTCGTCGAACCATCGGACGCTACGACGACCGGCACCGTGCCGTCGATGTCGACGCCTGCACGGCCTCCCCGGGCGAGCCAGCGGGTCGACGCGGACCGTGAACGCCGGGCGATCTCCACCGGGCCCAAGCGCTGAGGCTGCTCGCGGTCAGTTCTTTGCAGCGTCGGCCAGGCGGGCGGCGAGCTCGGTGCCGTCGGCCTTGCGCAGCGGCGCGTCGTGTTCGCCCGAGTGGCGGATCAGCTCGCCGTGAACGCTCAGCCCGACCGCACCCCACGACGCACCGCTCAGCTCGAGCGTCATCGACCGCACACGGCGGCGCACGAGCGACGGGTCGACGTCGACGGCGGCCACCTCGTCGAGGTCGAAGGAGATTGCCAGGGCCGCTGCGCCGCCGAGCCACTCGCCGACCGTGAGCGCAGCCGTCGCCGACTGATCGGTGACGAGCAGCACGCCCTGGCCACGACCGAGCCGGACGACCTCTGACTCCGGCCCATGGGCGGGTCGGCCGCCGTCGTCGGTGGCGACGCCGGCCATCGCCGTCACCACCCACCAGCGCGCACCGGTCTCGCCGGGCCGCGGCTCAGGACAGCCGTCGGTCACCTGGCGCGCCAGCGCGGCGGCGAGTTGGGCATCGCCGGCGTCGTCGAGCAGCGCGAACGCCGGGCAGTACGAGGCGCCATCGGCCGCGAGACCAAGATCCATGGCCCCTGGGTTACCAGCCGACCGTGGCCGGGCGGGTAGTCATCCTGCCCGCCGGGCCCGACGCCGGCCCCTGCGCACGGCGCGGCGCAGCTCGCGTCGGGCGCTCGCGACCGGGTCGAGCTGGTCGTGCAGCGAATCGCCGAGCGCGTTGAACGACAGCACCGTGAGGGCGATCGCCAAACCCGGCGCGTAGATGTTGAAGCTGGCGCGGGAGATGAACTCGGCGGCGCGTTGGAGCATGATCCCCCAGCTCGATTGCGGCGGCTGGACGCCGAGCCCGAGGAACGACAGGCTCGCTTCGGCCAGCAGTGACAGGCCGAGCAGGAACGTCGCCTGGATCACCACAGGCTGGATCGAGTTCGGCACGATGTGGCGCAGGATGACTCGGCACCACGGGGTGCCGAACGTGTTGGCGGCGTCGACGTAGAGGCGTCCTTGGTGCTGATCACCTGACCGCGCATCACCCGGGCGACGCCGGGGGAGAAGACCACGCCGATCGCGATCATCGAGTGGGTCAGGCCTGGCCCGAGTGCGGCGGTGATCCCGATCGCCAAGACGATGCCGGGGAGGCCCACGGCGGGCGAAGACGCGTAGTCCGCGCAGCGGCTATGTGGCAGTCGAGTGCAGGTCGAGACTCGTCGCCGTGGTCCGAGGCGGTCCGGTCGGCGATCCACGGGGCACGCAGGTCGGTGCGCGGTGCGAGTCCGGTCGCGGCCGGACCTCGAGCGCGCCCGGTGAGCTGGCGGGGTGCGCCATGATTGTCTCGTTCAGTCAGACCACCGTCGGCTGAGTCACGATCGGTAGCGTGACCTGGCCTCAGGCGCGACGCCCCGTTCTCCAGGGAGCCCAGCACGCTCGCCCGAATCGCGCGTGGGTCGTCGTCGCGTGCTGCTCGTCCAGGTGCTGGTCATGGTCGGGCTGACGTTCGCCGCGAGCAGCGCCGGCTCGGCGTGGAGCCAGAGCTTCCGCCTCGGCGGCACCGACTCCCAGGCGGCGACCGACCTGCTGGCGAGTCGCTTCCCGACGCAGGCCGGCGGCTCGGCCGACGTCGTGATCAAGGCGCCGGCCGGCGTCGCGGATGCGACCGTCCGCCAGAGCATGCAAGCCCTGTTCGCCGAACTGGCCAAGGTCGATCACGTCGTCGCGGTGGCCTCGCCGTACGACGCGGCAGGCGCTGCGCAGATCAGTGCCGACGGCGCGATCGCGTACGCGACGGTGAACTTCGACTCGCGATCCTGCTCTTCGCCTTCGGGTCGCTGCTGGCGATGGGGCTGCCGATCCTGACCGCGCTGTTCGGCATCGGCGTTGGCTTCGGAGTGGTCGAGCTGATCGCCCATCTGACGTCCGTTCCCGATTTCGCGACGCAGCTCGCCGCGATGATCGGTCTCGGCGTCGGCATCGACTACGCGCTGTTCATCGTCACCCGCTACCGCCAGGGTCTCCACGAGGGGCTCGATCCGGAGACCGCCGTGGTACGGCGATCGACACAGCAGGGCGTGCCGTGCTGTT
>JBBQTN010000118.1:0-16303 GCA_038213195.1 Acidimicrobiales bacterium | reverse complement strand
TCCGTGCGGCTCGTCGCTGGCGCTTCCCTCGCCGCTGATCTGATGGTCGGGACTGGGCTCCGCTGCGCTTCGCCTGCTCACTCCGTGCGGCTCGTCGCTGGCGCTTCCCTCGCCGCTGTGAGCAGTGGCGCGGACTCGATGTGGGTCAGGTGTTCCGGCTCGGGGTGAGGAGCGTGTTGGCGCGGTGGGGGCGGGTCATGCTCACGGCGCTGGCCATCGTCGCCAGCACGTCGTTCCTCTCCGGCACGTTCATCTTCCGTGACACGGTGCAGCGCACGTTCGACGCGCTCCTCGCCAACCAGTACCAGCGCGTCGACGCGTACGTGCAGTCGTCGAACACCGTCGAGCTCGCGTTCGGCTTCGAGTCGCGCGACCGCCTGCCGGCGAGCACCGTCCAACAGGTGGCGGCGATCCCCGGCGTCGCCGACGCGCAGCCGTTCGTGGAGGACGATGTCGTCGTCATCGGTCGCAACGGCAAGCCGTTGGAGCGGCCGACGGCGCCGACGTCGGGCGGCACGATCAACGACGGGGCGCTGTCGGTGTGGAAGGTGGTCGAAGGCCGCAGGCCGAGCGGGCCGGACGAGGTGGCACTCGAACGGCAGACGGCGGCAGACGCCAAGTACCGCGTCGGCGACACCGTCAAGCTCGACTCGACCGGGGGCTCGCGGCAGTTCACCCTCGTCGGGATCGTCGCCTACAACGACATCGCGTCGCCGAACAACGCGACGTGGGCGCTGTTCGACGCGCCGACGGCCGAGGCCTTCGTGGGCAAGCCAGGTTTCATCAACGCGGTGATGGTCCGTGGCGACGGCAGCGTCAGCGGTGCGGTGCTCGCCCAGCGGGTGGGCACTGCGCTTGACCCGGATGTCGCCGAGAGCCTGACCCGGTCACAGATCACAGCGCAGCAGCAGACAGAGGTCGGCAAGGCGCTCGGCTTCGTCACCCTGTTCCTGTCGATCTTCTCGTTCATCGCACTCGGTGTCGGCGCGTTCGTGATCTACAACGTGTTCTCGATCACCACAGCGCAACGCCAGCGCGAGAACGCCCTGCTGCGCGCCGTCGGCGCGAGCCGTCGCCAAGTGACCTCGGCGATGCTCGTGGAGGCGGTCGCCGTCGGCCTGCTCGGCTCGCTGTTCGGCCTCGCCGGCGGGATCGGGCTTGCCGTCGGCATCCGCGACCTGCTCGGCGCCCTGAACTACAGCATCCCCGCGAACGGCCTCGAGCTGACGACCGCAACCGTCGTGGTCACGCTCGTCGCGGGGCTCAGCGCGACGCTCGTCGCCGCAGTCGCGCCGGCGATCCGTGCCGGGCGGGTGCCCCCTGTGGCGGCGATGGCGGAGAGCGCGTTCGAGCGGACGGGGTCGTTGCGGCCGCGCGTGTTCGCCGCCGTCGTGGCCGTCTGCGGCGGCGTGGGCACGGTCGTCGCTGTGATCGAGGGCGCTGACGGCAAGCTGCTCGGGATCGGCGTGCTGCTGATCTTCGTGGGGGTGCTGCTCATCGGTCCGGCGATGGCCTCGCCGATCGCGAAGGTGCTCGGCGCGCCGGTGGCGCGGGTGCGCGGCATCTCCGGTGTGATGGCCCGCAGCAACGTGCAGCGCAACGCCAAGCGCACCGCACGGACTGCGGCGCCGGTGTTGATCGGTGTCGCGCTCGTCACGGGGGCGACGGTGTTCGCGGCGTCGATCAAGGCGCAACTGCGCGACACCATCGGCAGCACGGTCCGCGCCGACTACGTGATCAACTCGACCAATGGTGGGGCGTTGAGCTTCAGCCAGACCTTCGTCGACGAGATCGACGCGTTGCCCGAGGTGAGGGCGGCGACCGGGCTCGGCTTCGCCCAGCTCGTGTTCGCCGACGGCAAGTCGGCGGTCGGTTCGACCGTCGACGGCAAGGCAGCGGCGCAGGTGCTCGACTACAAGTTCGTCGCGGGAGGGTTCGCCGCGCTGACGCCCGACGGGCTGCTCGTCAGCAGCGGCGAGGCCAAGCGGCGGTCGCTCGACGTGGGATCGACGGTGCAGGTGCTGATCGACGCCAAGCCGCGCACGCTCACCGTGCGCGGGATCTACTCGTCGACCGATCTCGCCCAGGCCCGCGTCTACGACCGGCGGCTGTTCGACGGCACCGGGATCGACAGCCCGGCCGGGATCGTGTTCCTCGCCCGCGCCGGCGGCGTCGGCGATCACGACCTGCGTCGCGCGGTGAACAGCGTCATTGCCGGGTACGGCATCGGCCAGCTCCAGGATCGCGACCAGTTCGTCGCCTCGCGCAGCGACATCGTCGACGAGAGCCTGACGTTCATCTACGGACTGCTCGCGCTGTCGATCGTGATCGCTGTCCTGGGGATCGTGCTGACCTTGCTGCTCGCCGTGTACGAGCGCCGGCGCGAGACCGGTCTGCTGCGCGCCGTCGGGATGTCGCGCTCCCAGGTCCGCATCACGGTGCGGTGGGAGAGCGTGATCACCTCGCTGTACGGCGCGATCGTCGGGGTGTTGATGGGGCTCGTCCTCGGCTACGTCGTGATCGTCTCGCTGCGCCACCAGGGCCTGCACCACTTCGACGTCCCGACACGCAACGTCGCCGTGATCCTCGTGCTGGCGTTCGTGCTCGGGGTGATCGCCGCCGTGGTCCCGGCGCGGCGCGCGACCAGGGTCGACATCCTCCGTGCGATTGCCACAGACTGACCGGATGATCGCGCTCACGCCGGAGATGTCGGCCTTCCTCATCGAGCGTCACCTGGCCACGCTGACGACCCTGCGCGCCGACGGTTCGCCGCACGTGGTGGCCGTCGGGTTCAGCTACGAGCCGGCTGACGGGTTGGCGCGGGTGATCACCTTCGCCGGCTCCGTGAAGGCGCGCAACGCGGCGCGAGGCGGCCGGGCGGCCGTGTGCCAGGTCGACGGGCGCCGCTGGGCGACGCTGGAAGGCGTTGCCCGCCTCGTCACCGACCCGGTCGGCGTCGCCACCGCGGTGGACGGCTACACCAAGCGCTACCGGCAGCCCGGTGCACGGCCGGATCGTGTGGCGATCGAGATCAGCGTCGATCGGGTCCTCGGGCGGGCGTGATGGCGGGCTACTCCGGCACTCCGCTGGCGACGAAGCTCGGCATCGTCGGCGACGCGGTGTTCACCGTCGTCGGCGCACCGGCCGACTTCGCCGTGACGTTGGCCGACTACGGCGACGCGGTCTGGCAGCAGTCGCTGCTCGCCCCGCTCGACGTCGTGGTCGCCTTCTTCACCGCCCGTGACCGCTTGGTGGTCGCGTGGCCGAAGCTCGTCGCGCCCCTCGCGCCCGCGGGAGGGATCTGGGTGGCATGGCCGAAGAGGTCGAGCAGGATCCCCACCGACGTGACCGAGGACGTGCTACGCGAGATCATCCTGCCGACTGGCTGGGTCGACAACAAGGTCTGCGCGATCGACGACACGTGGAGCGGCCTGCGCTTCGTGCTGCGCAAGGAGCTCCGCCCGGGTGAGAAGGCCGGCAAGCGGCCGCGGGAGCGCAGGCGGTGAGCGAGCGCTGCGAGCGGATCAGCAGGCAGGTCGTTTCGGCGCGCATCGACTTGCTCATCCGCACATCGCCGAAGGCGGTACCCGGGTGAGCGCGCCCGAGTACGCCACGGGTCTGATCGTCGGTCGGTTCAACCCGCCGCACCTCGGCCACAGCTACATGATCGACTGGGCGGCGCAGCGCTGCGACCGGCTCGTCGTGTTCGTCAACACCCGCGATGGCGAGCTGGTGCCCGGCGAGCTGCGCGCCCGCTGGCTGGCCGAGCTCCACCCGACGGTCTCGGTCGTCGAGGTCCGCCACGATCTCGACACGAACTTCGACGACGAGGAGCTGTGGGCGAAGTGGATGGCGTTGTTCCGCTCGCGCTGGCCGCACGACGAAGGGCCCGACGCGGTGTTCAGCAGTGATCCGTACGTCGCCGGGATCGCGGCGCGGTTCGACGCGCAGGCCGTCGTCGTCGACGCCGATCGCGCCGCCGTCCCGATCAGCGCGACCCAGGTCCGCGAGGCGCCCGCCGCCCACCTCGACCGACTCGCCCCCAACGTGCGGGCGTGGGTCGAGCAGCACCTCGTGTAGGTGGGCGCGATTCGTGCCAGCGCTCGGCACAACTCGCGCCCACCCGGGCAGGCAGGTCAGCTCACTTGTTCGGCTGGGGGAGGGTGCGCAGGTAGGGCTTGACGGTGGTCCAGCCCTGCGGGAACAGCTTCTCGGCCTCTTCGTTGGTGACGGCCGAGCCGATGATCACGTCGTCGCCGTCCTGCCAGTCCGCTGGGGTGGCGACCTTGTAGCCGGCGGTCAACTGCAGGCTGTCGATGACGCGCAGGATCTCGCTGAAGTTGCGGCCCGTGGACGCGGGGTAGGTGAGGGTCAGCTTGACCTTCTTGTCCGGGCCGATGATGAACACCGAGCGCACGGTCAGCGTGTCGTTGGCGTTGGGATGGATCATGTCGTAGAGGTCGGACACCTTGCGGTCCGCGTCGCTGATGATCGGGAAGTTCACCGCGGTGCCCTGCGTCTCGGTGATGTCCGCGTTCCACTTCTCGTGGTTGCTGAGCTCGTCGACCGACAGACCGATGACCTTGGTGTTGCGCTTGTCGAACTCCGGCTTGAGCCGGGCGACGGTGCCGAGCTCTGTGGTGCACACCGGGGTGAAGTCCTTCGGGTGGCTGAACAGCACGCCCCAGCTGTCGCCGAGCCAGTCGTGGAAGTGGATCTCGCCCTCGGTCGTGGACGCGGTGAAGTCGGGGGCGATGTCGCCGAGACGGACGGGCATGGGTGGCTCCTTTGCCGTGGTTCCTGTGCCTGATGCTCCCTGCACGCTAGCGCGATACCCGACGAACTAGGTCAAGAATCGCGACTTGACAGGTGACCAATAAGTCACATATCGTGCCGTCGTGGCGGGTCGCGAGATCGTTCCCCTGGGCGCGCCCGTTACGCCGGGCACGGGCACGGGCATCGGCACGACCGGTGCAGCCGAGACCGGCGTGGGCAGGTCAAACCGGTCGGGCAGGCCTGGCACCGGCGAATCCGGCACGGGTGACGCAGTGTTCAAGGCCCTTGCCGACCCGACCCGGCGGGCGCTGCTCGACGCGTTGTTCGCCGCCGACGGGCAGTCTGTCCAGGCACTCGGCGCACGCGTTCCGGGGATGACCCGGTTCGGGGTGATGAAGCACCTCGCCGTGCTCGAGGCCGCCAACCTCGTCGTCGCCCGGCGACGCGGCCGCCAGAAGCTGCACTACCTCAACCCGGTGCCGATCGCCGAGATCGCCGACCGGTGGATCAGCAAGTACGCCCAGCCGTTCGTTCGCGCCCTCGCCGACCTGCGCGTCGGGCTCGAAGCCTGACGCCGAACCCGCACCCGCGTCACCAGGACGCCCACGTCACCAACCTCACCGAACCCGGAGGAGCCCCGATGGCCATCACCGCCCACGTCTACCAGACCTTCATCCGCGCCACGCCGGAGCAGGTGTGGCAGGCGATCACCGATCCGGCCTGGATGCCGCGCTACTTCCACGGCACTGCGCCGGAGCAGCCGTTCGGCCGCGGTCAGCCGTACCGCACGACGATCGTCGCGGACGGCCGGCCGGCGGTGGAGGGCGTGATCGAGGAGATGGATCCGCCGCGGCGGTTCGTGCAGACCTGGCGGGTGCTGTACGACCCGGCGATGGCGGAGGAACCCCCGAGCCGGGTGACGTGGGAGATCGATCCGGTCGGCGAGAACCTGACCCGGGTTCGCCTCGTCCACGGTGACCTCGCCGGCAGCCCGCTGACGTGGGCCAACGTCAAGGACGGCTGGGTGTGGGTGCTCGACAGCATGAAGTCGTTGATCGAGACCGGTCAGCCGCTTCCGCCGACCACGTCCGGTGCCGGGACACCGCTGGCCGAGCCCGTGGACTCGTGGCACAGGGCCCAGGGCATCGAGGCGAACAACTCGATCTGGGACCTCCTCGCCCACACCGGCCGGACCGTCGACGACGACGAGGAACTGCTGCGCCGCGCCTACGCCGCGGCGTACCACTGGGACCGCGCCGCCGGACGGACGCCCGAGAACGCGGCCCGTGCGGCGTACATGATCGCCAAGGTGCAGCTGGCCGTCGGCCAGCCGGCCCTCTCGCTCGCCGCCGCGGACCGGTGCATGGCGGTCTGCGTCGCCAGTGGGATCGCCGACTTCGATCTCGCGTACGCCCACGAGGCGCGAGCCAGGGCGCTGCACGCGCAGGGCCGCAGCGACGAGGCCCAGGCGGCGTGGAGATCGGCCCACGAGACACCCGTCGCGAACGAAGAGGACAGGAAGATCGTCGACGACGACCTCGCCACGCCGCTCGGCTGACGGACGCCGCGCCGCCCCTCAGGCGGTGCGCAGGTCGAGGTGGAAGCGCGCTCCGAACTGGTCGTAGTAGTCGCTGTCGTGCTCGGCCGCGCCGAGCGCCACCCACTCCTCGTCGGACATCTCCGCCCGACCGCGGACGATCTCCGGTCCACCCCAGCTGACCGTGTAGCGCAACCGTGGTTGATCGGTGGTGAGCGCGTGGTCGATCAGCTTGGCGACCTCGGACGGGTCGGTGGCGCGGGCGATGCCGGCGGCGTAGAACTGGAACATCCGCCGGTACTGGGCGTCGTACGCGCCGGTGCTGTTCGGGGTGTCGACGTTCTTGGCGAAGATCGCGCTCTTCGTCACGCCGGGCTCGACGATCACGACGCGGATCCCGAATGGCGCGAGCTCCTGGGCGAGGCCCTCGCTGAGCCCCTCGAACGCCCACTTCGAGGTGACGTACGGGGACTGCGCGAGCGCGGCGATCCGCCCGGCGATCGAGGTGATGTTGACGATCGCCCCGTGACGTCGCTCGCGCATCCCCGGCAGGACCTGCTGCAGGCAGCGCACCGCTCCGCACAGGTTGACGTTCATCATGTCGAGGTACAGCGAGGGCGGGCACTCCTCGGCGACGGCGTTGCCGCCGATGCCGGCGTTGTTGACCAGCACGTCGACCCCACCGGCCTCCGCGAGGATCTCGGCGAAGCCCTTGCGCACCGACTCGTCCTCGGCGACGTCGAGCTCGACGAGGCGCACCTCGACGCCGGCGTCGCTCGCCATCGCCGTCAGCTTGCCGGCCTTGTCCAGGCTGCGGACGGTGCCGTAGACGATGTGGCCCTGCGTGGCGAGGTGGATGGCGGTGGCCCGGCCGATGCCGCTGTTGGCCCCTGTGACGACGGTGGTGGTCATCCGGCGATCGTATGCCGACGCCGCGAAATGCTCGAACTGAGCCGACTGCCCAACTCCAGCAGCGGATACGCGACCACGATGGCCACCGCGCCGATGACGTACGCCCACCACTTGGTGATCGGCAGCTCGAAGGTGTCGCGGGTGAACGGGAGCAGGAAGAAGACCGCGAACAACCCGGCCATCGTCGCCACGAGAGCCATCCGCAGCGGGTTCAACGGGCGGGCGACCCGGTACAGGTTGAGCAGCGCGATCGAACCGGCGACCATCACCGCGATCGTGCGGCCGTGCGCGGCGTCGACGCCTGCGTCGAGCTGGACGAGCGCGAAGACACCCATCGTCACCGAGGCGATGACGACACCCGCTGGCACCGCCCAGCCGAGGACGCGGTAGAGGAACCCGGGGTTGACCCGATCGTCGTTGGGTTCGAGGGCCAGGAAGAACGCCGGGATGCCGATCGTGAACCAGCTCAACATGGTCAGGTGGATCGGGCGCAGCGGGTAGTTCAGCGCGAGGACGCCGACGAAGATCGAGAGCATGATCGAGTACACGGTCTTGGTCAGGAACAGGCTGGCGACGCGCTCGATGTTGTTGATCACCCGCCGGCCCTCCGCGACCACAGCGGGCAGGGCCGAGAAGTTCGAGTCGAGCAGGACGATCTGGGCGACGCTGCGCGTGGCCTCGCTGCCGGATGCCATCGCCACGCCGCAGTCGGCGTCCTTCAACGCGAGCACGTCGTTGACGCCGTCACCCGTCATCGCCACGGTGTGGCCGCGGTGCTGGAGGGCGCGCACCATCGCCCGCTTCTGGTGCGGCGTGACCCGCCCGAACACCATGTGCTCGTCCAAGGCGTCGGCGAGCGCGTCGAGATCGTCGTCGCCGGGGAGCTCCTTCGCGTCGACGCTCGACTCCCACCCGGTCAGCCCGGCGCGCTTGGCGACCGCGCCCACGGTGACCGGGTTGTCGCCGGAGATCACCTTCACGGTGACGCCCTGGTCGTTGAAGTACTCGATCGTCTCCTTCGCATCGGCGCGCACGACGTCCTCGAGCAGCACCAGCGCCGCAGGACGCACGTGGGACAGCGCCGGCGCGGCCGGATCGCCGAAGTCTCCGTCGCACTGGGCGAGCACGAGCACCCGCTGCCCGTCGGCGGCGCGCTGCTCCACCTGGTCACGCAACGGGCCCTCGTAGGCGTCCGTGAGCACCAGCTCGGGCGCGCCGAGCACCCACCCGCCGTCGTCCCCGAACGACATCGCGCTCCACTTGCGCGCCGAGGAGAACGGCACCCGGCCGGTCGGCCGCCATGTGCTGTCGTGGCCCTCATAGTGGGTCTTCACCGCGTTGAGCGTGGCGTTCGGGTCGGGATCGTTGGCGGACATCGCCGCCAGCGCGTCGTCGACCTGACCCTGCTCGCCACCGTCGAGCACCTGCACGTCGGCGAGCTCCAGCCTGCCCTCGGTGATCGTGCCGGTCTTGTCGGCGCAGAGCACGTCGACGCGAGCCAGCACCTCGATCGCCGGCAGCTCCTGCACCAGGCAGCGGTGCTTGCCGACACGGATCACGCCGACCGCGAACGCAACGCTGGTCAGCAGCACGAGCCCTTCCGGCACCATCCCGACCAACCCGGCGACGGTCTGGATGACGGCGTCCTGCCAGCCCTGGTTGAGCCGCCAGAACTGGCTGGAGGCGAGCAGCAGGCCGACGGGAATGATCGCATACCCGACCCACTTGACGATCCGGTTGACATCGTTGCGCAACGGCGAGTTGACGAGCGTGAACCGCCGGGCCTCCTCGGCGAGCTTCGATGCGTAGTTGTCCGCGCCGACCTTGGTGACCCGTACCCAGCCTGTGCCGGCCACGACGGCGCTGCCGGAGAGCACCTCGTCACCCACGGCTTTGGCAATCGGATCGGCCTCTCCGGTGAGCAGCGACTCGTCGATCTCGAGGTTGTCTGCGGCGAGCGCCTCGCCATCGGCGACGACCTGCTGGCCGGTGCGCAGCTCGACCACGTCGTCGAGCACCAGGTCGTCGGTCTGCAGGTCGGTGGTCGTGCCGTCGCGCACGACGTGGACGCGCGGCGCGCTGACGACGCGGAGGGCATCGAGCGACGCCTTGGCGCGCAGCTCCTGGACGATGCCGATCACGCTGTTGGCGACGATCACCCCGCCGAACAGCGCGTTCTTCGGTGATCCGGCGGCGATCACCAGGGCCGCGAGCACGGCGACGATCAGGTTGACCGGGGTGAAGACGTTGCCACGGACGATTTGCCGCACGGTCCGCGTCGGCGCGGTCTGCGTCGTGTTGACCTGTCCGTTGGCGACGCGCTCGGCGACCTCGGCCGCGTTCAATCCGCTCGGGCGCTGCGCAGGCTCGGACGCGGCCACGGTCGAGGCGCGCTTGCCCGGTGCGTCGGGGATGTCGGCGGTCTCGGGTTGGCTGCCCACTCGGCCACGGTAGCCGTCGGCTGTCGCGCGGCCCGCTGGACCGTCTGAGGTTGCGCGGCCAGCTCGAACGATGGTTGCTATCTGGTCGGGCGCAACCGCGACGCCACGGCGCCAGGGTGTCCCTGGTCGAGCGCGGCGGCCTTCAAGCGGATCCGCTTGGCGCAAACGATCGGCGCGCCGCCCCTCGCCGCGATCACGAAGCGGCGACCAGAACCCGCGACCCACGCCCTTGGCGTGAACGCGGTCATGGGACGTGCCCGCCACGACGCCGCGCCGGCCAGGACGATGCCGTCGTCGGGCGCGCCGTGCAGCTCGACGAGGGTCAACGCGTGCTGGCTGCCCCCGGCGAGCGGTACCTCGAGCACATGCGCCTCGACCTCGACCCACGGGTTGGCCCGCAGCACGCGAGCCGTCCACCTCAGCCGGCCCGCCAACGACGCGCCGATGGCGACCACCACTGCACCGAGCACGATCAGCATCGGCCACGGCAGCGGTGCGGCGACCGGCGCGGCACCGACCACCTCGACGACCCCCGGGTTGGTCGCGTCGTAGACCACCTCGATCGGCTCGCCTTCGGCATAGCGCGGTGCGTTGTGGCCGACGTTGAGCTCGGCAGAGTGCGCGGCGCCGGTCTGGTCCGTGTAACGGACGGTGACGGAGCCGAAGATGCCCCCGCCACTGCCGGCGCGGGTCAACCGGACCGAGTCGACCGTCGCGGTCGTGTGCTGTCCCGTCGCCTGCAGGCGGTCCCCGTGGGTGGCCCGCAGCACGAACCCGAGACCGACCAGCGTGGCGCCGAGGAGGAGCACGATCCCACAGAACAGCCACCTCCGCCGGAGGTTGCGCTGCGTGGCCGGTGCATCGGACGCGCCTCCTGCGAGGACAGGCTGTGAGGGCTTGCGCATGGTCACGGCCGGCGTCCCTCCGGGGACTTCACCCCAGACTGCCGCAGCGAGCCGGTCATGTCTCGGTTCTACTCCCCGCCGGTCGGCGGCGCCATCAAGATCTCGGTAGTTCCGCGGGGTCGTGCGGCAAGTTCCCGTCGACGCCGGCGGTCACGTGCTCGCGGACTGGTTGCGCCTCCGCGCAATGCCGCCGGGTCCGGGATCTCCCGAGCAGCGGGTCGCCGGTCACGGGCGGCTGGTCGGGCGGCCGACGGCCGGTCAGGCGGTCGACCCGCCGGCGTCATCACGTTCCAGGCGGAGCGAACAGGAGTTGATGCAGAACCGGTCCCGGGTCGGCCCGGGTCCGTCGGGGAAGACGTGTCCGAGGTGGCTCCCGCACCGTCGGCAGCGGACCTCGGTGCGTCGCATCAACAGCGAGCGATCGGTGCGCAGCGTCACGGCGTCGGCGAAGGCCGGCTCGGTGAAGCTCGGCCAGCCCGTGCCCGACTCGAACTTCGTGTCGGCCGCGAACAGTGGCGCGTCGCAAGCGGCGCAGCGGTAGACGCCGTCATCGTGACAGTTCCAGTACTCGCCGCTGAACGCCCGCTCGGTGCCTGAGCGGCGCAGCACCCTGAACTGAGCAGGGGTGAGCTGCTCACGCCACTCGTCCTCGGTCTTGGCGACGGTGGGATCCTCTTCGGTCTGGCGGCGTTTGCGCACGATGGACAGTCTCCGTCGGCGACCGGATCGTTGCACGGCGTGGCCAGGTTGTCGGTCGGCAAAACGTTGGATCTGGTCGACTGCTGCGAGACTCTTGGGTGCATGAGGCTGGCGGACCCGATGGAGGAGTTGCTTGCGCCGCTGGGCACGGTGGCGAGGCCGCTCTGGCGCGGGCGGCTGCACCAACTGGCCCTCTTCGTCTTCCCGCCGCTGTTCGTTGCGCTGTTCCTCGTCGCCCACGGCACCGAGGCCAAGGTTGTGGCGGTGGTCTACGGGTTCGGCGTGTGCTCGATGCTGACCGCGTCGGCGACCTACCACCGGTGGGTGCACGGCGCGCGAGCGCGGGCGTCGTGGCAACGCGCCGACCACGCGATGATCTTCGCTGCGATCGCCGGTTCGTTCACCCCGGTGTGCGTCCTCGCCGTTCCACACTGGTGGGGGCTGCCCACACTCGCCGTGATGTGGTCGGCAGCGACGCTCGGCGGAGTGATGAAGTTCACCAACTGGCGCCATCGAAGGATCGTCGGCGGTGCGCTGTACATCTCGCTCGGGTGGGCGACCGTCGCCGTGTTCCCGGCGGTGTGGCAGTCGCAGGGTGTGCTTCCTGTCGTCCTGATGGGTGTTGGCGGGTTCTTCTACACCGTCGGCGCGATCCTGCTGTATCGCCGTCAGCCGCGTCTGGCGCCGGCGATCTTCTCGTACCACGAGGTGTGGCACGCCTGCACAGTGGTAGCGGCGCTGGCCCACTTCGCGGGGGTGTGGGTGATCGTGGCACGAACCTGACCGTCATCAAGGTGTGGCGCGGCGATGGTGGCGGTCCAATGGAGTCGGGCCGCCGTGCACGAGTCGGCTGGGGCGGGGCCGGAAAACCGCTCCGGTAGCCTCCGTGCGTGTGACCCACAGGCCGCCACGTCCGTCGAGACAACAGCGGTTGGCCCTTGTGCCTGCCGCCGTCGGTCGCGGGTCGCAGTGGGCGATCGCTTCACATCCGGAGCGTTTGCGCCCCGCTCAGCAAGCAAGCTCCCGTAGCTCAGGGGATAGAGCGTCGGTTTCCTAAACCGTGCGTCGCAGGTTCGAATCCTGCCGGGAGCGCGAGAAATGTAGGTTCACCAGGGCATTCTAGCTGGTGGTAGACACGAGGCAAGTGACCGTGGGTACCCCTGATTGACCCCCACTTCTCATTGTGATTGGGAAGATCGTGGGAAGGGATTGCTAGGTTCGGGGGTCGAAGTGCGCATCGGGCCATCGTCCACGGCCAGCCCCAGGCGGCCATCTTATTTCCCAACCGCTGAGCCGCTTCCTCGCTGCTCCGCCTGTGTGCGAGGCGTAACGTCTCGCGTAGAACCCACCGGCTACGAGCTTGCGCGTATCGTTGCCGAGTGCCTGACCAGATCTTCGCTGACCCGCGGCTCGCCGCGATCTACGACGACATCGACGGTGACCGTGATGACCTGGACCACTACGAGGCGATCGTCGAGGAGCTCGGAGCGCACAGCGTGCTGGACTTCGGATGCGGCACGGGCGTGCTCGCCTGCAGGCTTGCGCGACGAGGCATTACGGTGATCGGGCTGGACCCAGCGAACGCGTCACTCGCCGTCGCGCGCGCGAAGCCCGTCGCGGACCGGATCACCTGGCTGTCGGGTGATGTGACGATGCTTCCATCCGTGGTCGTCGATGCCGTCGATGACCGGCAACGTCGCACAGGTCTTTCTGCACGACGGGGACTGGTCTGCAGTGTTGGTCGGGGTTCGTCGGGTCCTTCGAGAAGGCGGCCGCCTCGTGTTCGAGACGCGCGATCCGTCGTTTCGCGGTTGGGAGGAGTGGACGCGGGAAGGGTCGGTCTCGGTGAGCGACACGGTCGCCGGCCCGGTTGAGCATTGGGTGGAGCTCACGAACGCGGAGCTGCCTCTCGTTTCGTGTCGTCACAACTTCCGGTTCCTCGATGGCGGTGACGTCGTCACTTCAGATTCGACCTTGCGGGTCCGAGATCGAGACGAGATCGCCACCTCGCTTGCGGCTGCGGGGTTCGCTGTTGAGGACGTGCGCGACGCGCCGGACCGGCCGGGCCGAGAGTTCGTCTTCATCGCAAGATCCGTCCCCAGTTGAGGCTGCTGAACTAGCGGTAGGAGGCTCCGGACCATCAGCGATGGAGAGCCGCCGATAACCAAGCGCAAGCAATTCGCGCGAGCTGACGCCATCAATCGCTGTGTCGCGACTCGCTCTCCTTCTGGGCCAAGGAGCGCAACACGCAGAACTCGTTGCCCTCCGGGTCGGCCATGACCACCCACGTGACGTCAGTCTGCCCGATGTCGATTCGTCGAGCCCCGAAACCCTCCAGTCGTTGGACTTCGGCTTGCTGGTCGTCCGGACGAAGATCGAAGTGAACTCGATTCTTGGCGGTCTTCTCGCTCTGGGAAGGCATCAGGCCCAGCCGGCCTACGGATCCGTCCGTCGCGACAAGCAGTTGTCCCCCAGATGGTCCGGTCGTCACATGTTCAAGGTTGAGCGCCTGGCACCAGAACCCCGTCATCAAATCGAGGTCGACACAGTCGATCAGGACGCAATCGATGGCGAGCGGCATCCGGTCATCCTCGCGGCGCGAGCGGCGCCGCTCGTGAGCAATTTCGAGTGGGTGCCGGAGGTCGTCACCGCTCGACGCGTCATTGTCCCGCCGGGACGGCAGGTCGTCGCCTCGGAAGCGCCACGATCTGGGCGCGTCGCGAATCGCGCGCGGGGCGAAGATGCACCGGGCGCTCTGCGCCGCGACCGGCACTTCGGAGGCCCAAAGGCTGCAGGTCAGCTGATGCACACGGTTGGGTCCGGTTTCGGGCATTGTGTGGCAGTGGAACCAAGCTTCTCGGACGGCCCGGCAGAGCCAGACGAGGTGACCTTCGCCGAAGGTCGGCTCACCACTCGCACGTACCTGACCAAGAGCTTCATTGCCCAGTTCGGGCAAGACAGCGGTCATCCAACGCGCTACACCTCAGGGACCATCACACCCGAGCGACTCCACCCCCAATCGCGGAGAGCCAGATGTAGTGCCCGTCGAACGGCGTCCTGGCGAGGTCCTGTCGGGCATCGTCGAGGCTGGCGTGCTCGCTGAGAAATGCGTCCTCCCGCCGCTGGAGTGGCGCGCGAGCGTCGGCCCATTCGTCCGCTGTCACGATCTCGTTCGGTTCACCCTTCTCGTGCATCTGTCGTCCTCTCGTCGGTTTCGTGCTGGTCAGGCCGGTTGGTAGCGGAGTAGCACGATCCCGGACCTGAACGACTTGGAGTCGACGAGCTGGAGATGGCGTGTGGCGTTGTCATCGCCGTCGAAAAGTCGACGTCCGGTGCCGACGACAACCGGGTAGAGCAGGAGCCGGTATTCGTCGACCATGCCGGCTTCGATCAATGATCGACAGACGCTGATGCTTCCGGTCACGCCCAGGTTGTAGCCCGGACGCGCCTTCAAGGATCGGACCTCGTCGACCAGCGGTCCGCTGAGCACCGTCGAGTTCGCCCACTCTGGATCGTCCATGGTCGTCGAAATCACGTACTTGTCGACACGGTTGAGATGATCGGTCACGCCGGTCGTGTCATCGGTCTGGTTCGGCCAGAAGCCGCGCATCGCCTCGAAAGTCTTGCGTCCGTGGACCTGGGCGTCCTCCTCGCTCATCATCTGTCGCAGCGCTTCATCGACATCGGATGTGTCGGCTCCGCCGCTCGCGACACTGAACCATTCGCCAGTCTGTTCGTTCTGCTCCACGACACCGTCGAGTGTGATGTTCTCGGTGATGACCAATCTCACGGGTCCTCCTCTGCATTGTCGTTCGTGGCCTGCGGCTGGTCGAGCGAGCTCAAACCGCGCACGAGGCATGTTGCTCTCATGTAGACGGTTCCCGACCCGGCGAGTCATCGGTCCGCTGGTTCGAGGACAGAGTGATGGGATGCCGGACACCGACGTGGGTGGGTTCGCGGGCATTGATGCGTCGCCGCTGGTGCGAATCCTGTCAAACTCGCAGATGACCTCCACCTCCGGGCGCGATGACCACCTGTCACTTCGGATGGTTGCCGGGACAGTCTCCATCCTCGAGGCCGAACTGGCCGGCGACCTCCATTGCATGGCCCAGTTGCTGGGAGTCGATGTCATCGTGGAATGGCCGCCCAACGGCGGCGAACATGATCGCGATGCCGTCGAGTTCTTTCGACAGACACTGCTCAACGACCCAGCATCGGCCGGATGGCTCGTCTACTACGTGGCCCGCGGTGGCGAACTGGTAGCGAGTGCCGGGTTCTTCGGACCTCCGGTGGCCGGAGTCGTCGAGATCGGGTACTCCGTCTGCCTTCGCTACCGGCGCCAGGAGATTGCAACCTCGGCTATCCGGGCACTGGTCGACCTGGCGCGCTCGCAAGGTGTGCAGCGTCTCACGGCACACGTTCGCCCGGACAACGAGCACTCGATCCGCGCGCTCCAACGGGCCGGTTTTGCGCAAACGACATCGGACCAGGACGGCCAACTGATGTTCACCCGCGAGGCGAACCCATCTGCGTGAGCGCCAATGGCGTCAACGACGCCTGACCTGATGCGTGCGAGGGCCTTCCTGGAACTCAGTGACTTGCCCCGGAATCGTCGGTGAGCTGGCCGTTGGGGTGCTTGCGTTTCGGTTCGGGTTGGGGGATGTTCGCGCCGGGTGTGAGTGGCCACTAGAAACTGCCCACTGGTGGCCAACAGATCCGGCTTCGAGATGAACGCTCTGCGTGATCAACGCTCGGAATCCGACTGCCCGACGCTCGCTGCGAATCCGGCGGTATGGGCAGTCCGTGACGAGCGACAATTTGAGGTCGCATCGGTTGTGCGATGCGCCTTCACGGCGTCCGAATACTTGACGGATCGATGATCGCGCGTTTGGTGCGAACTGCCCGATGAGTTGGCGCGGCTCGTAGCGTCTCTACCGGCATGGATGACCCCACCCGTTCCTTCGCCGACATCAACGGGCTGCGCCTGTACCACGAGATCCACGGAAGCGGGCGACCGGTCGTGCTGCTCCACG
>JBBQTN010000117.1:0-16339 GCA_038213195.1 Acidimicrobiales bacterium | reverse complement strand
TGCAGTGCGGGTTATGGGGTTCCTGCCCGTAGGGCGAGGTTTTGTTGACGGTACCAGTGGGTCTCATGTTCGACGGGCGGGACGTCACCGATCTCTGAGTGGAGGCGGCGGTGGTTGTACCAGTCGATCCACTCGATGATCGCGATCTCGAGATCGCGTGGGGTGCGCCATGGCCGGTGGAGGGTGACGAGCTCGGCCTTGAAGGTGCCGTTCAGGGCTTCGGCCATCGCATTGTCGTACGCGTCGCCGACGGTCCCGACGGAGGCTGACAGCCCGGCGGTGGCGAGCCGGTCGGTGTAGCGGATCGAGGTGTACCGGTCTGCGAGCCGGCGTCGGAGTGGTGGACGCACCCGTCGATGAGCTGGCGTCGCCAGGCGGCCATCTCCAACGCGTCGAGGACGAGGTCGGTGCGCATGTGGGTGGCGATCTGCCGGCCGACGATCACCCTCGCGTAGACGTCGAGGATGAACGCGACGTACAGCCAGCCGTCCCACCTCGAGCAGTACGTGATTTCGGCGAGCCACAGCTGGTTCGGGGCTGTTGCGGTGAAGTCCCGCTTGACGAGATCCGGGGGCCGATCAACGTTGCGATCAGCGTGGGTGGTGATCTGCTTGTTGCCACGCTGCACCCCACGGATGCCCTGCTCACGCATCAGCCGAGCGACGGTGCATCGCGCGATCTGTGGCCTTCGCGTTGCAGATGCTTGTGCAGTGTCGCTGGCGATCACGAAAGGCCTCTTCCGCCAACGAGAATCGCGCAGTGACGTCGGCGATCCGTGTCGCTCCGAGGACACCCGTCATTGCCGTCGCCGTCCCCGTCATCCTTCTGCCTCGACTTGAGGGGCGTCCGTCTGCGATCGGGCAAACGTCCGGCGGGCCGCCGGGACTTCCTGGCCGGACGAGGCACCAACCCGCGCGCCTATTCTGGGGCGCGTGGAGGTCGCGATCGGACGGGATCGGACGGGATCCGACGGTGCGCCTCCGGTAGCGTCGTGCCGTGTTCAGCGATGCCGCCAGCCTGCGCGTCGCGTGCGGCGAGCGCGGGCGTCGGTGAGGATGAACCGTTGATCCAGACGCCGAGCAACGGTGGTGTCGAGCGGCCGTCGGGAACGGTCACGTTCCTGTTCACCGACATCGAGGCGTCGACGCAACTGTGGGAGAGCCATCCTCGCGAGATGACGGTCGCGTTGGCTCGTCATGACGAGATCATCCATTCGGCCGTGGCGGTGCATGGCGGGTTCGTGTTCTTCACCGGCGGGGACGGGTTCGGGGCGGCGTTTTTGCGGTCGGTCGACGCAGTCGAGGCTGCGATCGAGTCTCAACGGCGTTTGCGTTCGGAGTCATGGCCTGGTGATGTGTCGTTGTTGGTACGGATGGGGGTGCACACCGGCGAGGCGCACGAGCGTGACGGCAACTACTTCGGCCCTCCGTTGAATCGGGCGGCGCGAGTGATGGCGGCGGCGCACGGCGGGCAGATCGTGATCACCAGCGCAACGGTCGAGCTTCTCGGGCAGGTGAGCGACGTCGGACTGGTCGACCTCGGTCCTCATCGGCTGCGTGGTGTCGCCGAGAGGGTTGCCTTGTTTGGGATCATCGCACCGGATCTGCCGTGGGTGGATCGCCCGTTGGCGACCGTCGACCACGGACGCGGGAACCTGCCGTTGCCTGCGACGGACTTCGTCGGAAGTGTGCGCTGGCTGAACGAACGGGTCGAGGAGTTGAGGCATCGCCGGTTGGTGACGTTCACAGGTACGGGTGGAGTCGGCAAGACGCGGTTGGCGACGGAGTGTGCGTGGTCGTTGACCGACGAGCTCGCCGACGGGGCCTGGTTGGTTGAGTTGGCGTCGGTGTCGGATTCGTCAGCGGTGGCCGCGATCGTCGCCTCTTCGTTGTCGATCCAGCCGCAGCCGGGGATGCCGCTGGTCGCCTCGATCGTTGAATGGCTGCGTGGCCGACGGATTCTGCTCGTCATCGACAATTGCGAGCACGTCATCATTCCCGTCGCGGAGTTGATCCGCGCGGTCCTCGCCCGCTGCCCGACCGTCACAATTTTGGCGACGAGTCGAGAATCCCTCGGTGTGCCCGGCGAACGCGTCCATCTGATCCAATCGCTCGACCCGTCGTCCGACGCGGTCGAGTTGTTCACGACTTGTGCAAACGCGGCGGACGGGATGTTCCGACCCACCGCCACCGACCTCGAGTCGATCGGTGCGATCTGTCGCCGGCTCGACGGCAACCCACTGGCGATCGAGTTGGCGGCTGCTCGGATCCGGTCGCTCAGTCCGTCGGATCTCCTCCGTCATCTCGACGACCGGTTCCGTCTCCTGCGTGCGACCCGCGATGCAACGGGCCGTCATCGGACGTTGCGGGCCACCGTCGAGTGGTCGTATCAGTTGATGACCGAGCAGGAGCGATTGCTGTTCAACCGGACCTCGGTGTTCGCTGGCAGTTTCGACAGTTCCGCAGCCGTGGCCGTGTGCTCCGACATCACGATCGTGGACGAGCTCGACGTGGTCGAGGTGCTCGGGTTGCTGATCGACAAGTCGATGCTGACCGCCGACCGCTCACCCGGAGGACTCCGCTTCCGGCTCCTGGAGACGCTGCGGCTGTACGCCGCGGAGCGCCTCGAGATGCGCGATGAGACGTCCGAACTGCGCGGGCGGCATCTCGCCCATTACCTCGACGTCGCCCGCTCCGCTCGCGTTCTCTGGACGGGGCCCCGCCAGCGCGAGGCTGGTGAGCTCCTCGAACGGGAGTGGGGCAATGTCCGCGCCGCCCACGACTGGGCGATCTCGGAGCGAAACCTCGAGGCGGCCGAACAGCTCGTCGGTGCCACGGGGCCGTATGCACGCGCCCATCTCAACCACGAGCACAGGGAGTGGGTGGTGCGAACCATTGCCCTCGAGGGAGCGGGCTCCCAACCGGGCACCAAGACCTACGGGTGGGCCTCCGAAGCGGCAGTCACGGTAGGAGAACTCGAAACTGCCGCCCGGCTCGCCCAGCGCGGGATCGACGTCGCCCCGTCTCCCGATCACCCCGACACCGCTGCGTGCTGGACGATTCTCGCCCAGGTCGCCGCCGCCGAGCACCGCACCACGGAGTCTCGTCAGGCAGCGCAGAATGCAAGCCGCGCCGCGGAGGCGCACCCTGATCCGCTCACCAGAGGCGGAGCACTGGCCGCCCGCACCGAAGCGGCGTTCCAGACGGAGCTCTCAGAAGTGCCGCAGCGCGTGCGCGATCTCACGCTCTTCGCGAACACCGTCGGCGCACCCTCATTGCTGTCGTGGGCGGCCTACCATCAGGGACGCCAAAAGATGTGGGTCGACGATCCGCCCGACCCGAGCGGCGCGCTGGACTGCTACCGGCGCGGTCTCAACCTCGCGCAGGAATCCGCGAACGCCAGAATGGAGGGCTTCCACCTGATCGCGATCGTGTTCGCGGCGACGGAGCTGCGAACCCCAGACGCTCGGGACGCGTGCGTTCAGGTGATCACCCGTCTCTATGACGCGCGGTGGTGGGGGGCACTGTGGCTTGCGCTCGCCCCGGTTGCGACGTGGTTGAGCGGCACGGACGAGATCGCCGTCGCTGCTGTGATCTACGGGTACCTCGACGCTCACCGCCCTCTCTTCAGCGATATCGACGGTCGTGTGAGCGCCCTTGCGGTGCTGCGCAGCGATCCAGCTCTGGAGCAACCGATTGCGAAGGGCGCAGCCATGAACCGCGACGAACTGGTCGGGTTCGTGCTCGCCCGACTCCGCCCTGACGCGACCGCAACGGTCGCGCCGTGACCGATTCGCCCGACGAGGTCGCACCTTCGCGCGCACGAACCCGGTCGACGCTCTGCCGCAATCCGCTCAGAGCGATACCGCGACCCCTGCGAGCGGCTGTTCGTGCGCCGGGACGGCGTCGTGCCGCGCGAGAACGACCGGGGCGACCGCGCCGATGTGGTCATCTCCGGGACCGTCGGTAGGTACGCCGCCTCCGTCACCGTCGCTGCACGTCGGGCGAGTTGAGGTCAGGTAGACGAGGATTGCCTCCTTTGCGGGGGGCATTCTGGGGGGATGAGATAGTGTCGGGTCGCTCGCCGAGCCCGGGTTCTCATTGATGCTGTGAGCCGTCGGTCAGACTGGTGTTGGGATCTGAGGGCATCCTGGATTGTTACTTCGACACGTCTGTCAGATTCTCCAGATGCAGCAGGTCCCCTGAGCGGCCCCTTTCCGAACCGGTGGGAACGAGGAGGTCATGGAGGTGATCGTGGAGCGGTGCGCGGGGTTGGACGTGCATAAGGACGCTTCTTGATCTCGGCGAGGGGCAGCACCGAGTCGGACATGAACCAAAACCGAGTCACGTCGCCGCCGTTCGACGATGCGGCCCCATCGATACCGATTCGACAGCCCGATGTCGGCTCGAGCGACGGCGACGTCGCGAGGCTCGGCGGCGACTCGGTCGACTACGCTGTGGTCGGGACCATGGTTCGATATCGAATCCTGCGGCCTGTTACTCCTATGGTTACTCCCAATCCCAAGCAGCGGGGTTGCATGTGGCCCTACCAGGGGAAACGTTCGAGAAGCGCGCCGCCCGCTTCAGCGGTGAGTTTCACCAAGTCCCTTCGGTTACCTATCTGGCAGTTGAACGTTTCACGCCGCCAGCGATTTCTCGCATGGCCGAGGTACAGTTCCTCGCGGATCTGGCGAGGGCGATGGTCGATGGCCTTTGGACGTAGCTCGAGCCCGTCGATGAAGCGCGCGAGGACGTTGCGGTCAGTGAAGAAGTTCTGTCCGAGTACGCGGCGCCGCTTGTCGCGCTCGATCGGCCGTCGCCCTGCCACGGGACATCACCATCAGCATCATGTGCGACACGTCACCGATCTGATCGTTATCAAGCGAGAGCGTTTGCCCCGTGCGCTCGCAGCGTCGGGCCGATTCGACGACGCAGCACCGAATGACCGGCGGCACCCACGGGGACGCACGCGCCTGGTACACCGGGCTGCCGCTTCGCAGTGCGGCGCAGACCATCCGCTGCGCAGCGCCCGATGCTCGACGGCGGCGAGCCATGAGTCCCAGAGCGCCGGGTCGTTCGCACGCTTCCTACCAACCGAGGCCGCCGACCATGTGCTGCGGAGCGTTGACAGCGTCATCATCACTCACTGACATCAGCGGTGTGGCCACCCTGTTCTCGAAGCCATTCGATGACGTTCTGCTGCTGCGTACCGAGCTGCTGCGCCGCGTCGAGCGGGGTCCCCCCCGCCCGTAGTCGGGAAGCCAGTTCACGTCCGCTCCGATGCCCACCAGATACTCGGCGACGCGTCGCTGACCGCCGTTGCACGCATGCCACAGCGCCTGCGACCAGCCCTCGACATCATCGACCGGCCCGTCGGCAACAAGTTCCCGAAGCCGATCGAGCATCCCCAACGCCGCCGCAACCCACATCCGCTCCACCCGAGCACCACGCTCAACCAACACCCGCGCGACGTTCCAACAGCCATACCCGACCGCGTTCTCCAGCGGCGATCCGATCGACCCGGCGGGACCATTCACCTCGGCCCCAAATTCGATCAGAGTCCGCGCAACATCGGCATCGTCGCTGCTCGCCGCCCAATGCAACGGCGTCTCCGAGCGCGGCTCAGGATCGCGTGCGTTCGGATCGGCCCCAGCCGCGACCAGAATCCGCACGATCTGAGGCGCGTTCGGCCAATAGCCGGGCCAGTCAGCCACAACATGCAACGAGGTGCGCGCGCCGTGGCGGCCACCCAACCGCGACCCTGCCAAACCGTGAGCGAAGGCCACCAGACGTGCACCCCCATCCAGGTCACCGGCACGAATTGCCCCCACCAACTCGTCGGCCGAGCTGCCCTCGTTCACACGCCAAGTCTGCCCTTCACGAGGCGCTCCGTGCGCCATCCATCGGGGTGGGGCCACGCGCCCCAGACGAGACGTGCCCGTGCGCAACGCTGCAGGTTGCCGACTTTTTCGCCGCCCACGTGACGTGCAACAGACCGACCGAGAACGGCGGTCGTAGTTGGCGCATCCGAGCCACCCGGTCGAGTCCTAACGCGCGGCGCCACCCCGTCGCAGAGTGTCACACAACGCCGGCCTGGAGACTCGTTGGCGGTTGTGCTCGCGTTCGGTTCTGCTTGGCCGAAGACCCGAGCAGGATGGTCGTGTGGATTGCATCTTCTGCTCGATCATCGATGGTCTGGCCCCGGCGTGGGAGGTCTACGAAGACGACGCCACCGTTGCCTTCCTGGACGTTGGACCGGCAACTCCGGGACACACCTTGGTGGTGTCGCGGACGCACACGCCTGACATCTGGTCGCTGACCGAACACGCTGCCGCGTCGGTGATGCCATCTGTCCATCGGGTGGCGACGTTGTTGCGCGCCACCCTTCAGCCGATCGGGATGAACCTCATCCAGTCGAGCGGAACGGCCGACTGGCAAGAGGTGCTGCACTTCCACGTCCACCTCGTGCCCCGCTACGGGAACGACGACCTGGTCCGACCGTGGATGGCACTTAGGGACGCGGCCACAGGCCTTGCGGGCGGGTGGTTACGGACGCTGGGTGCCCGTTGAGGTGGACGCGGCTTGAGCGGTGGAGGATTGCGTTCCAATTCGGTCAGGTGGCGCGCAGTGGGTCGCCTGAACCGCGGCGGGTTCCCAACGCGTGGGCGACCCCGGCGATGGTCGCCGCGAACGCAACGGCGATGATGATCACGGCAGCGATCGGAAGGGCTTCCACAACCGGACCCG
This sequence comes from Acidimicrobiales bacterium, assembly GCA_038213195.1. Taxonomy (GTDB): domain Bacteria; phylum Actinomycetota; class Acidimicrobiia; order Acidimicrobiales; family Ilumatobacteraceae; genus JAODBQ01. The sequence continues at coordinate 9,593 of JBBQTN010000117.1, read as the reverse complement.
AGGCGAGTCCGAGACGACTCGCGAGCTGGTTCCACAGCGCCCGCCCGCCGGCGGCACCGATGACGATGCCGAGCACGGAGCTGGTGAGGACCATCGCCACCGCTGACGAGAGTGTGACCAGTCGAAGCTGGCGGCGCGTCATCCCGATCGCAGCGAGCACGGCGAGTTCTGTTCGACGGCGCCGGAGTGTCGTGACCATCGAATGCGTGAACGTCGCGAGCGCCAACGACCCGACCAGTGCGGCGATGAACCAGGGGACGGCACGGATCCGGCCGAGGTTGCTGACGTCGCTCTCAGGGGCGGCGCGAACCACGAAGACGTTGAACTGGGACAGGATCGAGCGCATGGCCTGGCCGGATCCGACCGACGGGTCGAACCGCACGAGGATCGACTGATCGACCTGGCCGCGAGCTGAACCAGTCGCACCTCGAGTCACCAGCGCACCATCACCAGGACTGACATCCAGAGCAGTGGGATTGTCGAGCACCGCAAGTCCGACGACGGTGAAGCTGCCCGCCACGGTGCCGTTGTCGCTCGCCTCGACAGACACCGTGTCCCCGACTTTGACGTGGAGCGACGCGGCGAGAGTCGCTCCAAGGGCGATTTCCGACGACGAGTTGGGCGCGCGACCGCTGGAGATCGTCGAGGGGATGTTGCCGAACACCCTGCTGATGCTGATCAACTGGGCGGACTTGCCGTTGATCGTCGCGTCGGTGTCACCGAGGGTGGCAGCCGCTTGAACATTCGGGTTGCGGCGAATCGCGTCCAACCCACCATCCAGCGCATCAGCGTTGGAGTAGTCACCGACGACGACGTTCCACCAGGCGCCGTAGCGAGCGGGGTGGCGTTCGACCCTGTCGAAGCTGGCGATCAGTCCGGCGCTGGCGATCGTCGTCGCGATCGCCACAGCGGCGAGCGCGATCGCTGTTCGGGATGTGCCGCCCGCGAGGAACGACGCGGCTGCGCGAGGAACCGCGCCCAGTCGGGCCGTCGACCGGCGCACCAGTGAGGGTTCGCCGACGCGGCGCGACCGCACCTGAACCCTGCCGATCGCCGCGGTCGCACCGACGACGGCCGACACCGCGAGGATCGCCAGGATCGAACACGTCGCGACCGTCAGGTCGAGCCGAAGGCCGATATCCGTCTCGGCGCGTCGAGCGAGGCCAACGGGACTGAATGGTGACAACATGAAGCACACGACGGTCGCGAGGAGTGCCGACGGGACCCCGACCGCCACGGCCGCACACGTGTTCGCGGCGCGTAACTCCGTTCGAGCGGCGCCCAGCGAGGCGAGCGTCGCAGTGTCCGCCGTGTCACGACGCAGGAGGCGGTTCAGGCCGAGTGCGAGCGCAGCGAGCGAGGCGACTGCGCCGACGATCGCGAAGATGGCGACTGCGGTGCCCTCTGTGCTGATCGAATGCTCCAGCGCAGGCAGGTCGGCGTCGACCACCGCGCCGGTTTGAAAGAGCCGATCTGTCCACCGTTGCTTCAAGGATGTGTTGAAGGCATCTGGTCGACCGTCGCTGAGGTGCACCAGGACACCCCACCCGTAGGCGAAGAGGCCGTTCGCGTGCCGCGCGGTCCACGCCGGCCCGGCATAGATCCCGTCGGGGAGCTCCGTTCCCGTCACGTCGACGCCCGTGGGTGGAGCGATGTCCGCCGTCGAGCGAATGATCCCGACAACACGGCTCTCGAACGGTGTGGAGTCGGGCGGTACGTCGAACTGACCGTCGAGTGAGGTCCAGCCGGCCAGGCGCACGACCTCCCCCACGCGCAAACCTGCCCGTGATGCGGCTGCTTCGGTGACGGCGATCTCGTCATCTGCACCATCACTCGGCAATCGCCCGGCGACAACGATCGGTCGGCCGCACACCAGCCCCCGTTGCGCTGATGCATAGGCGATCGTTGCTCGACCCCACCCGTTGCTGGCGTGCGGATCGAGCAGCGCGATCACCAGCGGTGCGCCGATGTCGGTCGACCGGACATCGGGCACAGCTCGCAGCGCGAGCTCGGCGGAGTCTGCCGTGGCCCGTGTCGCGCACTGGTCGAGCGAGGGATCATCCTTGACACCGAGTCCCTGAGGGCAGGCGAAGATCACCTCATCGGCTGCCCCGGCCGAACTGGTCAGCCGCTGCACGGAGTCGGTGCCCCGCCGCTGAGCCTGCCACGCGGCAGCCACCACCCCGACGGACACACCGCACAGCAGGACCAGGAACAGGCGCGACCCCCGTTCGCGCCGCAACGTCACGCGCACCCACCACAACATCGCCCGCACCAATCGAGTCTCACACGCAACACCCCCCAGCGCACGGGGGGTGACCCACACCGTGCGGTGTAGCTACCACCCAAGACCCGCGGGATCACGTCGCTCGTCGTCTGTTACCCGGCCACGGAATGAAGACGTCCCAGAACCGGCGCAAGGCCGATACCTGGGAGATCAATGAACGGCGCGATCTCGGTCAGGTACGAGTGCATTGACGACGTCGAGTCACCGTCGACTTGGGCGGCGTGCCTCGCACCGGCCACCCTCGGGCTGTCACCCGGCATCCCAGAACGCGCATGCGCCACCACCACTGATGCGTCCTGAAACGCCGGCTGAGTGCGCGTGAGACCCGCTACTTCGCGTCGGTGGCAGCCTGTGGCGGAGCCCTCACTTGGGTAGGTCGACGCCGAAGATCGGCACCCCGGCGGGGCATTGGCGTACGGCCGGGTTCCAGTCGCTGAACATGCCGGCGGTGTTGTCCTTCCACAGCCACGTGTGGAGCACCCACAGCGGCAGCGTCGGGTGGCGGTGGAACGACTGCCCGAACAGCGTGGGTGGTGTGCTGCTGGTCCACGCGTCGACCGGGACGATGTACTCGTGGGCGACGAGCCCGGCGATGTGCCCGCCGGCGTCCATCTCGTAGACGAGCCCTTCGGGCTTGCTGATGTCGACCGTGGCATCCATCAGGGTCGGGTTGACGTAGTGCACGCCCATCCCGCCGAGCGCCGCGTCCTGGAAGCAGCCGAGGGTGTCGAGTGTGCTCGACCATCCTGCCGCCTCCGCTGTGGCCACGTCCTGGAACCCGGCCGTGGCCAGCTCGGCGGCGATCCGGTCGGCATCGGTCATCGTCGCGTCCGCCGGGTGATCACCATGGCCGACGGGCGACGCGGTCGTGGTGACGATGTTGGTCGTCGGTGCCGAAGTGGCCACGGTGGTGGTCGAGCTGGTCCCTGCCGAAGACCCGCAGGCGGCGAGGACTGCCGCAGCGGCGATCGCGGCTGCGACACGCGCCATGAGATGGGTTCTGCCTGTGATGACCATCTCCGCCCACCCGCGCTGTGGTCGGATCGATGGGAGTTCGGACCTCGCTGACCTCGTCGGCCGCGGTGAGGGGATCACGTTCGCTCTCATGTGTGCTCGCTCACGGGGTAGATGTCGTCGGCGCAGAGCCCGTGCGCCTCCTTGTGGACGGCGTTGGCGGCCTCGGCCGACTCTGCCTCGACGAGGCAGAAGATCTTGCCGGCCTTCTCGTCGACCCAGTAGCGGAGGTAGGAGACGCCGTACTTGCTCTGCGTCTCGAGATCCTTGCGATGGGCTTCGGCGACGTCGCTGGCGGCGACCCCGCCTTCGATGTTGTGGACGTCCATGAACAGTGCCATTTCGTGCCTCCTCGGCATTGATTGATCGATGAGGCGAACGTACGGCTGGGACTGCGGGCCGTCATGAGGGTCGGCCACCCAGATCTGTGGGCGAGCCCACTCAAATTTGGACTGACTGCTCCCCCAAGTCCGCGCAGACCGCTCATCTAGGCTGCTGCGAGAGGTGCGGATCGGATGATGCTGGAGCGCGAAGTCGAGTTGAGCGAGCTGGACCGGCTCCTCGATGGTGCATCGTCGGCGGGCGGTCGCGTGGTGTTGATCCGCGGGGAGGCGGGCATCGGCAAGAGCACCCTCATCAACCGGTTCCTGGCCAATTCCAGGGAACGTGCACACACGTTGCTCGGCGCGTGCGACGATCTCTTGACGCCGCAGCCACTCGCCCCGATCTGGGACGTCGCCCGCACCATTCCGTCGCTTCGACAACCGTTGACCGACGGCGATCGCCGGGCGGTGATGGAGACGCTGCTCGCGCTGCTCTCGTGCCGGCCGCGGCCCACAGTGCTCGTGCTGGAGGACACGCAGTGGGCCGACGAGGCGACGCTCGATCTGATCACGTTCCTCGGCCGGCGCATCGCACAAGCGAGCGGGCTGCTGCTGCTCACGTATCGCGATGTGGAGGTGGACGCGGAACATCCGCTGCGCCTGGTGATCGGCGGGCTGCCGCAGCAGAACGTGGTGCGCATGTCGCTGAACCGATTGTCACCGGATGCGGTGTCGTCGATGATCGAGTCGACCTCGTTCGACATCGACCAGATCGTGACGCTCACCGGCGGCAACCCGCTGTTCGTCACCGAGGTGCTCGCATCAGGCACCCAGCACGTCCCACTGTCCGTACGCGACTCGGTGCTCGCCCGTGCAGCGAAGCTGACGCTCGCCGCACGACGGGTGCTGGAGGTCGTCTCGGTGATACCCGGGCAGGCGGAGCGCCCGCTCGTCGACGCTCTCACCAGGGCAACCGGCCAGCAGTTGGCCGAATGCGTACGGCAGGGCTTGCTCATCGTCCGAGACGGCTCGTTGTCGTTCCCCCACGAGCTGCAACGCCGCGCCATCGAATCGTCGTTGTCGCCGAGCGACCGACGGCGGTTCAATCAGCAAGTGCTGGATGCACTGCGCGGCACCGCAGACCCGGCCAGGATCGTTCACCACGCCACCGCGGCCAACGACGTCGACGCGATCGTGGACTTCGGGCCACGCGCTGCACGAGCCGCAATGGCGATCCGAAGCACGAGTGAAGCGGTCGCCCACTTCCGCGCGCTCCAGCCGCACTTGGACCGCATCGAGCTCGCTGCACGAGGCACACTTCTCGCCGACTGGGCGACGTTGGAGTACCAACTCGACAACCCCGTAGCGGCCGATCTCTTCGCACACTCGATCGAACTGCTTCGGCGGACGGCCGATGACCGGCAACTCGCCAGTGTGTTGACAGCTGCGAGCAGAGCCAGTTGGGCGACGGGTACGACGACGTCCAACACAGCGCCCAAGAACAACCGCACCGAGCAGGCTCTGGAGTACGCGGACGAGGCGATCGCGCTCCTCGATCCCCACGGGCTCACCCCGGAGCTCGCACGCGCGCTCAGCCAACGGGCGCACCTCGAGTACGCCTGCGAGGATCGTGAGGACGGGGTCACCCCTCTCGTCGACCGGGCGATCATCGTCGCTCGAGAGGTCGGCGACCCGTCAGCGTTGGTACGGGCGTTGAGCGTGAAGGGCTGTCTACTCGACAGCCGCGGCGATGCGCACGGGATGACGGTGATGGAGGAGGCGCTCGATGTCGCCGAACGATCGGGTGACCAATGGGGCGAGGTGATCACCCTGATCAACATCGCAGGGATGTTCGGCGACGTACGCGAGGTCGACCGCGCAATCGACTTCGCGCAACGCGCTCGCGACACGGCGATCCGATACGACATCCGCTGGATGGTTGCCAACGCTCAGGCGGTCCACGCCGAGTTCCTGCTGTGGAAAGGCGACTGGGAGGCTGCCGAGAACACGGCCACCGAGGCATTGAGCTCCAGTGACCACGTCGACACCTTGGCGGCCCGCGTGCTCGCGATCATCCAAGCCCGCCGAGGCCGCAACGAGGCCCGGACGGCACTGATGCACACGTGGGCGATGTACGAGGTCGATCTGGGCGCGTCGGCGCTCGATCCCGCGGCGTCGACGATGGCGGAGTACCTCTGGCTGTCGGGCGACGACGACCCAGAACTCGTCGCACGCCTCCGGGACGTGCTGAACGCCAGCCTCGCTCTCGGCCGGCCATGGCCGAGCGGCCCGCTCGCGTTCTGGATGTGGAAGCTCGGCCTGCTCGGTATCGCACCCGAGGGAACGGCCGAGTCCTACCGGTGGATGATGACCGGTGAGCACCGGCGCGCAGCCCAGTTCTGGCGGCAGAAGGGCATCCCATATGAGGAGGGACTCGCGCTCATGCTCGGCACCGAGGCCGAGCAGATCCGTGCGATCCGCATCTTCGACGACCTCGGCGCAAGCGCAGCTGCGAACAACGTCCGCCGCGCGCTCGCCCAGCAGGGCACGCGGGTCCCGCGGGGCAGGTCGATGACAACGCGGGATCACCCTGCGGGCCTCACCGCCCGCCAAGCCGAGGTGCTCCACCTGCTCGCCGACGGGTTACCCAACGCGACGATCGCCGACGAGCTGTTCGTATCGCACCGTACGGTGGAAAACCATGTTTCGGCGATCCTGATGAAGCTCGACGTGGCGACACGAGAAGCCGCCGTCGCAGCTGCGCGCGAGCGCGGCATACTTCGGGTCCGTTGACGCTGCATGCGGCGGGAATTGACAGGACCGGGGTCAGCGACTCGGCTGGCACTGCGCGATTGCCGCCACACGCAACAAGACAGCAACACGGCGATCAGCCCCAGGACCAGAGCCGCATGATCGAACGCTACGACCACGGGCATGCCAGTGAGGGTCGGCTGGCTCGACCACGTGAGCCTGAACAGCCGATACCACGGTAGCGACGAGACCGTGGGTGTGCGTGTCCTGTTCACTTGTCGCCCCGGCGCTGGGCACTACTACCCGATGCGACCTCTGCTGGATGCCCTTGTCGCAGCGGGCGACGAGGTGGCCGTCGCAACCGGCGATCCGCTCGCGCATGATGTCGAGGCTGAAGGCACCAGGGTCTTCCGGGTCGGGCTCGACGAGGGTGACCCGCTGATGGATCATCATCGCCAAGTCGCTGCCGGGCTCCCTGCGTCTGACATCTGCCCGGTACGCGTTCGCGGAGTGGGGCGAGGATGGGACGACGAGTGGATGAACGATTCGCGGGGCGGTCCTCACCTGGCTCGATCCGACTTCCGAGTCTGGCGCGAGCAGGTGGTGGCACTCGTTTGGAATCGATCGTTCCGAGTAAGGGTGAAACTCCGGCTTGAGGCGAAGCGCAATGGGGTGCGCATCAACCTCGCTCCGTGACTGATGGCGGAGGCCCGGCGGCGCTCATCGCCACCGATCTCTTCGCTGCCAGGCTGTTCGCCAAGACCCCGGACGACGCCCATCTCGGCGTCCTCGTTCCGGCCGATCTCGCCGAGCTGGCGCTGTTCTCGGCGGTCCAGCTCGGCCCGCGTGACGGGACAGGTGCTTAGCTTCGTGTGAACGGCGGGATCTCGGTCGCGTGACCTCCGCCGACTTGACCTGCAGACAATCAAACGAGTTCGGAGGAAGCTGCGATGGACCCGCGCCGACCTGTGACGGACTGGGCTACCGACTTCGATCACCTCAGCGACGAGTGGGCGGCGCACGCGCCCGAGATCCTGGCCGATCTACGCAACCGCTGCCCGGTCGCCTCGACCGAGCGCTTCTACGGCGCGTACCTTCTCTCGCGCTACGACGACATCGTCGAGGTGGCGCGCCGCCCGGTGGAGTTCTCCAGCCGAGTCACGGTCGTCAACGAAAACCACCCCGACAACGTGAAGATGGAGCTGGCGCCGATCACGCTCGATCCGCCCCATCACGGCCCCTTGCGCCGCGCCTTGCTCCCGGCGTTTAACCCCCGCCAGACCGAGCTGCTCCAGCCGTTCGTCGAGCGCACCACCCGCCGCCTGGTCGAGGCGATCGTCGGCCGCACCGAGGTCGACGCTGCCGCCGAGTACACCGAGCTGCTCCCAACGGAAGTCATCGCCCACCTCTACGGGCTCCCCGCTGAGCTTGGCCCCCAGTTCCGGCGTTGGGTCGACGACATCATCAAAGACGGCCAGTCCGATATCGACATCGCCCGCCGCGCCAACCGCGAAGTGCAGTCCTTCTTCGCCGAGCAACTGCAGCGCCGTGCCGAGGCACCCACCGACGACCTCATCACCATGATCCTCAACGCCGAGACAGAGCAACCCGATGGCACCCCTCGGCCCTTCACCGACAAGGAACGCATCGGCGCGCTCCTCGTCGTGCTCATCGGCGGGATCGACACCACTTGGTCGGTGCTTGGCGCAAGCCTGATGCACCTCGGTACGCACCCCGCAGACCTGCGGCGATTGGTCGAGGAACCGGAGCTCCTCCCAGGCGCGGTCGAGGAGTTCCTCCGCTACTTCTCACCCGTAACCATCGCACGCGTCATCACCGAAGACACCGAGGTCTCCGGCTGTCGCGTCGCCGGCGGCAAACGCATCCTGCTCTCGTACGCCTCGGCAAATCGGGACGAGACACAGTTCGAACGGGCCGATGAGGTCGTGCTCGACCGCACCCACAACCGGCATACGTCCTTCGGCATCGGCATCCACCGGTGCCTTGGCTCGAACCTCGCCCGCATGGAACTGCTTGTCGGCTTGCGCACCTGGATCGAAACGTTCCCCCACTTCGAGCTCGCCATGCCGGAATCCGACATCGAATGGTCCCTCGGCCCCGTCCGAGGTCCGCGCCAGGTGCCGCTCCGGCTGCTCGGATGAACGCCGTCCCGCTTCACGCCGACCTGAGACCGGCTCGGCCGTCCGGCGGCCGCATCCCATCCACGCCGACGAGCCCGCCCCAAACGCGCGCGGCGTCGTTCGTCGAAGACCGCCCCGGAACGCCGGGACTGCTTGGCTGAACGAGCGCTTGGGCGCGCACATTCTCGACCACGGAGCGCGCGAGAGCCAGATCGCCCTCCATCGGCAGTTCTGGGATGCGGATGTCGCAGTTTATACTCGCGATTATGAGACGCGAAAGGCACCGACTGAGTGCCGCACCTAGCCCCTCAACTAGCCCACGTGATATCGGATGAGTTCGGTTTCGCCACGGCAGAGAGGACATTGCGGGAGAAGCGCCGGGCCGGCTGCGACGGGTCGCCATCAGCCGCAGACCGGCACTGCGACAGCGGCACCGCGGACCACTTTTGCTGACGGGCGGAGAGCTGTCGGTGTTGACCTTCAGTCAGCGGCGTCGTGCCGCGATGACGCACATCGGTCCGACGATTTGGCGGATGTCGGTCACGTAGAACCCGCTTCGATCGAGCAGTGCGGTGTATTCGGTCGCGGTGCGCTCGCGGCCGCCGGTGACGGCGAGCATGAACACGTCCATCACGTTGGCGGCATCGTCGACGGGGTGCTCTGCGAGAACCCATTCGAACAGCATCAGCGAGTCATCTGGCTGGGCGGATGCGGCGACTGCCGACAGGATCCGCTCGGCGTCGTCGTCGTCCCAGTCGTGGATGACCTGCATCAGGATCGACAGATCTGCGGTGGGGAGCCCGTCGACGAAGAAGTCGCCGGCACGACACTCGAAGCGGACGTTCGCGGTGAGCTCAACCTGGTCGATGACCTGCGGGAGATCGAACAGGATGCCCCTCACATCCGGGTTGTGATTCACGATCGCGTCCAGCAGGTGGCCTCGCCCTCCGCCGATGTCGGCGATCGTCGGGTACGCGGAGAAGTCGACTGCGGCGAGGATCCCGGCGGTGTCGGCGTGTGCCTTGGCTGTCATCGCCTGGTCGAAGATGTCCAGCTGCTCGGGGTGGTGTCCGAAGT
>JBBQTN010000116.1:0-16361 GCA_038213195.1 Acidimicrobiales bacterium | reverse complement strand
ACCGAGAGCGAGATCCGGGTGGCCAAGGCCCAGCTCGTCGGGTGGCTCGAGGGGCTCTTCCACGGCATCCAGGCGACATTGTTCGCCCAGCAGCTCGCGGCCCGCCAACAGCTGGAAGAGATGCGTCAGCTGCCGCCCGGTGGCCCCCAACAGGGCAGCGACCCGAACATGCCCGAACGTCCGGGCACGTATCTCTGAGCGCTCGCCGAGCCGGTTTCGCGAGCTCGGCGCAACCGTTGTGACGCCGCGCTGATCGCGGCTAGGTTCGACGAATCACATCGTTGTAAGTCTCGGGAAGGGAGGACAGCAGTTGGGCGACTCGTTCACCCATCTCCATGTCCACACCGAGTTCTCCATGCTCGACGGGGCGGCCCGGCTCGACGAGCTGGTGGCCAAGGCCGTGGCTGACGGTCAGCCGGCCATCGGCATCACCGACCACGGCAACATGTACGGCGTCCTCGAGTTCTACAAGGAATGCCGCAAGCAGGGCGTCAAGCCGGTCATCGGCACCGAGGCCTACATGGCCTACGAGACACGTACCGAGCGTCCTGCCAGGCGCGGTCGAGTCGACGACTCCGGCGGTGACACAGAGGGGGGAAAGAAGCTCTACTACCACCTCACGTTGCTGGCCGAGACCGATCAGGGGTATCGAAACCTCATCCAGCTGGCCAGCTTGGCGTTCCTCGAGGGCTACTACTACAAGCCCAAGATCGACTGGGAGCTGCTCGAGAAGTACCACCACGGCCTCATCGCCACCACCGGTTGCCTGGGTGGGCACGTGTTGCAGTCGCTGCTGCAGGGCGACGAGAAGGGCGCCATCGCCAAGGCCGGACGTCTGCAAGAGATCTTCGGCAAGGACAACCTGTTCGTCGAGCTGCAGGACCACGGCCTCCCGGCGCAGCGCGACACCAACCCGCAGCTCGTCGAGATCGCCCGCAAGATCGGCGCGCCGCTGATCGCCACCAACGACTCGCACTACGTCCACCGCGAGGACCACGCCGCCCACGACGCGTTGCTGTGCGTGCAGACCGGGTCGTCGATGAGCGACCCGAAGCGGTTCAAGTTCGAGGGCGAGGAGCACTACCTCAAGTCGGCGCAGGAGATGCGCTACCTGTTCCGCGACTTCCCCGAGGCGTGCGACAACACGCTGTGGGTGGCCGAGCGGGCCGACGTGACGATCGAGTTCGGCAAGCCGCAGCTGCCGAACTTCCCCGTCCCCGCGGGACACGACGACGCCAGCTTCCTCGACGAGCTCACCTGGGCCGGCGCTCGGGAGCGCTGGGGAGACGAGCTGACGAGCACGGCGCGGGACCGGCTGGCCTACGAGCTGCAGGTGATCAAGAACATGGGCTTCGCGTCCTACTTCCTGATCGTCTGGGACCTGATCAAGCACGCCAAGGACGGGGGCATCCGCGTCGGCCCGGGCCGCGGCTCGGCGGCGGGGTGCGCCGTCGCGTACTGCCTGCGGATCACCGATCTCGACCCGATCAAGTACGACCTGATCTTCGAGCGGTTCCTCAACCCGAGCCGGGTGTCGATGCCCGACATCGACATGGACTTCGACTCGCGCTACCGCGACGAGATGATCCGCTACGCGGCCGAGAAGTACGGCCGGGACCACGTCGCCCAGATCATCACCTTCGGCACGATCAAGGCTCGCAACGCGGTCCGCGACGCGGCGCGGGTGCTCGGGTTCCCGTACGGCACGGGCGACCGCATCGCGAAGGCGATGCCGCCGTTGGTGATGGGGCGCGACACGCCGTTGAAGTACTGCTTCGAGCAGAGCCCGAAGTACCTCGACGGGTACAAGGCGGCGTCCGAGCTGCGGGCGATGTACGACGTCGACCCGGACGTGAAGCGCGTCGTCGACGTCGCCAGAGGCCTCGAGGGGCTGAAGCGCAGCGACGGGATCCACGCCGCCGCGGTGGTGATCACGAAGGACCCTCTGACCACATACCTCCCTGTCCAGCGCAAGCCGGAGGCGGGTGGCAACGTCGAGGACGCGCCGGTCGTCACCCAGTACGAGATGCACGGCGTGGAGGACCTCGGCCTGCTGAAGATGGACTTCCTCGGCCTGCGCAACCTGGACGTGATCACCGACACGACGGCGATGGTCCGCGCCACGAAGGATCCCGAGTTCGACATCGACAGCGTCGCCCTCGACGACCAGCGGGTGTTCGACCTGCTCGGCCGCGGCGACACGATGGGCGTGTTCCAGCTGGAGTCGCCGCCGATGCGCGCCCTGCTGCGCTCGCTCGCGCCGACCAGCTTCGAGGACGTCTCCGCAGTGCTCGCGCTCTACCGGCCCGGCCCGATGAGCGTCAACATGCACTACGACTACGCCGACCGCAAGAACAACCGCAAGCCGATCGAGTACTTCCATCCCGATGCCAAGGAGATCCTCGACGACACGTACGGCCTGATGATCTATCAGGAGAGCGTGATGCGCGTCGCCCAGAAGTTCGCCGGCTACTCCCTCGCCGAAGCGGACAACCTCCGCAAGTCGATGGGCAAGAAGTCGAGAGAAGTCATGGCGAAGGCACGTGAGTCGTTCGAGGCCGGGTGCGAGGCGACCGGGTACGGGCCGTCGATGGGCAAGACGCTGTTCGACGTGATCGAGAAGTTCGCCGACTACGCGTTCAACAAGAGCCACACGTTCGGCTACGGCCTCGTCACTTACCAGACCGCGTACCTGAAGGCGTACTACCCGGTCGAATACATGGCGTGCCTGCTGACGTCGGTGACGGGCAACCTCGACCGTGCGGCCGTGTACCTCGCCGACGCACGCAACATGAAGATCAAGGTGCTCACGCCCGACGTCAACAGGTCGGTCAGCGACTTCGCGGCGATCGACGCAGCCGACGTGCCGATCGACGTCGAACTGGCCTCCGGTAGCCCCGGAGCGATCACGTTCGGCCTGAAGGCCGTCCGCAACGTCGGCGAGGGGCTGGTCGGCCTGCTCGTCGGTGAGCGCGGGGCGAACGGCCCGTTCACCTCGTTCCACGACTTCGTCGAGCGCGTCCCGGAACCTGTGCTCAACAAGCGCACAGTCGAATCGCTGATCAAGGCCGGCGCGTTCGACACCCTCGGGCATCCTCGGCGTGGGCTGCTGATGGTCTTCGAGCAGATCATCGACACCACCGTCGTGCGCCGACGCGAGCGCGACCAGGGCGTGATGAGCCTGTTCGGCGAGGAGATGATGGGCGGCGACGAGAGCTTCTCGGAGCGCATCGCGATCGCGGAGCACGAGTTCGACAAGGCCGACCGGCTGCGCTTCGAGAAGGAGATGCTCGGGCTGTACGTCTCGGACCACCCGCTGCTCGGTGCCGAGGCAGCGCTGCGCCGCAAGGTCGACTGCCCGGTCGTCGAGGCGGCAGAACGCGAGGACGGGGCGATGGTGACGCTCGGCGGGGTGATCACCGGTCTGTCGCGCAAGTTCACCAAGAAGGGCGACCAGATGGCCGTGTTCGTGCTCGAAGACCTCGGCGGCACGATCGAGGTCACGGTCTTCCCGCGCACCCTGCTCGAGCACGGTCACAAGCTCCTCGACGACCAGATCGTCACGGTGCGCGGCAGGATCGACCGTCGCGACGAGACCCGCCTCGGGTTCATGGCCCAGGACATCCAGGTGGTCGAGCACCTCGACACCGCGGCCGCGCCGCCGCTGCACATCCGCATGCCGGCGTCGGTGCTCAACGAGCTGCGCATCCACCAGCTGCGCAAGATCCTGCGCGAACACGTCGGCGACTCGCTCGTCTACCTGCACATCGGCAACGGCAAGATGGTCCGCCTCGCCGACGACTACCGGGTCGACCTCGACCACGTCGTCGGGGAGCTGCGGATCGCCTTCGGTCACGACGCCGTGATGCTCTGAGCGGCCCGGCCGCGCCGTGGCAGGGGTCCGCTTTCTGGAACGACTGTTTTGATGGCAGAATGGGGGGCTCACGGTGACGCTCGGAGATCGCAGCCGGCGTTCACCGACGAGCAGACCGAGCAAGAGGAGTGAACACCGCAATGCCGATCCACGTGGAGACCAGGGACTGCGCAGCGCTCACCGACGCCGATCTCGACGAGATGGCGTCCATGGGAGGCGCGTTCGACATCGGTCTGCTGTCGAAGGCGAAAGAGGATTGGGTGCTGTGCACGGTGGCGCGCAGCGACGAAAGGTTGCACGGGTTCACCTTCAGCACGCTGGAGCGCATCGGTGGCACCCCGTGCGTCCTGCTCGGGCTGATGAGCGTCAAACGCACCTCCAAGCGCGACCAGGTGCTCAAGGGGTTGATGCACGAGGCGTACCACCGCGCGTTGATGGCGTTCCCCGACGAGGACGTCGTGGTCGGCTCGCGGTTCGCCTCGGCCGATGGTCTCGAGGCGTTCAAGCAACTCGACGAGCTGATCCCGCGGCCCGGCCACCGGGCGGTCGGCGAGGAGCGGGCCTGGGGGCGGCGGCTGGCGAAGCGCTTCGGGATCGACGGTCAGTACGACGAGCAGACGTTCGTGGTCAAGGCCAAGGGGCAGACGGGGTACCTCGACCACGAGACGCTGAAGCCGGAGAAGATCCGACCCGAGGTCGCCGAGCTGTTCACGGGCGTCACGGCCACCCGCGGCGGCTCGCTCGTCGTCCACGGCTGGGTGATGGCAGAGGACCTCGTCAAGCTCGGTCAGCGCTGATCCGGCTCGCACGGACACAGTCGAGTGCAGAGCGCGCCACTCGAGCAGATCCTCCGCCGGCGGCGGATGACGCGCGAGTTCTCGACCGATCCGGTCGACCCGGCGTTGATCGACGAGCTGCTCGACATCGCCAGGCGCGCCCCGTCTGCCGGCTTCTCCCAGGGCGTGCACTTCGTCGTCCTCAGCGGCGAGCACGTCGAACGGTTCTGGTCGACGACGGGCGCCGAGGAGTGGTTCGGCGAGCAGCGCTCCGCGCTGATGAACGCGCCGATCATCGTGCTCCCGTTCGCGGTCGCCGCTGAGTACACGGCGCGCTACAGCGAGCCGGACAAGATCGCCTTCGGGCTCGACGACGCCGCCAACTGGTTGGTCCCGTTCTGGCTCACGGACACCGCCATGGCCACCCAGAACCTGCTGCTGCTGCTCGAGGATCGTGGTCTCGGCGCGCTGTACTTCGGGGTGTCGGCGGAGTGCGCGGCGCTGTTCCGCGAGCTCGGCGTGCCGGAAGGGGCGCAGACGATCGGTGTCGTCGCGATCGGCCACAGGGCACCGTCCGACCGACCTTCTGGTTCGGCGCGGGTCCGTGGCCGGCGTCCGTTGCACGAACTGGTTCACCACAACCGGTGGTAGAACGGTGCGGTGACCCTGCCGCGATGCGTTCTGCGATCGGCCGGCTGAGTACATTGCCCCTCATGGCAGCACAGATCCCGCTCGTCGACTACCTCGTGCTCGGCGACCATCCCCACCTCACGGCCCACGAGTGCACGACGTGTGGTGCCCGCTACTTCGATCGGCGCAACGCCTGTGCGAACTGCAGCGGCATCGAGTTCAAGTCCGTCGACATCGCCACCGACGGCGAGGTGCGCGCGTTCACCATCGTCACCTTCGCCGCCCCGGGGGTGAAGGTCCCGTTCGTGTCCTCGATCGTCGACTTCGACGGCACCAGCGCCCGCGGCAACATCATCAACGTCGAGCCGACGCCCGAGAACATCACCCTCGGGATGAAGGTCAAGCTGGCTACGTACTCGCTTGGCGCCGACGACAGCGGCACCGAGGCCATCGCCTTCGGTTTCGAGCCGATCAACAACTGAGCACACCCCACCATCAACACGCCAGGCACGACAGGAGCACACCATGAGTGACGACATCTGGATCCTCGGGATCCACATGACCAAGTTCGGCAAGTACCCCGACCGGGACACCGTCGACCTCGCCTCCGAGGCGGCGCTGGCCGCGCTCGCCGACGGCGGCGTGACGATGAAGGACATGGGCGTGCTCGCCGCCGGTTGCCTGATGGGCGGCGGCGGGATCGCCCAGCAGATCCAGAAGCAGATCGGCCAGACCGGGATCCCTGCGTTCAACGTCTCCAACGCCTGCGCGACCGGCGCCACCGCGCTGCGCACCGCGATCATGGCCGTCAAGGCCGGCGAAGCCGACTTCGGTCTCGCCGTCGGTGTCGAGAAGCTGGCCGGCGCCGGCCTGCTCGGCGCAGGCGGGCGCCCGAAGAGCGACAAGAACGAGTGGGCGCCGAACGGCCGCTACGGCGCCGTCGCCCCCACCGACGGCCGGATCGGCACCGACTCGATGCCTGGCGTGTTCGCCCAGGTCGGGATGGAGTACGGGCACAAGTACGGCGGCACCAGCTTCGAGCTGTTCGCGAAGATCTCGGAGAAGCACCACTCGCACTCGACGCTCAACCCGAAGGCGGCCTACCAGAAGAAGATGACGCTCGAGGAGATCATGGGCGACATGATGATCGCCTACCCGAACACGCGGCCGATGTGCTCGGCCAACTGCGACGGTGCCGCCGCCGCTGTGGTCGTCAGCGACGCCAAGCTGAAGACGCTGTCGCTCGAGCAGCAGCGCAGGGCGATCAAGGTCTCCGCCTCGATCCTCACCAGCGATCCGTGGCAGGAAGCCTGCCAGGTGCTGCCCGACGTCAACACCCTCACCAAGATCGCCGCCAAGCAGGCGTACGAGAAGGCCGGCATCGGGCCGGACGACCTCGACCTCGTCGAGCTGCACGACTGCTTCGCCACGGCGGAGCTCGTGCACTACGACAACCTCGGCCTGTGCGAGGAAGGCGGCGCAGCCGCGTTCTTCGAGTCGGGTGCGACGTGGCGCGACGGCACGACGCCGGTCAACGTCTCCGGCGGCCTCGAGTCGAAGGGCCACCCGATCGCCGCGACCGGCATCGCCAACATCTGGGAGGTCTGCCACCACCTGCGCGGCGAAGCCGGTGACCGCCAGATCCAGGGGGCGAAGGTCGGCCTCGCGCACGTGATCGGCCTCGGCTCGGCGTGCGGTGTCCACATCCTGGAGAAGTCCGGCCTCGCGGGCTGAGCACTTCCGGCCTCGCGGGCTGAGCACTTCCGGCCTCGCGCCCTGAGCGCAGACCCGGCCTCGCGGCCTGAGCGCAGACCCGGCCTCGCGGCCTGAGCGAACGACGCGCAACGGGCCCATCGCCACGACTCGACGGAGTCGGGCGGTGGGCCCGTTGCGCGTGTGTGCCTGGGATCAGGTCGTGGCGGTGGTGTCGGTTGTGTCGCCCGTCGAGTCGCCAGCGTTGGCCAGCTCCGGGCAGGTCTTGTCGAACCACGCCGTGATGTTCGTCTCGGCGGTCTGCAGCTTCGGGTCGCTGAGCGCCGTGATCGCCTTCTGGACGTCGGGGTCGGCCGCCGCCTCGGCGCTGCCACCTGCCTTGTTGACGGCGTTCTGGTAGGTGACGAACGCGCTGCGCAACGTCTCGACGTCAGCTTTGAGGTTGGCGGGGACCGCCTTCTCCAACGCGGCGTACAGGTCGTCGAGCTTCGCGGTGCCGTCGGCTCCGCCGGCAGAGTTGATGAGCTTGGTGTACAGCGCCTTGCAGTCGCCGGTGGCGTTCGCCGGCACCGACACATCGACGGTGTCGTTGAGGTTCGGCGCGTCCGGTGTCGTGCCGGTGGTGGTCTTGGTCCCGCCCTTCGCAGTGGTGGTGGCGGCACCGACGCCGATCGCGCCGCCGCTGGTGCCGCTGGTCGCCTCAGTGCCGCTGGTCGCCTCACTCCCGCTGGTCCCCGCGCCGGCGCCGGCCGCGGAGGCGCCTGTGGTCGCTGCGGAGGCGTTCGTGCTGGCAGATTTGGTGGTGGATGACGACTTCGTGCTGCTGCCGCACGCGGCGAGCGTGACCAGCGCAGTGGCGGACACGACGCCGGCGACGAGACGTTGGCGGATCATGGTTGCTCCTCGTTCACGAGAGGGTGGACGAGGGACGGTACCGGGGTCAGCCGTCAACGGGTTCCCGTTGGGGCATTTGTCCACCGAGTTGAGTGAGCAACACGTCACGATCAGTGGCCGGCAGCTGGCACGCGTAGTCCTGGCAGACGTACGCCGCGCCGTCGCTGCGCTGCTCCCACAGCGGTGAGTCGTAGCGCTCGCCCCACGCCAGGACGGCGTTCGGGCGCCACGCTGCACGCACCGCGGCGAGCAGGTCCGGACGGTCGCCGGCGACGACGATCTCGGTGATCCCCGTCAACCGCAGGTCGAGCGCGGCGAGTCCGTGTGCGAACGCGGCCGGTGCGCTCGGCATCAGCCGGCCGAGCAGGCGCAGGATCTGGTCGGCGTGGTTGACGTAGCGGCGCTCACCGGTCAGCGCGCCGAGCCGGTAGAGCGCGTTGGCCGCATGCGTGTTGGCCGCCGGCGTGGCGTTGTCGAGCAGGTCCTTCTGCCGGGCGATGAGCTGCTCACCGTCGTCGGCGATGGTGAACAGCCCGCCGTTGTCGACGTCCCAGAAGTGGTCGAGCATCGTGTCCGCCACCCGCCCGGCCTCCTCGATCCAGCGCGCCTGCCCGGTCAGCTCGGCCAGCCTGGTGAACCCGTCGACGAGCGCGGCGTGGTCGGCGGCGAGGGCTGCGTGGCGCGCCGGCGGTTCGCCGTCTGCCTGCCACGAGCGGAACCAGCGGCCGTCGGCGCCGCGCAGCGCGTCGACGAGGAACTCCGCGTTCGCCACTGCGGCGTCGCGCCAGTCGTCGCGACCGAATGCCGCAGCCGCCTCGGCGACCGCCCCCAGCATCAACCCGTTCCACTCGGTCAGCACCTTGTCGTCGCGGGCCGGCCGGTCGCGCAGGGCGCGTGCCGCGAACAGGCGCCGCCGTGCGGCCTCGATCGCCACCGGCCGGAGCAGGTCGCCGCGGTGGCGCAGCCGGGAGGGGATGAACCGGCCCTCGAAGTTCGGTGTCCCGGTCAGCTCGTACCACTCGATCGCGGCCGGGGCGTCGGCGCCGAGCACCTCGGTGAACTGCTCGGGCGTCCAGACGTAGAACAGCCCCTCGTGGCCGTGCCCGTGCTCGTCGGGCGAATCGGCGTCCTCCGCCGAGTAGAACCCGCCGCGCGGATGGCGCAGCTCGGAGAGCACGTAGCCGATGGTCTCCTCGACCACCTGGCGGTAGCGGTCGTGAGCGAGCACCTGTGCGGCGTGGGTGTACACCCGCACCAGCAGCGCCTGGTCGTACAGCATCTTCTCGAAGTGGGGGACGAGCCAGCGTTCGTCGACGGAGTACCGCGCGAACCCGCCGCCGATGTGGTCGTAGATCCCGCCGCTCGCCATCGCGTCGAGCGAGGTGGTGACGACTCCGGCTGCGTCCTCGCTCGGGTTGTGGAGGTACGCGTGCATCACGAGGTCGAGGTTCATCGTCGAAGGGAACTTCGGCGCAGGGCCGAAGCCACCCCACTCGGCGTCGAACGTCGCACCGAGGTGGGCGAGCACGACGTTGATCGCGTCGAAGCCCGGCATGCCGTCCACCGGGGCGACCTTCGACAAGCGGTCGAGCGACTGCTCGAGGGCGCGCACGTTCTGCTGGACATCGTCGGGACGGTTGCGCCACACGTCGTCGATCGCGGTCATCAGCTGCATGAACTGCGGCTTGGGGAAGTAGGTGCCGCCGTAGAAGGGATGCCCGTCCGGCGTCGCGAACACCGTCATCGGCCAGCCACCACGACCGGTCATCGATTGCACAGCGTCCATGTAGATCGCGTCGACGTCAGGGCGTTCTTCGCGGTCGACCTTGATGTTGACGAACAGCCGGTTCATCAACCCGGAGACGTCCGCGTCCTCGAAGCACTCGTGGGCCATCACGTGACACCAGTGGCAGGCCGAGTAGCCGACGCTGAGCAGGATCGGCACGTTCCGCTCGCGCGCCGTCGTGAACGGCTCGGGCCCCCACGCGTACCAGTCGACCGGGTTGTCCCGATGCTGGCGGAGGTATGGCGAGGTCTCGGCAGCGAGGCGGTTCACCCGGCGAACCTAACGGGACGCGCCCGCTGCACGGCAGCGCTGGGCGGGTGCTGTCACACGCCGGTGGCGTGGAACCCGCCGTCGACGTGGATCATCTCGCCGGTCGTCGCCGGGAACCAGTCGCTGAGCAGCACCACGCACGCCTTCGCCACCGCCGACGAATCGTTGATGTCCCAGCCGAGCGGCGCCCGGCCGTCCCACACGTCCTCGAACCGTTTGAACCCGGGGATGCTCTTCGCCGCCATCGTCCGCACGGGGCCGGCGGCGACGAGGTTCGAACGGATCGCCTTCGGGCCGAGCTCTCTCGCGAGGTAGCGGTTGATGCTCTCCAACGCCGACTTGGCGACGCCCATCCAGTTGTACGCCGGCCAGGACACGGTGTTGTCGAAGTCGAGCCCGACGAACGCGCCACCGCTCGTCATCAGTGGCACGAACGCGTCGGCCAGCGCCTTGTAGGAGTAGGCGTTGATGTTCATCGCCACCGACACGTCGTCCCACGTCGGCGCCATGAAGTCGTCGCCGAGGCAGATCGCGGGAGCGAAGCCGATCGCGTGGAGCACGCCGTCGACCCTGCCCCACTTCGTGGCGAGCGCGTCGCGCACCTGTTCCAGGTGGACGCCGACGGTGACGTCGAGCTCGAGCACCTCGACCTCAGCGGAGAGCTTGCGCGCGGTGCGCTGGGTGAGGCTCAAGCCGCGACCGGCCCCGGTGAGCACGATCTGCGCACCCTCGCGCTGCGCCAGGTCTGCTACGCCGAACGCCAGCGAGGCGTCCGTGAGCACTCCCGTGATGACGATGTTCTTGCCGTCGAGCAAACCCATGCGCGTGATCGTAGTCACGCGCCCCTCCACGGCTGCCGGAGCAAAGTGTGCCCGTGTGCAAGGCTGCGCCCCATGCGCATCGGCATCCTCGGCGGCACCGGTCCGGCGGGCAGCGCCCTCGCAGCGCGCCTCGGCTCGATCGGCTACGACGTCGTCATCGGCTCGCGCTCGAAGTACCGCGCGATGGAGACCTGCGACGGCCTGATCTCGAAGTGGCCGCAACTCGCGGAACGTCTCGAAGCGGGCGACAACTCGGGGGCGTGCAGCTGCGACCTGATCGTCATCTCCACCCCATGGGACTCCGCCGCGACGACCGCGCAGGAGAACGAGGAGGTGCTCGCCGGCAAGGTCGTGGTCAGCATGGCCAACGCGCTCGTCCGTGTCGGCCACGAGTTCCAGCCGCTCGTGCCGCCGCGCGGCAGCGTCGCCGCGCACGTCCAGGCCGCCGTGCCGCGCTGCCGCGTCGTCGCCGCGTTCCACCACCTGCCGGCCAAGGAGCTCGGCGCGCTCGGCTCGCCGATCGACTCCGATGTGTTGATCTGCGGTGACGACCCGGAGGCGATCAGGGCCGTCAGCGAGATCGTCGAACGCATCCCCGGCTGCCGGCCGCTCGAAGCCGGCGAGCTGTCCAACGCGATGGCGATCGAAGCCTTCACCGCGGTGCTGCTGCAGCTGAACGTGCGCTACAAGACGCGTGTCGCGCCGAAGCTGACCGGGATCAAGCTGGCGTCGCCGGCCAGTTCCGCAGCGCCGGCCGCCGGGACGGCCACCCCTCCGGCGGCCGCCGCGCCCACGACGACGCCGGCGGCGAGCGTCACGCCGGCGGGAACCCCGGCGTGAGCATGCGGCTGTACGACACGCCGCGACGCGAGGTCGTCGACTTCGAGCCGAACCCGCACGTGCTGATGTACACGTGCGGGATCACCCCCTACGACGCGACCCACCTCGGGCATGCCTCGACGTTCATCTTCTACGACGTGCTGCAGCGGCGGCTGATCGACCGCGGTCACACGATCACGTGCGTGCGCAACGTCACCGACGTCGACGACCCGCTGTTCGCCAAGGCCCGTCAGCTCGGCGTGCACTACCTCGACCTGGCCGCAGGCGAGGAGGCGCGGTTCAACCGCGACATGGTGGCCCTCAACGCGCTGCCGGTCGCGGCGACGCCGCGCGCGTCGTCGGCGATCCCCGACATCCGCGGCTTCATCGGGATGGTGCTCGATCGCGGCTTCGCCTACCAGGCCGGCGGGAGCGTCTACTTCGACGTCGCCAAGTTCCCCGACTTCGGCTCGGTCAGCAACTACTCCGAAGCGGAGATGCTGGCCTACGCCCGCGAGCGCGGCGGGCAGGTCGACGATCCGCACAAGCGCCACCCGCTCGACTTCGTGCTCTGGCACCCGTCCGCCGCCGACGAGCCGAGCTGGGAGACGATGTGGGGTCCTGGGCGTCCCGGCTGGCACATCGAGTGCAGCGCACTCGCGTTGCGCGAGCTGGGCAGCACCATCGACCTGCACGGCGGGGGGACCGACCTGATCTTCCCGCACCACGAGTGCGAGCGTGCCCAGAGCGAGGCTGCGACGGGCGAGCCGTTCGTCAAGCACTGGATGCATGTCGCGATGGTCTCGATGGACGGCCACAAGATGTCGAAGAGCCTCGGCAACCTCGTCTTCATCGACAAGCTGCGCACCGAGTGGGACCCGCGCGCGATCCGGCTGGCGATCATCGAGCACCACTACCGCAAGGAGTGGGAGTGGGACGACACGCTGATGCCGCGCAATGACGACCGGCTGCGGGCGTGGGCGACGGTCGCCGACCAGATCGAGCCCGACGCGGTGCTGGCCGCCGTGCGCGCCGCGCTCGACGACGACCTCGACACCCCGACCGCCTTGGCGACCCTCGACGCGGCGGCCGCGGACGGGATCGGCGTGGCCCGTTCGGCATCACTCCTCGGAGTCGAATTGTCACGGGATGTGGCTAGTGCGTGAAGGCTGCATGAACGCGGTGCCCGCCGACGGAACATCGGTCTAGGATCCGCGGCGATGGACGCACGCGGCGCAGGCAAGACGCAGGTGCGGTTCCGACGCGTCGCCAGGCCGATCGCCGATCGACTGTGGAAGATCAACCGCGAGGGCTTCGACCGGCTGCCTGTCGACGGTCCGGCGATCCTCGCCCCGAACCACATCAGCTTCCTCGACAGCGCGTTCCTGATGCTCTGTGTGCCGCGCAACATCAGCTTCGTCGGCAAGGCCGAGTACATGAACTCGTGGAAGACGAAGTACCTGTTCCCGGCGATGGGGATGATCCCGATCGACCGCGCCGGCGGCAAGAAGAGCATGATGGCCCTCGAGGTCGCAGAAGACGTGCTGAACAGGGGAGAGTTGTTCGGGATCTTCCCCGAGGGCACGCGCAGCCGCGACGGGTACCTGTACAAGGGCCGCACGGGGGTCGCCAGGTTGGCGATGAAGGTCGGCTGCCCGATCTTCCCGGTCGGCGTGATCGGGACGGATCAGATCCAGCCTCCCGATGCGAAGTACCCCAAGCTGCGCCGTGAGTGCACGATCCGCATCGGCCGGCCGATCAAGATGGAGCACTACCGGGACCGGTCCGACCACCGGCTGGTGCTGCGCCAGATCACCGACGAGTTGATGTACGAGATCCGCGAGCTCAGCGGTCAGGAATATCGCAACGTCTACGGCGGCAAGACCGCCGACGCCGAGCCGACGATCACCGCCAAGGTCGGTACCGTCGGCGAGGACGAGTCCGCGCCACGGTTGATCATCCCTGCTCCCGCTGGCTGACGACCCCCGCGTTGCACGGGCCGGCACCGTTGCCCGCGCCGACCGCCTGCTGATCGGGTCGCGCCCCGGGACGGCGGTCGTCGCCAACCGGCCGGAGCGGGCGGAACAGGGACAGCGTCCCGAAGGCGAACGGCATCGCGCTACCCGACCCGATCGATGCGGATGTCGCCGGACACCGTACGCACCCGCAGCCGGACGACTCGCCGGGGCGCGTCGGCGGGCGACGCTGGTCCCTTCGGCACACGGGTGCTGCCGCTGAGCGTGGAGATCTCGGGCTCGACGCGGATCCCGCCGGGGAGCCCGATGGTGACATCGCCGGAGACGGTCTTGACGGTGATGTCGTCTGCGTCGCAGCGTTGGACGCGCACGTCTCCCGACGTGGTCGCGACGTCCACCCCGCCGGCGACGCGGCTCACATCGACATCGCCAGACGCGGAGGACGCACCCAGCCGGCCGCTCACCGATCCGACGTGGATGTCGCCCGAGGCCGTGCTCAGGTGAACGTCGACGCCCTCGCCGACGCGCAGATCGCCGGAGGCGCTGTGCACGTCGACCCGCCGGGCGTGGTCGATCTGCACGTCGCCCGACGAGGTGCGCACCCGAACCGCCCCGAGCGCGGCGCGACTGGTGACGTCTCCCGACGAGGTGGCGACGACGGCGTCGGTGCCGCTCGGCGCCTCGATGACCACCTGCACCTTGCCGCCGCGCGACAGCCAGCCCGAAGGCGAACGCACGCTGACCGTGTCGCCGATGTGGGCGATCTCGAAGTTGTCAGGGGCGCCCGCTTCGAGGGTGACGCGGATCGAACCGGCGTCGCCGGGCACCAGCTGCACCGTGCCGACGGCGATGTCGACGTCGACGCGGGCCAGCTCCCCGACGTCGAACCGTTCGTCGCGCCTCATCGCCCCAGCCTGGCGCACGCACGTGCTGGAAAGCCACAGGCCGGGCCGGCGGACGCGGAGGTTGGACGAAGTGGTGTCGATCGCCATCTCACAGATCGAAGCTCTCGACGATCCGCTTGCCCGGCTTGGGCGACTTGCGCGTCCCCCGGCCGAGCGCCTCGACGATCCACGCGTTGACCGACTCGCCCGTCCGCTCGGCCGCGGTCTCGACCAGCTCCTTCAACGACGGCGGCAGCCGCAGCGTGATCCGCGACGCGAAGTCCTCTCCGGTCGGGCGCGGCTCGGCGGTCTGTGCCTCGGCGACGCGCAGGCCAGGGTCGCCGTCGACGACGACGACATCGACGGTGTGGCCGGGAAGTTGGGCGCGGACCTCCGCCGCCGCCTGCTCCGCCAGCTCCATCGCGGCGAGGCGGAGCGCGGGGACGAGGGTCTCGACGAGTTGGTTGACGGCCGCGGCGACCGCCGGATCCGAGCCGGCCAGCGCCGTCTGGTGGGAGAGCGTGGCGCGAACCGAGTTGACCACCGGCTGGACGTTCATCGCCGGTGGCCGCCGGAGCGCCGGCGCGGCCGGGCCTCCGTCGAGCGCTCCTCGAGATCCTCGAACCGTCGCTCGTCGAACCACGGCGGCCGGCTGAGGCGGCGTTGCCACTCGTGGCGCAGGTACCAGTCGAACTCTGCCTCGTGGATCATGTCGAGCTCCGTTCTGTCACGCGCTTCGTACGTCGGTGACATCAATATGATGTCATGATGATGTCAGTCCGGCCGGCTCGTGTCAAGCCCGGGTGGGCGGGACGCCGCAAAGCCGAGCTTCCGGTGCGGGCCGCGCTCGTAGACTGCCGACCGTTATGGCCGACATCACGATCTCCCTCCCCGACGGTTCGCAGCGCTCCCTCCCGCAGGGCGCGACTGCGACCACCGTCGCGGAGGGCATCGGCGCCCGGCTCGCCAAGGCCGCCGTCGCCGCGCGGGTCAACGGCGAGGAGTGGGACCTCGGCCGCGAGCTTCCCGACGATGCCGAGGTGGCGATCATCACGGCCGACACCGAGCCCGGACGCCACGTCCTGCGCCACTCGACGTCGCACGTGCTGGCGCAAGCGGTGACCCAGCTCTTCCCGGGCGCGAAGTTCTCGATCGGCCCGGCGATCGAGGACGGTTTCTACTACGACTTCGACCTGCCGGACGGGCGCACGTTCAGCGAGGACGACCTCACCGCGATCGAGGAGCGGATGCGCGAGATCGTCCGTGCCGACCAGCCGTTCGTGCGCAGCGAGGTGTCGGCCGCTGCCGCGCTCGAGCTGTTCGCCGACCAGCCGTACAAGCGCGAGATCATCGACCGCGTCACAGGGGGCGCTGACAACGACGACCTCGACAGCGGCGAGGTCGGTGGCGGCGAGACGGTCAGCCTCTACCGCAACTCGCCGGAGTTCGTCGACATGTGCCGCGGGCCGCACGTGCCGTCGACGGCGCGCCTCGGCCACTTCAAGCTGATGAAGGTCGCCGGGGCGTACTGGCGCGGCGACGAGAAGGGGCCGATGTTGCAGCGCATCTACGGCACCGCGTGGGAGTCGAAGGCCGCGCTGGACGAGCACCTCCACCGCCTCGCGGAGGCGGAGAAGCGCGACCATCGCAAGCTCGCCACAGAGCTCGACCTGCTCAGCTTCCCGCACGAGCTCGGCGGTGGCCTGGCCGTGTGGCACCCGAAGGGCGCGATCGTGCGCAAGCTGATGGAGGACTACAGCCGCCAGCGCCACACCGACGGCGGCTACCAGTTCGTCTACACGCCACACGTCACCAACGGCAAGCTGTTCGAGACGTCAGGCCACCTCGACTGGTACAAGGACGGCATGTACCCGCCGATGGAGATGGACAACGGCACGTACTACATGAAGCCGATGAA
>JBBQTN010000115.1:0-16377 GCA_038213195.1 Acidimicrobiales bacterium | reverse complement strand
CGTATCACCAGGTTTGAGATTCGGGTCACCGGTCTCCGCGACCTTGTCGGCCTCGTCGATCTTGTCTGCCCCGCTCGCGACCGGAGCGGGCGGGTCACCCGAGTCCGTGATCGCGATCTTGTCGAACGGCGTGTCGGTCTTAACCACGAGCATCTCATGCTCGACCGTGCCGGTGTTCTTCACGACGAACGTGACATCGCCCGCCGGCACAGACCGCGCCGCCGAAACCAGCGTCATCGGACCATTGAGACCCTTCGTATCGCCCACCGCCACCGCCACCGCCCCCACCGACCCAGCCGGCGCCGACACAGAAACAGCAGCCGTCGTCGCCGCCGCCGCACTCGTCGTCGCGACCACGACACCACCGTCGCTCGACCCCGCCGAGCCATGCGATGACACGCATCCCACCAACAGCAAACCGCCAACGGCGAGCATCGCGAACGGCACCGAACGGGAGACGAACCAAGACACTCGCTTCGACGCGCTGCGGGGGCCACCACCGTGCCACGAGCCCACCGACCGCCAACGAGACACGCAGGGACGAGAATGCTCGACACGCTTGACCGCACACCAACTCCGCGCCCTGCGGGCACGAACCCTCATCCTTTCCACGAAGCGCGAGCCACGGGTGCCGGTCTCCCGCAGTGCCACCAGACACCGCAGCATCACGACAACCAACGAGAGCGAGTCGGGACGCGTCTGCGCCTGCGCTGACCCACTGGTCGGCAGCGCATCAGGCGGTCGCGGTCGGCTACGTGATGACGATCACCGACGGCACGTTTCGCTTCGGACATGGCGTCACATTCATCGATGAGAGCTCCGTGCGTCGTCAATGTCACGCCGGCAGAACTAACAGGCAGCACCGCGACGGCTCGATCAGCCAACACATCGACGCTCAACTGCACGGGCAGGCCTGTCACGAGCGTGCCGGCATGTCCGCCGAGCACGTCGGCAACATCTCCTCCACGACCCGTGACCTCCCGATAGAAGGGGCGACCACGGGGTCCAGGTGGCACACGACTTTCTTCACGAGAGTAACCGCCGGCGCGCTGTGTGTGCAACCCAACATCACGCGACGTACGCCCGGGGTTACATGATCAAATCCGACTACGGCTCGACGTGACGTCCACCCCGTACTGCGCGTCGTCACGACGGAGGATCCTCCGCTCCATCGGCACCGCACAGGATCGGCTGTCCGGGGCCCACCGAACGCGATCCGGTCGATGGTCAACTGTCCGCAACAGCGCATCGGCTCAGGCCACTCGATCAACGCACCCGCGCATCGCCAGTCACCGCCAGTGCTCGCCACCCAAAGGCTGGCCGATGACCCGGTGGCACTGGCCTCGTATCCTCCCGACCCCAGCGCTTTGAGCACCGTGTCGACCGAGTCCCATGGTTTCAGCCTCACCGCGTTGGGGTGACAGTCAAAGCACGTGAGCGATCTGCCGGTGCCGGTTGCCGGCGGCTGACGTTCGCACGTTGTGGGACGGATTGTCCGTCGTCGCAGGGGGTGTTCGGGATGGCCGAAGTCTCGCCAGTCTCGATCAGCGAAGTTCCTCACCCGTGGCCACGCGGGCGCACAGTTGGGGTGGGTGCGCGGCGGTGGGTTCGCGCGGGAGTCCGAGCACCCGTTCTGCGATGATCGAACGTTGGATCTCGTTGGTGCCGCCGGCGATGGAGAGCGACAATGTGAACAGCGCATCGGCCGCCCATTGCGCGCCTGGCTCGATGTGTCCGGGGTGGCCCAGTGCCGGTCCAGCCCATGCCAGGGAGTCGGCTCCGACGATCCGCCACGCCAAGTTGGCGAACTGTCGAGCGACGAGGGCGTTGGCGAGCTTGCCGAGCGAACCGATCGGACCGGGATAGGCCCTGTTCGCTGTGGCGGCTGTCACCGATCGCGTGACGAGCAGGCTCTGGCAGACCTCGGCGATGTAGAGGCGAGCGAGTTCGTGACGCACCACGGGATCGCAGAGCTCGCGGCGGCGATACTCGGCGAGGAGAAGGTCGGTGCGGTCGTGACGCACTCCCCCACGTTGACCAGCGGCGCGAGCGACGCGCTGATGGTGCAGCATCGCCGACGCGATGCGCCAACCCGCACCGGCCGGCGGCAGCACCGAGTCGGACGGCACGAACACGTTGGTGAGGAACACCTCGTCGAAGTGCGTCGCACCGTCGAGCTGTCGAATCGGGCGGACCTCGACTCCCGCGGCGCGCAGGTCGACGATGAACATCGACAGCCCATCGTGTTTGGCGGCGCTGGGATCGGTGCGCGCAAGCATGATCCCGAAGCCGGCGCGATGGGCGAGCGTGGTCCAGACCTTCTGCCCGTCGACGAGCCAGCCGCCCGACACGGGAGTTCCCTGGGTCCGCACCCCGGCAAGGTCGGAGCCTGCACCAGGTTCGGAGAACAGCTGACACCAGACCTCTCGTCCGGCGAGGATGCGCGGCACATGCCGGCGTCGCTGCGCATCGGTCCCGAACTCCAACAACGTCGGCAAGCAGTTCCCGAGTGTGATCGAAAGCTGCTCGGTCATCAGCGGGAAGCGGCCCGCCTCCTCCCGCCACGCCGTCTCATAGACGGCGGGAAGGCCGTGACCGCCGAAGACGGGCGACACGCTGAGCCCGGCCAGACCCGCGGCGTGCAGTGCACGCTGGAAGCGGAGCGCCCGATCTAGTACGAGATCGCCACGAGGGTCGTCGCTCGATGGCGTTGCGGCGACCGTGGCGTGGCCGCGCAGGAAGCAGCGAGCGCGCTCACGGAACCGCTCGAGGTCGTCATCCATGTCATTGCCCTTCTCACGTCGACATAGACCAGCCTCGCAACGCAACATCGACACGACCAGGGTCGTTGGACCCGTCCCACCAGAATGACGGCAACCCCCCCACCAGCCGGAGACACGATCCGACAGCTTCCTTGGATGGACAGACGTCTCATTGACACGACGGATTCTCCCGTGGTCCCCCAAGCGTGGTTTCGAGGTCGGCTTGACCGCGTCAGGCGAGCTTCATGAACAGTTTCTGGACGTCATTGATCGAGTAGCCCTCGGCAACGGCCTCCCCGGGGTGACCGACGCACCATGTGAGGCCGCTGGCGACGAGCAGGAACAAGGCTTGATCGAGCGCGTTGCTCGCTGCCGACATCTGGGTGACGATGTCGCGGGCAGTCGCGCTGGTCGGCCAGCATCTGCTGGATCCTGCGGATCTGTCCTTCGACTCGACGCAGTCGCCGAGTGAGATCGGCAACCGTCTCCTCGGGGATCTCCATCATCACTTCATTCGCTCCATATACCGGCAGGGGCAATCTAGTTGATAACCTGTAGGGTATTCAGCCATCACGATCTGGAAAGTCGGCCTGCACGAACTGCGGCCTCGCAACCGCGTCCCGGGCACGGCCGGTGGTACGCCGCATTGCGGGTCGTGCCACCAGCCGCTCGCCTGGATCGTCGAGTCCACCGGGACCGATTTCGCTGATGTCACGACCGCACCCGTGCCGGTGCTGGTCGACCCGTGGGCGCCGTGGTGCGGTCCGAGCCGCACCGTCGGTCCGCTCGTCGAGCAGGTCGATGTCGACCTGGCCGGCCGGTTGAAGGTCGTCAAGGTCAACGTCGACACGGCACCCCAAATCTCCCAGCAGTACCGGGTGCAGGGGATCCCGACGCTGCTCCTGCTGCGCGACAGTCGAGAGGTCGGCCGCCGCGTCGGAGCGCTCCCCGAACACGCGCTGCGCGCTTGGGTCGACCCCGAGCTCGCCAGGAGCATCCCATGACGACAGCGGCGGCGCTTTGATGGAGATCGACGTGTACGCAGACATCTGGTGCCCGTTCGCGCATGTCGGGCTCCGTCTGGTCGACGAGCAACGACGACAGCATCGGCCCGACATCGGTCTGATCGTCCACGCCTGGCCATTGGAGCTCGTCAACGGAGTCGCGATGGATCCCGCCGGAGCTCGCCGTCACGCGAACGAACTGCGCGAGCAGGTCGCACCGACCATGTTCGCCCACCTCGACGTCGACCACTTCCCCACGTCGACGCTCGAGGCGCTGGCGTTGGTCGCCCGCGCCTACCGCCACGGCGCCAGCACCGGCACGCGGGCGAGCTTCACCGTGCGGGATGCGTTGTTCGAGCACGGCCAGGACATCTCCGACCCGGTCGTGCTCACCGGCCTTGCAGCCGAACTCGGCGTGGACATGCCCGACGACACGGATCGACAAGCGGTCCTCGATGACTGGCACACCGGACAACAGCGCGGCGTGTTCGGATCACCGCACTTCTTCGCCGGAAACGCGAACGCCTTCTGCCCATCGCTCGCGATCAACAAAGACGCGAACGGGACAATGTCCATCGCCACCGACCACGCCAAGCTCGACGCCTTCCTGCAGCATTGCTTCAACGAACCCACCGCCAGCTGAGCACCGGCCGCCTCGGTGCCGGCCGACGACGATTCGGCCTCACCGCCGATCGAAGACCACCCGCAGTGGCGCGCTCTGCGTGGCTCATCGCGATGGTCGCGGCGACCAAGCTCGGCTACGCCGACCGCATCAACCCCGACAACACCCCGTGGGACCAGCAAGACCCGGCCAGTGCCGAAAGGTCGGCGACCCCGGGCGCACCTCACGGCCACCGGCCCACCGACCAGCCGACCAACGACGTCGTTGAGCCCCCGCCAGATGCCGTCGAGGTGGTCGCCTGAACTCGCCCACTCCCCCACCCCGACCTGTTCTCGTCACACGTCGACCGCACCACCAAACCCCAAAAAGTGCTGGCTGTGGACCGCCACCACCGACGAGAACGGGTACGACGTGCTCGTCCACATAGGCGTCCACCGGCGCACCCACCGCGCCGCGCGGGCCCCTCACCCACGACCCGCTCTCCTCGTCGGGTGCACCTGCTCCACGGCTGCGAGACCCCGTGGGTGTGCTCTTCTGATCTGGCTGTGAGTATCCCCACTTGGGCGGGTAGTGCTCAGGGACATTCCCAACCCCGCCTGCTGCCGCCCCGACCCAGCCGGTCACCTCCGCCCCAGCACCACCGCAAACAACGCCGCCGACCGCCTCGTCCGCCACCGTGACGCACTACTCGCCCGCCAGCGTCTCTCCACTACAGGCGCAGTGCGAAACATGCCTGGTGTCCGTGCATGGTGTAGTTCACCGGTAGCACGAGAATCGTTCCGTTGGCGTCGGCAACGGCGAGCCGACCCACTGGCCGGTCCTCCAGCCGTCACGAGTCCGTCGTCCTCGGACAGTTCCTCCAGGGTCGCCGCAGCCCCTCGGTCACCTGGAGGGCCGTGTTCCACGGTCACGCGGTAAACGTCCATTCCACGCTGAAACCGTCTGAATTCGGCCCGCTCGCGAAGCGCCGGCCGGACACTGCGGAGATGTCCAGCACCAGCCACTGGAAGCGCCCGTGGGCAAGCCACGGGTGCGGGTCGGGAAGATCATGGGCGCCGACGATGCGCCGCAACTGACCCCGAAGCAGCACGCTCCACGCCTTGTGGGTCTCTTGGGAGATCTCATCGGCCTCGAACGAGGCCGGGCCTTCATATTGCGCGAACATCGTGTGCGCCGCGGTACGCATCACGATCCGCGGCGTGGTCCCGTCCTGGAGGAGCTGGAAGCTGATCGGCAACGCGATCGGGAACCCGTGCTCGATCACGCAGAGCCGCCCGACGGCGGTCGTCGCGAGCAGCCCGTAGCACTCCCAAGCTGGCAGTTCGAAACCCTCGACCTCAGCAGAGCCCGG
This sequence comes from Acidimicrobiales bacterium, assembly GCA_038213195.1. Lineage (GTDB taxonomy): Bacteria > Actinomycetota > Acidimicrobiia > Acidimicrobiales > Ilumatobacteraceae > JAODBQ01. Next base: position 10,638 of record JBBQTN010000115.1, on the reverse strand, counting down.
CATTGCTCAAGCTTTCCACCGTCGCCGGCGACTGGATAGAGGCTTAGGACCTGACCCCAACCCGTGCCCGACAAGGGGCGCTGACAGTGCTGCGCACACCGTCAGGATGCGCAGCATGACTCGGCCGCTCGGCCGGCCCATACCCGGTAAGAATCTCGGACACTCCCCCGGGTGAAGCCCTCGCCGCGATCCGGAGACCGGGCAACGCCGGCGCGAACGCTGTCGTTGATTCACGCGCAGTGTTGGACAGGCGATCGCGCTCCCCGACCAGGCCGCGGTCGGCCACCGCCCGTCGAACGACTTCGCCAGGGCGCAGGATCGCGGCGAGTGCTACACCGGTCGAATCAGCGAACCAGAACATCGGCCCGAAACCGAACCCACCCTTGTACGTCCGGCTGGTCCCTCCCCTCCCTTGTTCTCCGAATGGATCTCGACCAGCGAGGAGTCGAGATCCAAAACCACCATCTTGGTGCCAGTCGTACCCACCCGCTGCCACATCGCCCGCCGCGCCGCCCCGGTCTGGGATCGCAACTACTTTCGCCGTACCCGAGATACTGGTCCCCGTGGACGACCAGCCCCGCATGTGCGTCACCGGTTCGTTGCTGTTGTGGTGGTCAACGACCATCGACGGTCCGGCGGGAACGTTCTGATCTCCTTCTCGCCGATCTCCTACCGCCGCATTCCGGACACTCGCGCGACCTTGCCGGCGGTGGTTTCGGGTGCCTTGTCGGGCGCGTGGATCTTCGTGGTCGAGGTGGTCTGCGATGTCAGTCGTTGGGGGTGTTGAAGGCGCTGAGGAGTTCGGGCAGCCGCATTGTGGCGACACCGATCGCGGCGGTGCCGATGCCGTACGGCAGAACGAGGGTGCCGGCGTGGACGAGCGCGCCGCAGGAGTAGACGACGTTGGGCACGTAGCCGTTCTGCTCGTCGGGTGCCGGACTGAGCAAAGGCTCGCGGAGCTGGCCGAGGATCCGGGTCGGGTCGTCGAGATCTAGCATGATGGCGCCGATGCTGTAGGTGCGCATCGGGCCGACGCCGTGGGTGAGCACCAACCAGCCGGCATCGGTCTCGATCGGTGAGCCGCAGTTGCCGAGCTGGAGCACCCCCCAGGCTCGGGTCGGCACCTGGCACGGGAGCGCACGATCCCACTGTCGAGGATTCGCCGAGAAGGCGACAGTGTTCGTTTCTCGGTCGACCCTGGAGAGGGCGGCGAATCGACCGCCGATCCGGCGAGGAAAAAGGGCCAGGCCCTTGTTGGCTGCCGCTGGGCCGACAATCGGGGACGAGGTGAAGGCGAGGAAGTCGGTGGTCTCGAGCAGCTGTTGGCAGATGTCGTTGCCGTCGTAGGCGGCGTAGGTGGCGTAGTAGGACACGGCGCCGTCGTCGTCGGTGAATCGCACGAACCGGGCGTCCTCCATACCGTGTCGCTCGGCCCACATCGCCGGCCATAGGACCCGTTCGGTCAGCGACGCGTCAGTCGGGAAGCGAACGCCATAGGTCCGCTCGGCGATCCTGCGGATCAGCGAGATGGTCCGGCTCACGTGCCTTCGGGTCGCGACCTGGTCCTGGAGGCGGGCCAACTGCTCCTCGAGCTCAACCGCACTGAACCGGTCGCCGAGCGCATCGCAAACGTCGTCGGCGTTCGCCCCACCGCCACGGAGCCGGTCGAGCTCGCTTCGGAACACGGCGGTGTCGAACCGAGCAGCTTCGGTCTGTCCGGTCGTCGCGAACGGTGACGGGACATCGATGCTGACATCGCCGCCGGCGTCGACCAAGCCGGTCCGGAACCCGATTGAGGAACGGTGCCCATCCCCGATCCCACGGACGCTCATCACGAACCGCAGGCTGCCCGCGGGTACGCCCGTCTGGTCGGGATGAGCCACGACGCTGGGGTTACACAGTGCAGCACCCTCGATGGCGTATTCGGCGGTGAACGTCGCGCCGAGCAGCAGCCACCGCGTCCGGGAGAGCACCCCACGGAGCTCCGGCCTGCCGGCCAGCGTGTCTGCGTGCCGGCGGAACGTCTCGTCGAGGTGGCGGTGACGGCCCTCGAACCGGGCCATCACGTCGTCGAACGAGCGCTGCACGTCATCCTCGTCCAGAGCCATGAGGCCCTCCAGGACCGGCGCGACGCGGGATTGCTGGTGGTCGTCGAAGCCGTCTCGCCCAGGCACGTAGAACTCTGTGATGACCCGCGAGGAGTCGGCGACGTGACGCTGAGGGCTGCGCCGCACGATGTCCGCGATCGCCCCGCTCACAGTGGGGCCGCGACGGGCAACCGCGCGTGTCGCAGCGTCGACAGCGCCAGGGTCGACTCCGTGCCCTGGTCGAGGTTGGCCCGGTCGGGCTGCGGGCCGTCGAAGCCCCCCGCTGTCCGCGTGTCCCAGATGACGAGCTGTTCGTCGTTGTCGCCCACGAACCAGCCCACAGGGGCGGCTACGGCGTCGACCCAGCATCGATCGCCGTCGACGACGGCGCTGAACGTCGCCAAACCGCCGGGGGTCGGCGGATAGGTGCTGAGGATCCCAAAGGTCCAGGTGCGGGTGGGCGCGCGGTCGAACGCCGGAGTCGGTGAAGTTGCGACGCGCACGAGAACTCCTTAAAAGTTGCTCGGTCGAGGCGTCGAATCAGCACGGAGCGACAGAGGACCACAACGGCCGTCCTGCCCATGCGAGGCGACTCTCCCAAGGCGATGCGAGAGCCACCGTACCTGCCCGGCGGTTCGGCAACGAAAACGCCGTCGACGGCACGGCGGCGAGTGGTCCCGCTACGACCCGCGCCGGCACATCAGCGTGGCATGAGTCAGGGCAGGTCAGCCACCTCAAACTCAAGGGGCTCGCGCGCATCGACGCCATGACGGGGAGGCAAGATTGTCCTTGACCAGCATGACGGCGAGGGCCAGGCTACGGTCGCCGGCGCCACTATCGACGGTCGCCGGCCCTGTTGAGGAGATCGAGATGGCAGACGTTGGTGATCGGATCGCAGTGGCATCCAAAGGGGGGCCGCGGTCTGGCGTTGTGACTGCTGTCAGCGGCGCCATGATCACCGTGCGCTGGGACACGGGCGGGCAGACGAGCCTCGTCCCCGGGCCAGGCGTCCTCAGCGTGGTGACCAGCCGACGGCGGACTCCGTCCAAGCGCACTCCTCCGGGCGCGACGGCCGGGGCCGGGGCCGGGGCCGGGAAGACGAGTGTGGCCGGCTCACCGAGCGGCGCGGCCAAGAAGGCAGCTACTCGCAAGAACGCCGCCGTCGATACGACACCGGTCGCCAAGGTCGCGGCCACAAAGCCGGTGGCCCCGACGCCGGTGGTCAAGAAGGTCGCGGCCAAGAGTCCGGTGGCCAAGGCAACTCGTCCAGCCGGATGACCGCCAAGACGATCACCGGGATCCGACGGCGCAAACCGCTGACCGCACGGCCTCCTACGGTGCGTCTCTCAGCGACGCCCCGAGTAAGCGCATCCGGGTGTGAAGGAGCCCTGCGGTGGTCGACGTCGGAGCTTTTTGGACTGGACCGGTCACCACTGCCACAGATCGGCGAGACCAGGTCGCGGAGCGTCGGTGTCGACCCCCACGCGCGAACTGTCGCGTCTGACAGCAACGAGACGTGACGAAGCTGCTTCGGGTCGCCGATGACAACAGCGCGCTTGCCGCGGGGGACGCCGGCGCGCCGAGCGGCTGGCCGAGCATCCGCCAAGCGACTGAAAAAGTTCAGGCAGCATTCGCGTCATGTCTAGCTGCACGCGTCCGGACGGGTGGTCGCGGCGATGAGCGCCGCGTACACCGGCGAGGGCAAGACCGACGACAAGGACTCCTACGTGATCGCCGAGACGGCCCGTCTCCGCCACGACCTGGCCGTGATCGACCAGACCACAGATCTGGTCCGCGATCTGGGCATCCTGACCGGGCATCGCGCCGATCTGATCGCCGACCGGGTGCGGATGATCAACCGCCTCCGGGAGCTGATGACCAGCGTGTTTCCCAGCTTGGAGCGGGAGTTCGACTACGCCTCCTGCAAAGGCGCGCTCGTCCTTCTGACCGGCTACGCCAGCCCGCTCCGGATCCGCCGTCTCGGCGAAACCTGGTTGACAGGCTGGCTGCGCCAACGCAAGGTCCGCAATGCCGCCGGCGTCGCCGCTCGAGCCCTCACCGCCGCACGGGCACAGATGATCGTGCTCCCCGGCGAAGACCTCGCCACGAGCATCATCGCCGAGCTCGCCACCAACATCCTCGCCCTCGACGAGCGCCTCAACAGCCTCGACGCCCAGATCGCCGCCACCTTCCACCAGCATCCCCAAGCGGCGATCATCGAGGCGATGCCCGGCTTCGGCCCGTTCCTCGGTGCCTGTTTGCTCGTCGGTGCCGGCGACCTGCGCGCCTTCCCCACCGCCGGCCTCAACCCCCTCATCTGGGAACCACGTCAACCCATACGGCACCTTCACCCTCGACCTCGGCCAACGCCTCCCCATCGCCTCATGACAACACCTGCCCGAAACGCCATCGGGACAAGCCGCACCTGGCCGCTCACAGCATCTTCCGTGACGTAGGGCCGACGAGCACGATGCCGCTATCAAGGTGCGACGGCTCTCGGCGATGGTCCGGATGGACTCGAAGTCCGACCGGTCGTCGTCCGCAGGAGACCGGTCGAAACTCAGCGAGCGCGGTTGATGGACGATGATGAACGACGTGGCAGGCGTCGGAGGGTGTTCCTCGAGGAGTTGTCCGACCGCTCGGCAGAGCGAGCGCACGCTTCGGTGGTGAACCTCGGTTGGAATCCGGTGCGCGCCATCGCGTCGGTGCCGGCGCCACGTCCGAAGCGGAGCACATCGATGATGTCGTCGGCGCCGTCCAGGCCGTAGAACCGGACCACGCCGGCGCGGAGCAGCGTGGGCGGCGCGAACGGCAGGTCGATCACCGGCTTGCCGGCGAGGCGGGCCGCCTCTCGCCAGCGAACGAGTCCGTCGCCCGCAACGTTGTAGAAGCCGGTGAGCTCGTGGTTGGCGGCGTGTTCCACGGCTGCGGCGGCGTCGTCGACGTGGAGCAGCTGGACGTGCGGGTCGAAGCCCCATGCGGCCGGGACGACGCGGCTCGTCAGCAGGACGGCGAGCGGGTCATCCGTGCCGACGCCGACGAGGTCGGCCAACCGCAGCACCGCCGCAGTGAGGTTGGGATTGGCGACGGCGAGATCGCGGACGAAGCCCTCGGCCTCCACGAGCGAGGACGCTGTCGAGCCCCGACGAGGATCGAGTCGTTCGGACGCCGAGTGGAGCAGCGGCGCGTCGCTCGACGCCGGGTACACCCGAGTGGACGAAACCATGACGAAGCGACGAACGGCGCCGTCGCGATGAGCGGCGGCGGCGGCCAGCTGCATCGTGGCGATGATGTGCGCGCTGGCCCCGGACGCCGAGCGAGCCCAGGGCCGAGATGCGTGGATGATCGTGTCGATTGCCCGGTCCCTCAACACTGCAGCGATGCCCGCATACCCGGCGGCCAATCCGATCACCTCCACACCGTCGATCCGCGAGCCGACCCTTCGTGCCGCGCCGATCACCGCGTCGGTCGCGTCCGACGCCACGATCCGTTGCGCGATCCGCCGACCGAGCGGATGATCGACCCCGGTGACGAGCACCCGACGGCCGGTCAACGACGACCCCCCGCGCGCCGGGCAACGACCTCGTCGAGCACCGACTGGATGCTCGATCGGATCATCTCGGCAGTGTCGGCGACACGGAACGTCGCATAGTCCTCGAGACCAGCCGGCTCGTCGAAGAACACCGGCTCGAGCACGCGGGCGGTGATGGTGGCCGGGAGGTGCACCATGGCACCGACCGGACCGAACAGCATCGAGTTCAGCGTGATCGGCCAACCGGCGCCGGCGACGCTGGGAACCCGGAACAGGGTCGGCATGGTCTCCTCGGTGCCGACGAGAGCGATTGGCACGATCGGCACCCCTGCACGCATCGCCGTCTCGACGAACCCACCCCGGCCGAAACGGGCCAACCGATACCGATCACGGTAGAGCTTGGACGTGCCCTTGGTCCCCTCCGGGAACACGAGGAGAAGCTCGCCGTCGTCGCGCAGGAGCCGCAAGGCGTTCTCCGGGTGAGCCACGACGCCACCGGCGCGTGCCAACAACGTCCCCAGCCCGGGCACGGCCGCCAGGGTGTGGTGGTGCAGCCCGTACACCGCTCGACCGAGCTCCCGCTCGATGCCGTGCATGACCAAGGCGGCGTCCACCGGGAGGGCACCGGCGTGGTTCGCCACCAACAGCGCCCCGCCCTGCCTGGGGATGCGTTCCAACCCCTCCCAGGTGAACCGGAACCAGAAGCGGTAGGCGGGATCCATGACCGCGCGCACGACCGTCCTGGTGCGCGCCGAGCGGCCCCAACGGTCAATCCCAGCGCTCGCCTGCCCGGTGACCTGCCCCGTCGACCCGGTCACCGGCGCGGGCTGCGAGGACGCCCCAGCCATATGCGGATCGGGCACCCGGCGACCGCTGATCTCGGCGATCTGCAGGGCGATCACCCGTTCCTTGGGACCCCCGGTCCACACCTTGACCGGCACTGCACCAAGCCCCGCATCACCGCTCCGGACGAGGTCGCCGGTGACGATCACACTCCAACCACGATGGTCCTCATTGCGGATCTCGTCGAACTCGAACGATGCGGCAGTCCCCGTGCGGGCGGCCGCCCACAGGACGCCGTCCCCGGTGCGCATCACGACGCGACCATCCTCGAGCGCGAAGTTGACCGGCCGCACGGACGGTGCCTTCTCGCCGGGCACCGCAATGCGCCCCACCCCACCGCGTCCGAGCAAGCGGATGCACTCGTCGCGCGACAGGACCGTGAGGCCGCTCCCGTCCACCGGATCGGGGCCCATCAACCGCCCAGCGTGTAGCGCAAGGCCGCCAGGCCTCCGAACAACGCCGTGCAGACCCGCTCGATCCCACGATCCATCTCCCACCTCCTCGCGACGGTCCAGCTCCCAGCCTGCACCATTTGCGGTGTGGTGGAGGACGCGACCAAACATCTCTAGACGACGTGGTTGCGGTGTGCGAAGGCTGACGCTTCGGCCGGTTCTTCGCCCCGATCTTGGCGAAGATGCTCCGCGGGTGGCGCGACACGGTGTGCAGGCCCCGCGCTCCCGGAATTGTCCCGACGGGCGAGGGGCGCAACCAGCCAACGCGTCGCTGGCCCAGCCGCGATCAAACGCCGAGTCCGACGACCAACGCCCACACGAACCACCTCCCCCGACGCGCCCGCACGACCCCACCCGCCCGCGAACACCGCGCAACCCCAGCCGACCAGAACCCCACCCCCGACCTACTGAAACGTTGGGGATAGAGGTGGGCTAACGCCAATACCGTTCAGTTAGGTGATCGGATGGTTGCGGTGGGGGGTCCGGTGGGTTGCGGCCAGTCACGGTGTCGGGCTCGTTTGACGTGCCACTTGACGTATTTGCGTTTGATCAGTCGCGGGTTCGATCGGTGGCGACGAGCAGGGTTGAGTCGTTGGCAGAGTTGCAAGATCGCATGCCGCCAGCCGTGTTCAGGGTGAGGGGGAAAAATCGCGCGCCGCTGCGATAGAGCGGCGCGCGATGCGCAAAGCGGCAACGAAGCTGACCCTGTCCGGGTCGACCTTGGCGTGATCGGCTGCTTCCCACATCAATGTGCGGATCGCGTAGTGGCAGCACAGATGCCCCCAGATCTCCTGCTGGACAAGCGCCGGGGACTTCGAACGGAGCACAGCCCGCGGGCCGCGCTGGTGGGTCTTCAACTCGTCGAACACTGCCTCGATCTCCCATCGCTGCGAGTACGCGACAGCCAACTCCGTCGCGGTGGCGACGGCGGGGTCGAGGATCGTCGTGATCAGCTGGTAGACGTTGTCGTTGTCACGTCTGTCGTCGATCGCGTAATCGAGCACGCGCACGACCATGCCGTCACCGCGCCGTTTGAAGTTGCGGACCTCGAACACCCGCGACAGGTACGAACCGTCGTCGAACACCTCGATCGGGTCGAGGCGTTGACTGGCCCGCATCCGCCACAACAGATCAGCACCCGTCGCTGCAGCCTGCTCCCACAACGAGAACCCGTAGAAACCACGATCGGCCAGACACAACATCCCCGGCTCCAACCGCCCCACCAACCGACGCGCCAACGCCACCTCACCACCGGTGTAAGGCCCGGTCACGGCGTCGATGATCGCGTGCGTGCCGCACTCGACGAGCCCGATCACACGCGCTTGCGGGAACGCAGCCTGCTCACCCTTGTTCACCCCCGGCCGCCCCAAGAACGACGTGTTGTCGACGGTGTCGGCAACATCCAGACAGGTCCCGTCGATAGCCACCAACCGCTTCCCGGCCAGCCACGACCCAGGTGTCCCCGGCTCAGCCAACGGCCGCACCACACGACGGAACAACGCCTCCACCGGCTCGAACCCCAACCTCGTCCGCGCCTGGAAGATCCCCGACTTCGACGGCGCCACACACGACTCCGACCACCCAGTCGACCACGACAACCCATCCGTCAACTGCGCGAACACATCCTCATACGAACCCTCCGAATACAACGCCATCCCAATCGCGAAATAGGCGACCACCCGCGCCGGCAACGACCGCCTCCGCTGCTCAGTCCGACCACACCCAGCAATCACCTCATCAACCACGGCCGGCGGGAACACCCGAGTCAGCAACCCAACCGACACCAGATCCGACAAACGAGTCGCCGTCTCCGCCTTCCTCCACCCAGCACGAGCCACACCACAAACTACACCGATGTAACCCTAACTGAACGGCATTGGGGTTAGCCCAGCCTTAGCCCAGCGTTAGCCCGCGTTAGCCCGCGTTAGCCCCAATACCGTTCAGTTAGTACTACATGGGTGTAGTTTGAGGGTGTGCCTCGTGCTGGGTGGGTGAAGCCGGAGTCGGAGCGGCGGTTGTCGGATCTGGTGTCGGTGGGTCTGTTGACGCGGGTGTTCCCGGCGGGTGTTGTCGATGGGGTGATCGCCGCGGCGGGGCGGACTGAGCAGCGTCATCGGTCGTTGCCGGCGCGGGTGATGGCCTATTTCTCGATCGGGATGGCGTTGCATTCTGAGGGCTCTTATGAGGATGTGTTGGCGTTGTTGACCGATGGTCTGGCGTGGGCGGCGGATTCGGAGCCGGTGAGGTTGTCGTCGAAGTCGGCGATCTTCCAGGCTCGTGATCGGCTCGGGTTCGAGCCGGTCAAGGCGTTGTTCGAGCGGGTTGCGCGGCCGTTGGCGACGAAGCAGACGCCTGGGTCCTGGCTGGCGGGTCGCCGGTTGGTCGCCATTGATGGGACCACGTTGGATGTGGCCGACACGGTGGTCAACGACGAGTTCTTCGGGCGGCCTGGGGTGAGCAAGGGTGAACGCTCTGCGTTCCCTCAGGCCCGGATGGTGGCGTTGGCCGAGTGTGGGACGCACGCGATCCTTGATGCCGAGATCGGCCCGTGCACGACATCGGAACTGGCGCTGTCGAAGGTGTTGATCGATCGACTCGAGCCGGGCATGGTGCTGCTCGCCGACCGCGGTTTCACCGGGTTCGGGTTGTGGCAGCAGGCGTCCGCGACTGGTGCGGAGTTGTTGTGGCGAGCCAAGAACAACGTGACTCCGAGGCTGATCAAGACGTTCGAGGACGGGTCATGGCTCGGCGAGCTACGCACCAACAACACCAAGTTGAAAGCGGAGCATGTTGTCGAGCGGGTTGTCGACTATCACCTCGATGATGGCCGGGGCGCTGCGATGGGTCCGTTCCGGCTGTTCACCACCCTCGTCGATCCCGCCGAGGTCTCGGCCACCGAACTCGCCGTCGCGTATGCGCAACGCTGGGAGATCGAGTCTGTGTTCGACGAACTCAAGACTCACCAGCGCGGTTCCAAGGTTGTGCTCAGATCGAAGTCGCCGGCGCTGGTCCTGCAAGAGATCTGGGGCCATCTGTGCTGTCACTACGCGATCCGCACCCTCATGTTCGAAGCCGCCCACGATGCCGGCATCGACCCTGATCGGGTCAGTTTCGTCGCCGCTTTACGGATCACCCGCCGCTCGCTGTCACAGGCGCGCGGTTTTTCCCCCTCTGGGCGCTGATGGCGGCTGGACCCACGCGCTGGTGCTGCTATGCCGCCGATTGAACCCGGCGCGGCGATTCCGTTCAAACCCGAGGCTGATCAATCGCAAGATGCCCAAGTGGCACGTCAAACGAGCCTGCCACGCAGGCTGGCCCCAGCCCACCGGCCCGCCGACAACCACCATCAAAGGACCTAACTGAACGGCATTGGGGCTAACCCGGCTGTTGCAGTAGGGGCTGGGGGTTGAGGGGGTCGCGTCCACGAAAAGGCCCTTCTGGTGCGGGAAACTGAGCTTGCGAAGGTCCAGTTCACCACCCAGAAGGGCACTCCGTTGGTGAATCGTAGTCGTCGTCGTCCCGGCCTCAAGGTCTCTGCTGATGGGCGCGGGGTGGTCAGTCATGTCGGTGCCCGGCTGTTGTTGGACCTCGCCGACCGGGTCGGGCTGACCGATGGGTTGTCGGTGGCGATGGCACCAACCAAGCAGCGTCGGCGTGGCCACGACCGGGGCCGGGTGCTCGCCGATGTGGCGGTGATGATCGCCGGTGGCGGCACGGCGATCTC
>JBBQTN010000114.1:0-16542 GCA_038213195.1 Acidimicrobiales bacterium | reverse complement strand
CGACACAGCAGGGCGTGCCGTGCTGTTCGCCGGGACGACGGTGGTCATCTCCCTGCTCGGGATGCTGCTGATCGGCATCACATTCATCGGCGGCCTGGGCGTCGCCTCTGCGTCGGTGGTCGCAGTCACGATGTTCGCCTCGATGACGCTGCTCCCGGCGATGCTCGGCTTCGTCGGCACCAACATCGACAAGCTCAGGCTGCCCGGCACCGGCAAGGTCCGCGATGTGCGCACCACCGCCGGCTACCGCTGGGGCCACTTCCTCCAGCGCCATCCCGTGCCGTTCGTCGCGCTCGGCCTCGTCGTGCTCGTCACGTTAGCGTTGCCGGTCTTCTCGATTCGTCTCGGCTCCTCCGACGACGGCAGCACCCCGACCTCGCAGACCACCCGCCGTGCCTTCGACCTGAAGGCTGACGGGTTCGGCGCCGGTGCGAGCGGGCCGTTGCTGCCCGCTGCATCGATCAGCGGCCCTGCGGACCTCCCGGTCCTGCAGAAGCTGTCCGACACCCTCAACGCGACGCCCGGTGTGGCCCATGCGACGGCGCCGCGACCGAACGCCGGCGACGACGCGGCGATCATCCAGGTGATCCCGACGACGTCGTCGCAGGACGGCGAGACGTTCGCGCTGATCAGGGATGGGGCAAGAACCTGATCGGCATCGGCAAGGTCGGCCCGACCGAGAGCTTCCTGCCGATGATGATGTTCGCGATCCTGTTCGGCTTGTCGATGGACTACGAGGTGTTCCTCCTCAGCCGCATCAAGGAGGAGTACGACAGCAACGGGCACGACAACCGCGAGGCCGTTGCGAACGGCCTCGCCCTCACCGCACGCGTGATCACCACGGCTGCGGCGATCATGGTCTGCGTCTTCTTCAGCTTCGTGTTCGGCGACCAACGCGTCATCAAGGAGTTCGGGCTGGGCCTGTCGATCGCGGTGTCGATCGACGCGACCGTGGTGCGGATGATCCTCGTGCCGGCGGCGATGGAGCTGCTCGGAGACGCCAACTGGTGGTTCCCGAAGTGGCTGCGCTGGCTGCCAAAGGTCCACATCGACGACAACGCCGTCACCCACGGCGACGACGTCGAGCTCGACGACCCACGCGACCTCGAACCCGTCCGCTGACGACCAGCCAGCCCCGCTCGATCGGCCACGCTCGCGCGTCCCGTTGACCGCCGCGAGCGTTGACGTGGCGTGGTCGCCGTTCGCCGGCGATCAGGGCAGCCGGTCGAGGCGCAGGGCGAGCACCGGGCACGAGGCGACGGCGCGCTTGGCGTGGGCGAGCAACGTCCGGCTGATCGGGGCCGGGTCGATGATCGGGTAGCCCCAGTCGTCGAGGCGGATCCGTTCGGGGAACAGATCGGCGCAGACGCCGCGACCGTCGCAGGCGATGATGTCGACGGCGAGGACGAGCCCGGGTCTGTTCTGGTCGATTCGCACGATTCGCTCGCTGCGCTCGCTCATCGCCACGCGGCGACCGCTTCGGGGATCGGCAGCACCGCCGGACCGTCGATGCGGTGGCAGGTGCCGTGGCGGAGGTGGTGCTCGACGTCGCCCGCGAACGCGGTCAGCGCGCTGCGGACGAGGCGCACCGCCCCGTCCGGCAACGAGCATGCCCCCCGGCCGGCGATCATCGTCGCCCACCTGCGCAGGTCGGTGATGGTGCGCGGATCGGCGGTGCCGTCGGCGAGGGAGGTCATGGCCCCGGCGAGCGCAGGCAGCCCGTGCACGCAGGGCCCGCACTGGCCTGCGGACTGGCCGGCCATCCAGGTGAGCACCCGTGCGGTCTCGGCGAGGCCGCACGACGACGCGGGGAACGCGATCAACGCCCCGCACCCGACAGCGGCACCGAGCGGCCGCAGGCAGGCGTTGCTGAACGGCACCTGCGCCGCGTCCGCAGCGGTGATCCATGCGCCGTAGTAGCCGCCGACGAGCAGCGCCTGCAACGGCTCACGCGTCCCGCCGGCGACGGCGAGAACGTCGCTCAGCTGGGCCGCGCAGGAGATCTCGCACACGCCGGGGCGGCACACGTCACCGGAGAACGTCACCAGCATCGTCCCCGGTTCTTCGGCCGTGCCGTGCTCGCGGAACCATCGCGGCCCGTGCTGCACGATCTGGGCGACATGGCAGAACGTCTCGACGTTGCCGACCAGCGTCGGTCGCTTGTCCACGCCGCGGGTGAACACCCGCACCCTGGTCCCGGTCGGTTTTGCGTCACCGCCGTTGATCGCGTGGACGAGCGCGCTCTCCTCGCCTGCGATGAACCGCGACGGCAGCTCCACGACGTACACGGGGAGATGCCGCTCACCCGCGGTGCGTCGCTGGGCGAGGGCCCGCAGGATCGACTGGCTGCTGCGCGTGGCGTGTCGGTCGATGGCGACGAGGACCTCGTCGGCGCCGACCGCCGCGGCTGCGGCGAGCGCTCCGTCGAGGACCAGGTGGGGCAGGCGGGTGAGCAGCAGCCGGTCCTTCGAGCTGGCCGGTTCACCCTCGGACCCGTTGACCACGACGATCGGCCGGTCGGGCTGGTCGGCGACAGCGGCCATCTTGATGCCCGTCGGGAACGCGCCACCGCCGCGGCCGCGCAGCCCGGCGTCGCGCACTGCGCCGATCACCTCCGGCTGGGGCCGTCCGCCGGCGGGCCGCGGCGCGGGCATCGTGCGTCGATGGCGGGCGATGTCGATCACCGGATCACGATGTTCGGCGAGTTGGTGGAGCAACCGGGGCAGGGTCACGGCACCGTCGTCGCGGTCGGCAGCGAGCTCGACGTGTGGTGCGCCTTGCCCCAGCCGGGTCGCATCGGTCCCAGGAGCAGGAACGCGACCAACGCCGCGGGGATGACAACGAGCGAGGCCGCCGTTGCCAGCCGCCAACGAGGATCGGGATGCGGGCGCACCGCGAGCCGCCATGCGACAGCGCCGAGGACCGCTGCCGCGCAGACCGCGTCCAGGGCGAGCATCCACCTGAACCTGGTGTCGGTCCCGGTTCCCAGCCCGTGCACGAGCGCGATCGGCCAGCACGCGTAGGCCGTCCAGTGGATCAGCTTCCACGTCCGGTAGCCGATCACGCCGCGCAGCAGACTGCTGATGATCAGGGCGAGGAGCAGGTCGACGGCGATCGCCCCGAGCCCCATCCACACCGGCCGGTAGCTGCCGACGAACGGCACCACCGCCTCGATCCAGCCGATGGTGACGAACCTGTCGAACACGGACGCCGCGATGTGGATCACCAAGAACACGATGACCAGCAGCGAGATGTTGCGGTGCAGCAACTGCACGACCATTCGCGGCACCCGCTGGCTGCCCCACGACAACAAGGTCGGTACGCCCAACACCAACGACACCGTCAGCAGCACCAGCGTGACGGCGCCGCTGCCACGGGCGATGAACCATGTCACCTGCGAGCTGAACGCCGTCATCCGTCGGCCTCGGGCCAACCATTCAGCCGCAACACCGAACCGTCGATCCCGACCAGTCGCGCAGGGTGGCCGCGCCCGACCAGCCATGCTTCGGCGCCCGAGCCGAGCACGATCGCCGCTGTCGAGCCGACGTTGGCGTCGACGCAGCTGGGCGCGGCGACGGTGACGGTGCGCCACGGCCCAGCGGTGCACTCGCCGGTCGCAGGATCGATCAGGTGGTGGAGGTGTTCGCCACCGCGCCGCCACGCGCGTTGCGTGATCGACGACGTCGCCAGGCCACCCGACCAGAGCGCGACCGCCTGATCGGCGTCGGCGAAGCGGACCCTGTGCGAGTCGGCGACGCCGACGAGCCACCCGCCGGGCGGCGCCTTCCCGGCGACGGCGATGTCGCCGCCGAGGCTGACCAGCACGCCGCTGGCACAGGCCCGGCTGGCCCCGGCGGCGGCGCGATCGGCGGCGAGGGCCTTCGCCGTCGCGCCGAGATCGAGGGACACGCCCGAAGGGACGCGCACGCTCGAGGCCGCGCCGTCGATGTCGACGATCCGCCAGCCCGGCACCGGCCCGACGCGCACGACCAGCGGACCTTCGGCGGGGAGGACGGTGAAGTCGCGGTCGTAGCCGAGCACGCGCAACGCATGGCCGACGGTCGGATCGACCGCACCATCGGTTGCTGCCGCAGCCTGCATCGCGACGCGCAGGGCGCGCAGGAATGGGCCACCGACGTGGACGAACGTGCCGGCTGCGGCGTTGACCCGCGAGAGGTCGGAATCGGCACGGAAGCGGCTGCACGACGCATCGATCTCGGCGAGTTCGTCGCGGACTGCGGCGACGGCGGCGGGCAGATCCGCCGCGGCGGCGACGTAGGCGGTCGTACCGAGGGCCTCGAACGTCACGTGCGCCGCCACGTGGACGGTCACGGGGTCACGATCCACCCGAGACCGGAGCCTGGGTCTGGTGCCGGTGGCGCACCGGTGTCGTCGTCGGTGGAGCGGTCACGATCGGCTTCGTCGTCGACCGCGTGGTCGGGGCCGGTGTCACGACCGGGGCCTTGGTCACCGGCTTCGTCACCGGGGTGACGGGAGACGGCGCCGCCGGTTCCGTCGTCGGCGACTCGGCTGGTCCGTTCGTCGTCGGCGACTCGGCTGGTGCGGTCGTCGCGGACGGGTCGGCCGGTGCGGTCGTCGCCGGCGACTCGGCGGGTGCGGTGCCGCCGGACGCGGTCGGGGCAGCGGTCACCGGCGAGGTCGCCGGCGTCGTGGTTGTGCCCGAATCGGCCCGCGCCGCCACCACCGAGAAGCCACCAGTGAGCACGAGGCCACCGGCCAGCGTGGCGCGGCTCAACCGGCGCACGCTGCGCAAGCTCTGGTCCCGCCCGTGTCGTGCATCGTCCGGCATGCGGTCCAGTCAACACGACACAGGTGAGCCGTTGCTCGGCGCCCGCTTGGAGTCCGCTGAGAACTTGCCGAGTCGGCCGTGTGCGCCTCAACTCGCGAGCGTGGCGTGCACTGCGCCGGTGGCCGCGCTCGGGGCGATGCCGAGCTCGTCGCGGAGGGTGTCGCACAGCAGCGTGTAGATGAGCTCGTCGGCCCACAGGCACTCGACACCGACACCGGGTTCACCGGACCGTGCGAGCTGCTCGTCGGTTCCGACCGCAAACCCTGACAAACGCCGCCGGCGCGCGTGGTCGCTACCGGCTCGCGTACATCTGCGAGCCGGGCGTGGTCAGCAGCTCGCCCGTCTCCAGCCAGGTCTTCAGACCCGAGAGGATCATCGGCCAGCCTCCGTAGAGCTGCGCGTTCGCCCCGTCGCGGAGCTGGTCGTGGGTGACGGTGAGGCGGCACGAGTCACCGACGGGTTCGATCTCCCACGTCACCCGCGTCGTCCCCTCGTTGCGCACGTCGTCGCTCCACAGCGCGACCATCGACTGGACGAGTCGATGCGGCGGGTCGACCTCGAGGTTCTGGCCCTCACCGAGCGGACCGGGCCCCTGTGGGTGGACCATCTGGAACTGGGATCCGGGCGTCCAGTCCGACTCGATCCTGGCGCCGAAGTTGTACTTGGCACGGGTCTCGGGATCCGTGATGGCGTCCCACAGCCGTTCCGGTGTCGTGCGGATGTAGATCTCGAAGACCTTCTCCATGTCGTGCTCCAATTCGCGTTTGATGTCGGCGAGACCCGCGGCCCAGCCCTCTGTGTACTTGCTCACCCAGCGGTCGTGGACGAGCCGGATCGGGACCGGGTTGAGGAAGTGCAGCTTCTCCCGACCCCGCCGCTTGGTGACGACGAGACCGGCGGCCTCCAGCAGCCGGAGGTGCTTGGCGACGCCGATGCGGGTCATCTCGAACCGTTCGTGGAGCTCGTTGAGCGATTGGCCGTCGCGACGGAACAGCTCGTCGAGCAACGCCCGCCGAGTCGGGTCCGCCAAGGCTTTGAACACCAGCTCCACGGGGACACAATAGGAAACCAAATGGTTTCCTGTCAAGCAGGTCGCACCGAGCCCTGCGTTGCGGGGCTCAGCGGCCGGGGTTAGCTTGCGGTCGGGGTTCGAGCTGGGAGGAGTGCACCATGCACGTCGGGATGTCGGCCATTTTCCAAGGCTTCGGGGGATCGATGTCCGATCGCGAGGTGTGGGCCGCGGACCTCCGCCTGGCCGACCTCGCCGAGCCGTTGGGCTTCGAATCTATTTGGAGCGTCGAGCACCACTTCTCCGACTACACGATGTGCCCGGACGTGCTGCAGTTCCTCACCTACATGGCCGGGCGCACGACCAAGGTGAAGCTCGGCTCGATGGTGCTCGTGCTGCCGTGGCACGACCCGGTGCGCGCCGCCGAGCAGATCATCCTGCTCGACCACATGTCCAACGGCCGGCTGATCCTCGGCCTCGGTCGGGGCACCGGCAAGATCGAGTTCGACGGGTTCCGCGTCGAGATGGGCCAGGCCCGCCAGCAGTTCAAGGAGTCGGCGGAGGCGATCCTCGGGGCGCTCGAGACCGGCGTGATGGAGTACCACGGCGAGTTCGTCGACCAGCCGCGCATCGAGTTGCACCCGACGCCGTTCGCGACGTTCAAGGGGCGCACGTACTCGGCGACGGTCTCCCCGGAGTCGGCGGAGATCATGGCCAGGCTCGGTACCGGAGTGCTGATCGTCCCGCAGAAGCCGTGGCGGCTGGTGAAGGAGGAGACCGAGCTCTATCGCAGCACCTACCGCGAGGCGATCGGTGAGGAGCCGCCGGCGCCGATCGTCGCCGGCTGGACGTTCGTCGACGAGAACGCCGATCGCGCCGAGGAGCAGGCGCGCACGTGGCTGAGCGGCTACTGGGACTCGGTCATCTCGCACTACGAGTTCGACAAGCCGCACCTCAAGTCGACGAAGGGCTACGAGTTCCACGGCCAGATGTACGACCGGCTCAACGAGCCCGGCGGCAAGGAACGGATGACCGAGTTCTACATCGGCCTCCAGCCGTTCGGGACGCCCGAGCGGGTCTACGAGAAGACCAAGTCGTTCTGCGACCTCGTTGGCGCGGACGGCTACACCGGCGTGTTCCGTTTCGGCGGGATGCCGGCTGAGGTGGCCGAGAAGAGCATGCGCTTGTTCGCCAAGGAGGTCATGCCCGAGCTCCAGGCGCTGGCGCCGGCCGCCGACCGTCTGGCCCACATCCGCGCCTGACGGGCCTGTCGTGGCCCGGGTTCCGCGGAAACCGGGATCAGTGGGCGTTGACGAGCGCGCGCAACGACTCGCGCAGCGAGTGGGTGGTCGCGATCACCGCCGTCGGCTCGTAGCCGCAGTGGGCCATGCAGTTCGCGCAGCGCGGGTCGCGTCCGCGGCCGTACTTGCTCCACTCGGTGGTCTCGACCAGCTCCTTGTACGTCGGCACGTATCCGTCCGACATCAGGTAGCACGGCCGTTGCCAGCCGAACACCGAGTAGGACGGGATCGCCCACGCGGTGCACTCGAGGTCGAGCCGGCCCTCGAGGAAGTCGAGGAACATCGGGCTGTGGTTGAGCCGCCAACGCCGCCGGCGGCCGTCGCCGAACGAGGTGCGGAACAGCTCTTGGGTCTGGGTCACCCCGAGGAAGTGCTCCTGGTCCGGCGCCTTCTGGTAGGCGTAGGCCGGGGAGATCATCATCGCGTCGACCTTCAGGTCGTCGTTGAGGAAGTCGAGCACCTGCCGCACCGTCTTCGCCGAGTCGGTGTTGAAGAACGTCGAGTTCGTCGTCACCCTGAACCCGGCCGCCTTGGCGGCTCTGATCGCGGAGACTGCGGCGTCGAACACCCCGACTCGGTCGACGGCGGCATCGTGGCGCTCCTGCAGGCCGTCGACGTGGATCACCCACGAGAAGTACGGCGACGGCGTGAACCGGTGCATCCGCCGTTCGAGCAGCACGGCGTTGGTGCACAGGTAGACGAAGATCTTGCGCTTGACGAGCTCGCTGACCATGCGTTCGATGTCGCCATGGAGCAGCGGCTCGCCGCCGGCGATCGAGCACATCGGCGCGCCGCACTCCTCCATCGCGCCGACGACGTCCTCGACGCTCAACCGCTGGCGGAGGATCTCCGTCGGGTGCTGGATCTTGCCGCAGCCGGGGCACGACAGGTTGCAGGCGAACAGCGGCTCGATCTCGACGAGCAGCGGGAACTTCTCGCGCTTCGCGCGACGCTGCTGCCAGAGGTAGCGGGCGACGCGGATGTTCTGTCGGTAGGGAATGCCCATCAGCGAACCTCCGCGGGAAGTGGGAAGCGAACGTCTTCGAACGAGGTGGCGCGCTCGGCGAGGTCGACCGGCCCGAGGCATTCCAGCCGGCGCACCACACTGCGCACGATCGCCTCAGGGGCGGACGCGCCTGCGGTGATCCCGACAGAACCGACACCGTGCAGCCAGGACAGGTCGATCTCGGTCTCGTCCTCGATCAGGTGCGCAGCGCAACCGCCGCGCCGGGCGACTTCGACGAGCCGGTTCGAGTTCGACGAGTTCTTCGAGCCGACGACGAGCAACAGGTCGCACTCGCGGGCCAGGGCGTGCACGGCCTCCTGGCGGTTCTGCGAGGCGTAGCAGATGTCGTCGGCCCGCGGCCCGACGATTCCGGGGAACCGCTGCTCGAGGGCATCGACCACGGCGGTCGTCTCGTCGATCGCGAGGGTGGTCTGGGTGAGGTAGGCGACGCGCGAGCGGTCGACGATGCCGAGCGAGTCGATCTCGTGCGGCTGGGAGATGACCTGGATCGCGTCGGGCGCTTCGCCGCGCGTGCCCTCGACCTCCTCGTGGTCGGCGTGGCCGATCAGCACGATCGAGTAGCCCTCCCGCGACTTGACCCGGGCTTCCGCGTGCACCTTCGCCACGAGTGGACAGGTGCCGTCGATGACGTGCAGGCCGCGGTCGACCGCGGCGGCGCGCACCGCCGGGGCGACGCCGTGCGCCGCGAGCACCATGACCGCGCCAGGGGGCACCTCATCGACCTCCTGGACGAAGATCGCGCCCGCCGTCTCCAGCTCGCGCACGACGTGGGTGTTGTGGACGATCTGGCGGCGCACGTAGACCGGTGCGCCGTAGATCTCGAGCGCCCGGCGCACCACCGCGATCGCCCGTTCGACCCCTGCGCAGAACGACCGCGGTTGGGCGAGGAGCACCTTGCGTCCACCGACGGCGCGACCCCACTGCTCGACCACCGGGGCGACGCGCCGCAACGTCTGGTAGCTCGTGACCGCGGCGCGCCACACCTTCGGCGAGTACAGCTCGGCACCGGGCGTGTCGACGAGCACGCGCACAACAGCGACGCGCCGCGCGTCGCGCTCGAGCAGGCCTTCGGCGAGCCACGCCGACTCCATGTCGACCGCGACCGCGTCGATCGCCAACCCGGCCCGCCGGCGTCCCCACACCGGCGTGCGGCTCGACACGATCGGGCCGACGATGACGTCGAGCCCGGCGCGGCGCAGCTGCTCGGCCAGCGCGGGAGCGGCGGGCAGGCGCAGGACCGTGCCGGGACGGTCGGCGAAGTGCAGATCGCTGGCGACCACGACCTGGCCGGAGCGATGTTCGGGCCGCAGGCCTCCTGCGAAGCCGACCACTGCGACGGACGGCCCGTCCGTCGCAGCCAGTCGTCCACCGCTGCGTCGGGCGCGTCGCGCCCCGATCCCCGTGACGATCGGCACAATGGTGCTCGTCGACGTGCGCACCGCGCGTCCTTCCAGGCGCATCGCCGTGGCGATCAGGACATCAGCCACCGGCGCCCCCCGCTGCGAACCGTCCGAGCGCCATGAGCGGGAAGACCTGCCGGTAGAGGTGGTAGTTGATGTAGAAATCGCCGGGGAAACCCGTGCCCGTGTACAACGACTCGTCCCATGTCCCATCATCGCGCTGGGAGTCGACCAGGTAGGCGATGCCGCGACGCACGTGCCCGTCGGGCTCGCCCAGCGCGAGCAGTCCGAGCAGCGCCCACGCGGTCTGCGAGGCGGTGGACGCGCCGCGACCGGCCAGAGTCGGGTCGCGGTACGAGCGGAGGTCCTCCCCCCAGCCCCCGTCCGCGTTCTGATGGGTGTGCATCCAGGTCTCGGCGCGCCGGATCCGGCGGTCGTCGCTCGTCAGGCCGGCCGCGGCGAGCGCGGCGAGGACGTGCCCGGTCCCGTACACGTAGTTCGCGCCCCAGCGACCGAACCACGAGCCGTCCGCTTCCTGTGCGGCGAACAGCCACTCGATGCCGCGCGCCCGGGCGTGCGGCTCGACGTCCAGCGCGGCGAGCATCTCGACGACGTGGGCCGTGACGTCGGCGCTCGGCGGGTCGATGACCTCGCCGAAGTCGCAGAACGGGAGGCCGCGGGCCAGGGTGTGGGTGTTGTCGACGTCGAACGCGGCCCACCCGCCGTCGCGGCACTGCATCCCGACCACCCACTCGACGCCGCGGTCGATCGCCGCCCCGAGACCGTCGCCGCCGGCCGCCCCGTCGATCCGCAGCAGCGCCAGCACCACCTCGCTGGTGTCGTCGATGTCGGCGTAGTGGTCGTTGTGGAACTCGAACGCCCAACCGGCGGGTGCCAGCCGCGGCCGGCGCACCGACCAGTCGCCGGCGACGCGGATCTCCTTGTCGAGCAGCCACCGCCCGGCGCGCACCAGCGCGGGGTCGTCCGCGCTGACACCGGCGTCGGCGAGGGCGATGACGGCGAGCGCGGTGTCCCACACCGGTGACTGGCACGCCTCCAGCCGGCGGGTGCCGCCCTCGTGCACGGTGAACCGATCGAGCCCTTCGAACCCGGCGCGCAGCACGGGATGATCGAGCGAGTAGCCCTGCAGCTGCAGCGCCATCATCGAGTACACCCACGGCGGCTGGATGCCGCCCCACGAGCCGTCGGCCTCCTGGCGGTGCACGATCCACGCCTCGGCCGTGCGCAGCGCCATCGCCCGCACCCGTCGCAACGGGCGCCTCTCGTACGCGTGCAGCACGCGGTCGAGCAACCCGAACGTCCTCGCCCGCCACCCGCCGGTGCCGGACGGGTGTGCGCCGTCTGGACCGCAGTGCAGCTCGTCGATGTCGAACGGGACGGGTCGCACCGGGCGGTGTGCGGCGACGATCGTCAGCGGGACGATCGTCTGACGTGCCCAGCAGGCGAAGTTGTAGATGTTCAGCGGGAACCACCGCGGCAGCAGGACAACCTCCGGCGGCAGAGCCGGCAGATCATCCCAGCGCCACAGCCCGAACAGCGACAGCCAGACCTTGGTGAACACCCTGACCCGTTCGACCCCACCCGCGTCGATGATGAACCGGGCCGCCGCGGCGAGGTGCGCGGCACCGGGCGGATCGCCGGCGAGGCGCAGCGCGACGTAGGCCTCGACGGTGGTCGACAGGTCGGGCGGCCCGCCGAAGAACGTCGCCCACGTGCCGTCGTCGCGCTGCTGCGAACGGATCCACGCTGCGGTCTGCAAGGCCTCCGTCGGATCGAGCACCCCGAGGAACTGGCGCAACAGCAGATCTTCGGCGTCCATCGTGACATTGGTGTCGAGGATCCCCTTCCACCAGCCTGCGTCGTCCTGCGCGCGCAGCAATGCCGCGACGCCGCGGCCGAGGGCGTCGTCGACCGGCGTTCCGGCGAGGGTGTCAGTTGGCGCGCTGCGCTCGCTCACCTGGCGACCGCCTGCGGCGGCGTGCGGGTGAGCAATTCGGCGCTGCGCGCCGAAGCGACGTGTCTGATGGTTCGCGCGCTGCGCTCGCTCACCGTTCCCTGCCGACGACGAAGTGGGCGAGCGCCTCGAGCTCGCCCACCGCCACAGGATCCAGCCGCACCGTCGCCAGCGCGTCGAGCGCCGCGGTCAGCTCGGCGCGGGCGATCTCCTCGGTGGTCGACCGGCCGCCGAGGTCCTCGATCAGGTTGGCGGCACGCTGGGCCGCGGCGTGCGACGTGCCGGCGGCGTCGAGCGCGTTGGGCAGCTCTGCGGTGGTCGAGCGCTCCAGCGCGGCGACGATCGGGATCGTCTTCTTGTGCTGGCGCAGGTCGCTCCACACCGGCTTGCCGGTGATCTCCGGCTCGCCCCAGATGCCGAGCACGTCGTCGACCATCTGGAAGGCCAGGCCGAGGTGCATCCCGTAGTCGGTGAGCGCGCCGACCTCTGCGTCGGATGCGTCCGCGAGGATCGCTCCGATCGACGATGCGCAGGCGAGGATCGCGCCGGTCTTGGCGCGGGCCATCGCCACGCAGTCGTCCAGCGACACCTCGGCCTCGCCCTCGAAGGCGATGTCGTCGGCCTGCCCGGCGATCATCCCCGCCGTCGCCTGGAGCAGGGCACGCGTCGCCCGCGCACCTGCGCGGCCCGGCTGCTCCAGCAGCGTCTCGACGGCCAGGGTGACCAACGCGTCACCGACGACGATGGCTGCCCCGACGCCGTAGGTCGTCCACAACGTCGGTCTGTGCCGCCGCTCGCGGTCGTCGTCGATGACGTCGTCGTGGATCAGCGAGAAGTTGTGGACCAGCTCGATGGCGACCGCGCCGGGGATGGCGACCGCCGCCTCGGCGCCGACGGCGGTGGCCGAGAGCAGGGCGAGCGTGGCGCGCAGGTTCTTGCCGCCGTCGCTCTCGGTCGGGCGACCGAGCTCGTCGACCCAGCCGAAGTGGTACTCGACCGGTCCGCGCAGACGCGGCGCGAGACGGGCGACCGCCTCCCGCAACGGCGATGCGACCAGGGCGCGGGATCGGTCGAGCACGCTGGGAAGCGTTCGGTTCATGAAGCGATCCCTTCCTCGCTGGCAGTGCTGGCGTGTGGGATCGCCAACGCCGCCCGTGACGCTTCGATTCCGCTGCGCACGGCTCCCTCCATGGTGTCAGGCCAGCCGGTAGCGGTCCAAGCTCCCGCGACGAACAGCCCGGGCAGGGCCGTGCGGCACGGCGGACGGAGGCGACGAGTGTTGGTCGACGCGCGGAACGTGGCGCTCGGCTCGCGGGTGACGAGGCTGTCGACGACGGCGGCGCGCGCCGCGATCGGCAACAGCAGTGCGATCGCCTCCTGCATCGTCGCGACCAGCTCGGACGAACGGCGCGACAGGTATGCGTCCGCCGCGGACAGGGAGACGACGAGGTACTGTCCCGCGCCGCGCAGCCCAGAGCTCTCCGTGCGGTCGAACACGAACTGGACGGGGGAGTCCACGGCTGCGGCGAACGCGAGATCAGTGATCCGGCGGTCGAAGACGAGGTGCACGTTGACGATCGGGGAGCTGCCGAGCCGAGCGAGCTGATCGATGTGACCCGGCGCGAGCGCATCGGACGGGAGCAGCGCCGCCGCCCGCGTGTGCGCGACGGCGACGATGACGGTGTCGGCGACGCGCCGTTGACCGTTCGCCGACACGACCGTCCACGAGGAACCGGAGTCCTCGATGGCGGCCACCTCCGTCTGCCTCGCGACCTCGACGTCTGCCGAGGCGAGCGCCCGCTCGGCCTGTTCGCCGTGCAGCTGGCCGAGCGGGACCCGCGCCCAGCCGAGGTCGCCCGACGATCGTTCGTCGAGCAGGCCGGTGCGGAAGACGCGGGCCGCGAGCCCCAACGCGGCCTCGTCGGCCGGCAGGTTCAACGTCGGCCGGGCGATGAGGTCCCACATCGTCTCGATCGCCCGTGGCGATTGGCCGTGCTGCGCGAGCCATCCACCGAACGTGATCCCATCGAGGCTCGGCGCATCAGGGTCGAGCCTGGCCAGCGCGGCCGCTGCCCGAACGAGGCGCACACGCTCCGACACGCCGAGGTACGGGTAGCGGATGAGCGAACCGGCGAGGTGCAGCGGTGCAGGCGCCGCGCTGCGCCTGATGTGCGCGCACCGGCCGCCCGGCGCAAGGACCGGCACGTCCAGCCGCGACTGCAGCCGGACGAGGTCGCCGGCGCCGATCCGTTCGAGGAGCGCCCGGTAGGCGGTGCAGCAGCGCATGAAGACGTGCTGGCCGTTGTCCATCTGCAGGCCGTTGTGGACGAACGACCACGTACGTCCACCGAGCCGGCGCCGCCGTTCGATCAACGTCACCTCTGCGCCGGCATCGGCGGCAACGAGCGCGGCGCTGATGCCCGCCAAGCCACCCCCGATCACCACCATCCGGTGGCCGGCTGCGCGCCGGTCAGACATCCGCGCCGGCAAGGCTGCGGACCGCCACCCACGCTTTCTCGGTCGTCGGCACGGACACCCGACCGCGCAGCACCGCGCCCGGGTCGGCCTCGATCCTGGCCAGCAGACGGTGGTAGATGCCCGCCATCGCGGCCACGCAGGCGCGGCTGCGCCGGTCGAGCAGCGGCAACAGCTCGAGACCCTGTCGGAAGTAGTCGTACGTCCGCGGGATCTGCGCAGCGACCAGCGCCGCAACGGCGGACGCAGGGCCGGAGAGGTCGGCGGCGCACCCGAACCGCGCGGCCTCTGCGGCAGGGAGGTAGGCGCGGCCCATCGTCCGGTCCTCGACGACGTCGCGGAGGATGTTCGTGACCTGCAGGGCGACGCCGAGCGCCTCGGCGCGTGGTTCCGCCGACTCCGGGTAGCGGGTGCCGAACACGGCCAGCGAGAGCTTGCCCACCGATCCGGCGACGCGCCGGCAGTAGCCGACGAGGTCGTCGAACGTCTCGTAGCGGACGCCGTTCACGTCCATCTCGCACCCGTCGATGAGCAGTCCGAACTCGTCGAGCGGGAGCTGGTAACGAGCCGTGGCATCGGCCAGCGCGATGACCACGAGATCGTTGCCGATGGCCGGCCCGGCCGGGACGGGCTCGTCGCCGGCGCCGAGCCCGTCGATCACCTTGCGCACACCGGCGAGCTGCGTGAGCTTCTCTGCCGCTGGCAGGTCTCCGTCGCCGATGTCGTCGATCCTCCGGGCCATCGCGTAGATCGCCGACATCGCGTCGCGTCGCGGACGGTCGAGGAGCTTGATGCCGTAGGCGAAGTTCTTCGCCTCGCGGGTCGTGATCGCCGCGCACTCGGTGTAGGCCGCGCGTAGGTCGGTCATCGCCGGTTCCGTCGGTGACGCGACGAGCCGCGCATCACCCCGATGGTGTTGGCCAGCGTGCGCGTCGTCTTCGGCGCGCAGCGATGGGCGAGGACGTCGCCGTGCGCCGCTTCGATCGCGTCCAGCCCCGCCAGTCCACCGGCGACGAACCCGGCGACGAGCAGCCGTACGCGGCCGTGCAGGCCGGCGACGAGCGGGACACCGGAACGCAGCAGGCTGCGCGCCCGCCGGACCTCGAACAACATCAGCATCCGCAGTGCTTCACCGGACTGCGCGGCGAGCAGATCGGAACCGGAGCAGCCGAAGCGCTCGAGGTCTTCGGCCGGGAGGTAGACGCGGCCGCGGACGGCGTCCTCGCCGACGTCCTGCAGGTGCTCGACGAGCTGCAGCGCGGTGCACACGTCGTCGGACCACACCAGTCGCTCGGCGGTCGCCGCGCCGAACACCGCGAGCACCAGGCGACCGACGGGTTCCGCGGACAGACGGCAGTAGCCGCGCAGCTCCTCGAACGTCTGGTACTGGTGCTTGAACTGGTCGAGGCGGTTGGCCTCGACGAGGTCGTGGAACGGTTGCAACGGCAGCGAGTGGCACCGGATCACGCCGGTGAGCTCGCTGAAGATCGGGTCGGTCGCGGTCCCGCCGGCGGCGCGCTTGACCTCGGCATCGGCCCACTCGAGCATCCCCGGTCGGTCACCTTCGAGCTCGTCGCCGATCGTGTCGACGAGCCGAGCAAACCCGTAGAGCGCCATCAGGTCCCGACGCCAGCGCGCTGGGAGGAACCACGGAGCGACGCTGAAGTTCTCGTGGCGGGCACGCCCGAGCACATCCTCGAGCACCATCGACGCGGGCGTGCCGCACTGGCGCTGCTCGGTTGATGCCGTCGCTTCCGTGTCCCTCACGCGTCTCCATCCGTCGAATGCGGGTGATCCCGAAGGTCACGCCTCTCTATTCGTGGTCGGGCTCGCTGTCAAGCCCCCGAGTGTGTTGTTGTGGCCGCGGACGGGTGTTCCTTCGCCCGCGCGGTGGGCTGCCGAGCTCGTTGCCAGCTCGCTCGCCGCAGCCAAGCGCACCCCACGGCGGTACCAGGACGGAGCGATCGCACGCACGATGATCGCGGCTCGCATCCACCGCGGCACGGTGATTTCCGGGCGGCGGTGATCGACGGCGGCGAGCACCGCCGCGGCCACGCGTTGGGGCGGGACCGGACGTGGTCTGCGCCGGACGTACGCGTGTCCGCGGGCCTCGAAGAAGCCGGTGTCGACAGGGCCGGGGTTGACCACCGCAACGCTGATCGCGTGCCGGGCGAGCTCGATGCCGAGTGCGTCGGCCAGCCCGTCCACTGCGAACTTGGTGGCCGAGTACGCCGCCTCGAGCGGCGCCGCGACCTTGCCGGCGATGGACCCGATCATCACGATGTGCCCGCCGCCGCGCTCGATCATCCCGCCGACGACGGCGCGGACCGCGTGGATCGAGCCGAACACGTTCGTGCGGAACAGCTGGTCGATCGTCTCGGTCGACTGATCGTGGAACGCACCGTAGGCACCGACGCCGGCGGCGCAGACCAGGACGTCGACGGGACCGAGGGCCGAATGCAGCGCGGCGAACGCGGCGCACGTGGCGGCCTCGTCACCGACATCGGCGACGGCGATGGCGCCGCGACGGGCCAGCGACTCGTTG
>JBBQTN010000113.1:0-16683 GCA_038213195.1 Acidimicrobiales bacterium | reverse complement strand
AGGGCCCGCTCTGCTTCACGCCGATGTAGGCCGCCTGGTCCTCGGTGAGCTTGGTCAGCTTCACGCCGAGGGCGTCGAGGTGCAGCGAGGCGACCTTCTCGTCGAGCCGCTTGGGGAGCACGTACACACCGAGCGGGTACTTGTCGGTGTTGTCGAACAGCTCCATCTGGGCGATCACCTGGTTGGTGAACGAGCAGCTCATCACGAAGCTCGGGTGACCCGTGGCGCAACCGAGGTTGACCAGCCGTCCCTCGGCGAGCACCAGGATCGCACGGCCGCCGACCTTGTTCGGCTGCTCGAACGTCCACAGGTCGGTGCCGGGCTTGAGCTGGTCGCGGGTCGCTCCGCTGCGCGCCAGGCCGGCCATGTCGATCTCGCTGTCGAAGTGACCGATGTTGCAGACGATCGCGTTGTGCTTCATCTGCAGCATGTGCTCGACGGTGATGATGTGGTCGTTGCCGGTGGCCGACACGAAGATGTCGGCGATGCCGACGACGTCGTCGAGCGTCGTCACCTGGTAGCCCTCCATCGCCGCCTGCAGCGCGTTGATCGGGTCGACCTCGGTGACGATCACCCGTGCGCCCTGGCCGCGCAGCGCCTGCGTGCATCCCTTGCCGACGTCACCGTACCCGCACACCACGGCGACCTTGCCGGCGATCATCACGTCGGTGGCGCGGCAGATCGCGTCGATCAGCGAGTGTCGGCAGCCGTAGAGGTTGTCGAACTTCGACTTCGTCACGGAGTCGTTGACGTTGATCGCCGGGAACAGCAGCTCGCCGCGCTCGTGCATCTTGTACAGCCGCATCACCCCCGTCGTCGTCTCCTCGGTGACGCCCTTGATCGCCTTGGCCATCCGCGTCCACTTCGTCGGGTCCTCGCGCAACGTCTTGTTGAGCAGGCCGAGCACGATCGCGAACTCCTGGTTCGTCGCCGACATCGGGTCGGGCGCCGAGCCGGCCGCCTCGAACTCGACGCCCTTGTGGAGCAGCAGCGTGGCGTCGCCGCCATCGTCGAGGATCATGTTCGGGCCGTCGTAGGCCATCCCGTTGGCGTCGATGCCCTCTGGCCAGCTCATCATCTGCTCCGTGCACCACCAGTACTCCTCGAGCGTCTCGCCCTTCCAGGCGAACACCGGGACGCCCTGCGGGTTCTCCGCAGTGCCGTGGGGACCGATTGCCACGGCCGCGGCGGCGTGGTCCTGGGTGGAGAAGATGTTGCAGCTGGCCCATCGGACCTCCGCGCCGAGCTCGACGAGGGTCTCGATCAGCACCGCTGTCTGGATGGTCATGTGCAGCGAGCCGGAGATGCGCGCTCCGGTCAGCGGCTTGGACAGGCCGAACTCCTTGCGCAGCGCGCGCAGGCCGGGCATCTCGTGCTCGGCGAGGTGGATCTCCTTGCGCCCGAACGGGGCGAGCGAGAGGTCGGCGACGCGGAAGTCGGGACGGGTGGCGATGGTTTCGGACACGGTGGTTCCTTCCAATGCGAATGGAAACGGGTTGGAACCGGGCCGGTGCCGACTGGCACTCGTCGCAATCGCGCCGGCGCGTTGCCGGTGCGGGTGATTCAGCCCGAACGGCTGGTCAGGTTACCGCGTCACGCACCGTGACGGCGCGACGTCGTCACTTGAGGACGACGGCGGAGGCGTCGAACAGGTAGTGGGCCTTGCCGGCGTAGTTGTAGAACTGCACCGTGTAGCCGGCCCCGTAGTTGAGGATCGACATGTTCGGGACGGCGATCGGGATCTCGTTGGTGTCGACGTTGGACGTCTCCGGCCGTGGCAATCCGGTCGGCCAGGCGGTGAGGTAGCTCAGCACCGGCACACTCGGGAACTGGCGGGTCAGCGAGGCGTTGGTGAGGTTGCCGATGACCGCGCCCTGGTCGCCGACGGCGACGCCGTTGATCTTCACGCTGCCGACGAAGTCGGAGAAGCTCCAGCTCTCGGCAACTCCCGGGCCGAGCGGCGCCGCACCCCACTGCGGCTCGCGGGTGTCGAACGTGCGGAACGGCGCCCCCAGCGGCACGACGCGTCCGGTGGTGCCGTTCGGATCGGAGCCCTTCGTGAGGTAGCCGACGACGTCGATGGCGACGTCGGTCTGGCCGAACTTGTTGAACACGTGGACGTTGCCGTCGGCGCCGACAGGCAGCATCACCAGGTTCGCCTTGATCGATGCCGGCGGCAGGTTGACGTTGGACGTGGTCGGCGAGCCGCCGGCGGGCACTGCGTCGGGGGTGACGGCGAGGTAGGTGGACAAGCCGCCGGGACGGTCGGTGATGCCGACGATGTTGAGGACCACGCCGACGACGTTGGCGTTGTTCGGCACCAAACCCGGAACGGTCGGGCGCACGGAGCTGACCCCGCGGACGGGTACCGTCACGCTCTGGCCAGGCCCGATCGGCCCGGCAGCCGGCAGGTTGGTGCCGTCGCGAGTGTCGAGGATGCGGCCCGGGTTGACCGGCACGAGCCGCGCGCCGTTGTCAGCGCCGGCACCCTCCGTGCTCGTCGAGAACCACCCGAACACGTCGATCAGCACCTGCGCCGAGCCGGTGCCGCCGTACAGCGCCACGGTGAGCCTGCCACCGGTGCCGGGGCTGACGATCGCCAGGTTGGAGACGACGTCGCCGGTGTTGAAGTTGAGCAGTGACGACAGCGTGGCCGGCTTGGCGCCCGCGCCGTAGGCAGCGAGCACACCGGGTGACGTCGAGCCCGACACGGTGATGCTGACCGCGAGGGCGAGCACCTTGCTGGCATCGGCCGGGATCCCGCCCTGACCGAGGGCGCCGACGTCGAACGTCGCCGTGGCGGGGCTGATCGTCTTCGGCCCGGGGGCAGCCTCGTTGACCGGGCCGCCGTCGTAGTCGCGCGAGTCGTAGATGCGCGCCGGGGTGAGGGGATGGAACTCGCCGCCACCGGCCAGGCTGGAATCGGCGCTGACGTGGGTGGCGGCCGGAGCAGCCACGAGTCCGACGGCGAGCAGGAGCGCGCCGGCTACGGCGCGCCGAACGGACCTCAACGAAGACAACATTACGGACACGTTACCGCACGCCACTCGTTCGCCTCAGGCGGCGCCGAGGGGCCGTCAGTCGAAGGTCGGCCGCAACCCGGCGGCAGCGATGGTGGCCATGATCGCGTCGTGCTGCTCGTCGGAGACAGCCTCGGCCTCGTCGACGAGCATCACCGGGATGCCGTCGCGCACCACGTACCGACGGTGCAGCCGCGCGTTGTACAGACCACCCTCGTCGCCCAGGTAGTACAGCGGACCCTTGTCCTGCGGGCAGGCGAGCACGGCGAGCAATCGCGGATCCAACGGCATCGGACCCCCTCTCAGACGCTGGTGATCAGCGCGAGCAGTTCGGCGACGTGCGTGTCGCACGCGTCGCGGTCCGGCGCCTCGAGGTTCAGGCGCAGCAGCGGCTCGGTGTTGGACGGACGCAGGTTGAACCACCACGGACCGCAGTTGACGGTGAGCCCGTCCAGCCAGTCGACCGGGAACGCCGCGAACTCGTCGGCCACCCGTCCGATCACCTGCTGGACGTCGTCGACGTGGGTGTTGATCTCCCCGCTCGAGGAGTACCGCTCGAACGGTTTGCGCACGACGGACAGGTCGGAGTGGGCCCGGCTGACCTCGTCGAGCACGAACATCGAGGCGATCAGCCCGCTGTCGGCGCGGAAGTTCTTGGCGAAGTAGTAGTGCGCGGAGTGCTCACCGCCGAACACCGCGCCGGTCTCCGCCATCACCTGCTTGATGAACGAGTGGCCGACCTTCGTGCGCACCGGCACCCCGCCATGCTCGCGGATCACCTCCGGGACGGCGCGCGAGCAGATCAGGTTGTGCAGCACCGTCGCACCGGGATTCGTGCGCAGCACCGCAGCGGCGAGCATTGCCGTGGTGGTGCTGCCACTGAGCCCGCGGCCCGTCTCGTCGACCACGAACACCCGGTCCGCGTCACCGTCGAACGCGAGCCCGAGGTCGAAGCCGCCTGACACCACCCGCGCCTGCAGGTCGCGCTGGTTGGCGGGTTGCAGCGGGTCGGCCGGGTGGTTGGGGAAGGTGCCGTCGAGCTCGCCGTACATCACCTCGAGGGTGACCTGCGGGATCCGCGCGAATACGGCCGGCACGACGAGGCCGCCCATCCCGTTCGCGGTGTCGGCGACGACGCGCAGCGGACGCAGCGCGGACACGTCGACGAACGACAGCACGTGCGCGACGAACGCCTCGAGCATGTTGCGCGTGCTCGCAGAACCCACTGTGGGGCTCGGCCGCGGACCGCGTCCGACCAGCACGTCGGCCGCGGTCGCCTTGATCTCGTCGAGGCCCGTGTCCTGTCCGACCGGACGGGCGCCGCCGAGGCAGAACTTGACGCCGTTGTACTGCGCAGGGTTGTGCGAGGCGGTGAAGATCGCGCCCGGCGCATCGAGCGTGCCTGCCGCGAAGTAGACGAGGTCGGTCGAGGCGAGTCCGAGGTCGACCACGTCCACGCCCTGCTCCATCACCCCACGGGCGAACGCCTCGACCAGCTCCGGGCCGGAGTTGCGCATGTCCCGCCCGACGAGCACGCGCTGTGGCGATGCGAACCTGGCGAACGCGACCCCGAGGGCGTGTGCGATCTCGGGGTTGAACTGGTCGGGCACGGTGCCGCGCACGTCATATGCCTTGACGATCGCGTCGAGCACCTGGGGATCGGTGGTGGACATGCCACGCAAACGCTACCCGTCGTCGTCGCCGGTCGGTGTCGATGGTCGGTCGACGGGATGCATGGGCGCCGCCGCGTCAGCCTCCAGCGGGAGGGCATCGGCGGCGGTCGGGACAGGCGGAGCGAGCACCGCGCCAGACGTCCAGCCGTCGTCGTCGTCGGGAGCCCAGCCGACATCGAGCGACGACCAGTTCATGTTGGCCGTCGGGTCGGCCGAACCCGGTGGACCGGCTCGCCCCCACCAGTCCGCCTCCCGCGCGCCAGGCCCGTCGAGCATCGGATCCGGCCCGCGGCCGCCTCCGGCGAGCGCCAGCTCAGAACCATCACCAACCCGCGGCGGCCGGTCGAACGGTGACATGCCACGGTGGCGCACGTTGCCGCGGATCCGGAAGAACACCAGCAGCGCGATCCCGATCAACGTCAGCAGGTAGGCGACGTAGTCGGAGGTCGTCCGCTCGTAGTGCAAGCGGACGTGGGTGCTGGTCGGCACGACGACCATCATGTTGGGGCCGATCCGCCACGGTCCGTTCGCGCCGCTGACCTGCCAGTTCGGAAAGTAGCTCATCTTCACCAGCGTCGGCACGCCGATCTGGTCGACGTCGAAGCTGAGGTCCTGGTCGCCGAGGTGGACGTTGCTGACGGTGATCTTCTGCTCGACCACCGGCTGGATCGGCTGGGTGGGCACGACGATGTTGACCTTGCGCCCTGGAGAACCGGGTTTCTTGCCGTCGTCGCGGGTCAGGTCGTCGTGCACGTCGATGCGCTGCCAGGCGGAAGGACCGCCGTTGGCCGGCATCGCCGCCCACTCGCTGGTGTGCTGGAACCAACTCGTCCCGAGCTCGAGGTTGCGCTCGCGCTGGTCACCATCGCGCGAGTTGACGATCACCGGCTGCGCGGTCAGGCCCTGGACGAGATCGCTGTTGGCGACGGTGTAGACGTTCCACGGTCCGCTCGTCGCGACCTTGGCCAGCTGCGGATCGGCGCCGGTCGTCAGCGCATCCGCCTGGGACTTCGCCGACGACGTGAACACCATCAGGTACTTGACCCCGAGATCCTGCATGTACGGCACACCGATCGCGGTGTCGTTGTCGTCGTAGCGCAGCTCGCGCACCGGGTCGGAGGAGCGCGAGCTGACGGCGGCCGCGGTGAGGAAGTGGTACGGCGTCGTCCCCGACGCCTCGAAGAACACGCCCTCCATGCTGGTGATGCAGCCGTTGGTCCAGCTCGGGAGGAGCATCAACGCCATCGTCGTGCCGTATGAGCCGGTGTCGCCGTTGTTCTCCCACTCGGTGCGTCCGCAGCCGTACTGCGGATCCTTTCCGAGCGACGCCATCGTGTCGACCAAGCCGCGGTACTCGCCATACGCAGGGCGTCCCTCGTAGCCGAGGAAGTTGTACCGCGTCCAGCCGTCCGCCGCCGCGTCGGTGGACGTCGGCGTCAAACTGATCGGGTCCCAGCCGTCGATGCCCCACGCGTAGACGCTCTTGCCGTTCTTGGTCTCGTAGTGCCCACCCGGCACCTCACGGAAGATGAACAGCACGATGATCAGGACCGCCACACCGACCGTGGCCGCCGTGGCGAGCCCGCTGATCCACAGGGTGCGCGAGTCGAGTTCGTTGACCCGCCGGTAGTTGCGCAGCACGTACTGCACCACCTCGACGATCCCGACCATCATCAGCAGCAGGCGGGTGATGTACAGGAACGGCAGCAGGCGCGGGTTCCACAGCAGGCCGATCACCGGCAGGCTGCCGCGGGCGAGATAGGTGAACGCCATCAGCGCGAGACAGGTGATGCCGAGCCACGCGCCGACGAGCTGGCGGCGGGCGATGCTGAAGACGAAGCCGATGATCGCCAGCCCGTTGACGATGATGTCCCAGAACGGCGGGTACTGGAAGAACATCTTCCAGAACGAGTCGTCAGGCCCGTCCGGCCGGAAGCCGTACTTCATGTCGGTCATGTAGGCGTGGTCGAGCAGGAACGGGAGCACCCAGAACGCCGACAACAAACCTGCGCCGGCGAGCACCCCGAGGCCGTACTTGAACCTCGTCTTGTCCATGTAGATCAGCCACAGCAGCACTGCACCGAGGATGACGAACAGCAGCACGACGCCGTGCGAGAGCATCGCCAGGGCGAGCACGATCGCCGCCCAACTGCGGTACTCGCCGGTCTGCAGACCACGGGCCAGCAACCCGAAGCCGAGGATCGCGAACGACAGCGCGATCGAGAACGAGAACTCCCCGGCCATCGTGCTCTTCACGTTGCCACCGTAGATCGAGAAGCTCTCGTCGAACAGGAACAGCAGGCCGGCGAGGGCCATCAGCTCGGGCATCGGGTAGCGGAAGCGGGCCAGGCGACCGAATGCCCAGCAGCAGAACGGCAGCGTGACCAGGCCGAGGATCGCGACGATCTTGAAGGCGACGCCGTACGGGATCCACACCGCGTTGAGACCGACGATCATCAGCGCCGGCACGACCATGTAGAACCGGTAGAGCGGGAAGCCGGCGTACCAGTAGTTCGACCAACCGCTCAGCTCGAAGTGCGGCAGCAGGTGGTCGCGCAGGTACAGCGGGGCCATCACGTGGGCGCCCATGTCGCCGCCGGTCGGCGTGTTGTTGGTGAACACCAGGTCGAGGTGGACCACCTGCAGCACCGCGAAGGTCGCCCCGCCGAGGAGAACCAGCGCGGTGAGGTACTGGACGATCCGCTGCGTGGGCCACGGTGCGTTCAGCCAGTTGCGCGGCCGGCGGATGATCCGCCGGCCGATCCGCCCGGCGAGTGGCCGTCGCGGACGCCCACCGCGCGCCGGACCGCCGGTCCCACCCACACCGGATCGCTCGCGCAACGACTCGCCGATCGCCGGCCGGTCGAGGACGGTTGCCGCCTGTTGGAGAACCCGATCGGTCATACCGGCGCGATCCTCTCATCCCCCACCGCGCCGTGTTCGTCGCGACGGCTGTTCGTCACCTGCCGGCCACCAGGATCAAGCCGGTGGCGTTGAACGCGAGGTGGGCCATGATCCCCATCCCCAGGCGCCCTGTGCGCAACGCGCAGATCCCGAGCACCAGGCCGAACAGGAACAGCCCTGGGTACTCGACGGCCTGGAAGTGGATGATCGCGAACCACGCGGCGACCACCGCGACGCCGACCACCTCGTTCAACCGGCGCGTGAAGGCGCCCTGCAGCAGGCCGCGGTACATCAGCTCCTCGACGAACGGTGCGCCGACGACGACGACGAGGACGAGGACCACCAACCAACCGCCGTGGGCCGTGTTGGAGAGGTCGCGGGCAGTCTTCTCGACCCTGCGGCTGCCGAAGGTGTGTGGCCACCACTGCCCGAGCGGCCAGTACGCGAGGCGCAGCAGCACGAGTTGGGAGAGGACGCCGACAGGGATCCCGATCAGGTCGATCGGCTGCCACGAGAAGCCGAAGTCGGCCGCGAACGAGCCCACGCCGAGCCGGCGGCTGAGGTACCACAGGCCGACGATCATCGGCACCCACAGCGACAGCGCGCCGACCACGCTGACCCACACCGGCTGCGGTCCGGACCCGCCGTGCCCGGCGGCGCCGAGGATGATCCCGCCGATGAGGTTGCCGATCAGCCAGGTGGCGAGCCACACGAGCGCGGCGATCGGGATGTCGATGGCCGACTTGCCCCGTGGCGCGCGCGCAGCCGACAGCTTCATGGCGGGCATCGGTCGGCGAGCCTAACCCGGCGTCAGCCGTCCCCGGGGAGCGACACCCGGGGTGCACGTCAGCGGCGCAGCGAGCACGAGCGAGCACGGTGGCGCGTCAGCCGGCGAGCCGCCGCATGCCCGTGAACTCGAGCACGCGCGACGAGCGCCGATCGGCGAGCCGCCACCCGTTCGGCACGGAGAGGCGCAAGGTGTGCCGCTCGCACAGGTCGTAGCCGTGCGGATCGCGTTCGGCGCTGAGGTCGTCGAGCCAGGCGTGCGCACGCCCGTAGTCGTACGTCAGCGTGGCCGTCGCCACCTCCGCGCAGCCCGATCGCGAGCACTGTCGTTGCATCCCCGGAAAGGTAGGCGTGGTGTCCTGGCTGGTGGTGGATATCACACCGCCACGCAGGGTGTTGATGGGGCCGGCGACAGATCCAAGGGCGCGACCGCCCCGTAGAGTATTCGCATGAGCAACCTGCCTCCGCCACCGCCTCCGCCGCCAGGCGGTCGCGGGCAGCAGCAAGGCCCTCAGCCGCCGGATCAACGTGGTCGCCGACCGCTCGGCTCCGGTTGGCCACGGTGGATGATCCCCGTCCTGCTTGCCGTTGTCATCCTGTTCATCGCCGTGCCGCGCGTCTGGCCGAGCAGCTCGGGCGACAAGCTGTCGTACTCGGACTTCATGGCCAAGGTCAACTCCGGCCAGGTGCGCAGCGTCGCGATCGACAAGGGCAGCGGCACCATCCACGGCACCACCACGACCGGCGACAAGTTCACCGCCACCGGCGCCGGCGACCGGGGCCTCGCCCCCGAGGACGAGACCACGCTCGACGCGAAGGGCGTCTCGCTGACGTTCAACCAGCCGTCGTCGAACTGGCTGGTCAACTGGGCGAGCCTGCTGCTGCCGCTGGTCCTGATCATCGGGTTCTTCGTCTGGATGCAGCGGCGCGCCGCTGGCCAGATGGGCAACGTGATGTCCATCGGGCGCAGTCGCGCCAAGGCGTACTCGGCCGACAAGCCGTCGACGACCTTCGCCGACATCGCCGGATACGAAGGCGTCAAGCAGGAGATCACCGAGGTCGTCGATTTCCTGCGGATGCCGGAACGGTTCCGCGAGATCGGCGCTCGCGTGCCGAAGGGGATGCTGCTGGTCGGCCCGCCAGGGACCGGCAAGACGCTGTTCGCGCGGGCCGTCGCCGGCGAGGCCGGCGTCGGGTTCCTCAGCGTCACCGGTTCCGACTTCATGGAGATGTTCGTCGGTGTCGGCGCCAGCCGAGTGCGCGACCTCTTCCAGCAGGCCCGCAAGATGGGTCGGGCGATCATCTTCATCGACGAGATCGACTCGATCGGGCGCAAGCGTGGCGCCGGGCTCGGTGGCGGCCACGACGAGCGTGAGCAGACCCTCAACCAGATGCTCGCCGAGATGGACGGCTTCGAGACCAGCGAGGGGATCGTCATCCTCGCCGCCACCAACCGCCCCGACATCCTCGACCCAGCGCTGCTGCGCCCTGGCAGGTTCGACCGCCAGATCGTCGTGCCGCTCCCGGAGAACACCGAGCGGCTGGCGATCCTCAAGGTGCACAGCCGCGACAAGCGGATGGGGCCCGACGTCGACCTCGAGGTGATGGCCAAGGCCACGCCGGGGATGAGCGGCGCCGACCTCGCCAACCTCGTCAACGAAGCGGCCCTCTTCGCCGTGCGTCGCGCCAGCAAGCAGGTCGAGCGGATCGACTTCGAGAACGCCCGCGACCGAGTGGTGATGGGTGCCCGGCGCGAGAGCCTCGTGCTCACCGGCGAGGAGAAGCGGGCGACCGCGATCCACGAGGGCGGTCATGCGATCCTCACCGTCGTGCTGCCCAACGCCGACCCGTTGCACAAGGTGACGATCCTCCCCCGCGGCATGGCGCTGGGGGTCACCTGGAGCCTGCCGGAGGAGAAGCACACGTACTCGAAGGAGTACTTCGAGGACGTCATCTGCCGGGCGATGGGCGGCCGCGTCGCCGAGAAGATCGTCTACGGCCACCTCAACTCGGGCGCCGCCAACGACCTCGAGCAAGCCACCGGCATCGCCCGCAGGATGGTGCGCGAATGGGGCATGAGCGAGCGCGTCGGTCCGATGGCGTGGAGCGGCCACCAACAGGTGTTCCTCGGTGAGGACCTGATGACCCAGGGCCGCGAGTTCAGCGACGAGACGGCGCGGACCATCGACGACGAGGTGTCGCGGATCCTTCACGAGCAGGAGGCGCGTGCCACCGAGCTGCTGCTCAAGCACCGTGCCGCCCTGGAGTCGGTCGCCGAGGCGCTGCTCGACAAGGAGACCATCGACGGTGCAGAGGTGGCTGGCCTCGTGCAGGCGAGCCTCGGCGAGAGCGTGCCGGGCGATGCGATCCCCCACCGGATCGCCTCCGCCAGTGACCGGATCGTGGACCTCACCCCAGGCGCCGACGCGCAGTCGGAGTCCCCCGCCACCCTCGAGTGACGGGGCCGCGGCTCCGCACTGCCGGGGCGGTGGTCAGGCGCGAGCGTCGGCGACGGCGGCCCACAGGTCTGTGGCCGTCACCGGTCCGACGAAGCTCTTGCGCACCACCCCGTCCAGATCGGCGACGACGACGATCGGAACACCGTCGATGCGGTACTTCGCATGGAGCTCGCGAGCGGTGGCGTACTCGACGTCGGCGACCGCGACGTGCTTCGACGCCAGCACCTGGGCCTTGCGCACCACGTCGGCGCAGGTGGTGCACGTGGCGGAGCTGAACACCGCCACCAACCACTGCGTCGGCTGACACGCGAAGTCGGCTCGGTCGAGTTGCGCCGGCGCCTCGTAGATCGGCTGCGTCGGCACGTCGATCGCCTGCCGGCGGCGCAGGACGAGGCCGACGACGACGGCCACGACCACCACGACCGCACCGATCAGCAGCTGGACCACGGACGGCGCCTCAGCCCGGCATCGCGAACGAGCCGGAGCGTCCGCGCAGGCTCGGGTCCCGCGGCAACAGCCGTTCGACGTAGATCCGCGACGTGCTCTCGACGATCAGCGGTCGTCCCAACGCCGACGCGTCCGTCAGGCCGAGGGTGATCACCTGGTTCGGTCCGAGGGGGAGCTTCTCCATCCGCGGCACGGGCACCTCGCCGCCGGGACCGAGGACCTTGACGGTGACCATCGCCGCCTGGTTGTCGACGTTGAGCACGACGAGGATGTCGGCGACCTGCAGCCTCGACCCGACGGCCATGCTCCAGCGGCGCACCGCGGCGCGCGGCGGCTGGCCGAGGACGACGGTGGTGGCGGCGCCGCCGCCGGCCGGGCGGGTGATCGCACGGTCGACGACGATCGACGCCGCCGACGTC
This sequence comes from Acidimicrobiales bacterium, assembly GCA_038213195.1. Taxonomy (GTDB): domain Bacteria; phylum Actinomycetota; class Acidimicrobiia; order Acidimicrobiales; family Ilumatobacteraceae; genus JAODBQ01. The sequence goes on along the minus strand of JBBQTN010000113.1, from coordinate 4,975 downwards.
GTCGAGAACACCACACCGTGGCGGCCCGCGGGCAGACCCGGGACGTCAACGGTGTCGAGGGTCGCCACGCTGTGCGCCGGCACCGCGACCTGCGTGTTGTTGGCGAACGAGGCGCTGATGGGGACACCGAGGAACACCGCCTGGACGCTGACATCGTTGTCCGAACCGTTGTAGATGCTGTACCGCTCGGTGACCCCGGTGCCGGTCTCGCCGTCGGCGAACCACGCCTGATCCGTCAGCGCCGGCGCGCCGAGGCTCATCGTGAACCCGGCGCGTGCTGCGCCGAGGTAGCGCTGGGCGCGGCCGACGACGATCCGACCACGCGTGCTGTTCACGTTCACCGCGATCACGGCGTCGTCACGCACGATCGATTCGAGCTTGATCACGCTGATCGAATGACCTCTGACGGGATAGCCCTGCAGCGTCGCCGGCCGGCGGTTGCCCTCCGCGGTGGCCACCTGGAAGTTGACGATCGCGTCATCGGGGAACGGGTTGGTGACGACGATGTCCTCCGTGCTCGCGTCCTTCGTGTAGCCGTCGGCGAAGTACCAGTTGTTCGACGTCGCGTTGGCGCACGGGGCGACAGCCTGCCCGGCCGGATCGCGAGCGATCTGCTCGACGAAGCCGCCGCCGCCGGTCACCTCGACCAGCGCCGACACGTAGCTGCCGTTGGGCTGCACGGTGGCGAGGTCGAGGGTCGTCGTGTCCCGTGGCGGCACCTCGAACGGGGTCGCGATCGGTGATTGGTCCGCCGCGTCGGTGAACGCGGTGACCTGCCCCGACAGCGGCGCGTCGTTCGGGTTGGCGATCACCACCGAACCGCCGAGGCCCGAAGCGCCGATCGGGACACCGGGGCAGAACCACGATGAGGTGATGAACTCCAGCTGCGGCACGAACGGCGTGCTCGGCGAACCCAGCGCAGTGAACACCGGCGTCGCCGGGGCGGGGCGCGAGCTGCCGATGACGACCAGCACGACGATGCCGACGACGACCAGCAGCACCGCCGGGATCCGCCGGAGGTTCATCGCCCGTCCCCGGAAGCGCCCGGGATCACGTCGCCCGCCGGATCGGTGCTGCGGATCACGCCGGCGAGCCGATCAGCGCCGGCCCCTGAGTCGTCCGCGGCCGTCGACATCCACGGCTCGACGCCGCCGGGACGCTCGATCGGCTCGTGGATCGTCACCACGGGACCGCTGTCCACCGGGGGCGCAGGGCCCCGCCAACGACGCCACGCGGACGGGTTCAGCCGGCTCGCCGCGGCCAGCAACGCCAGCCAGATCAGCAGCTGCAATCCGATCAGCACACTGCGCCACCCCGAGGTGGCGTAGGTCAGGCGCGCCGTGCCGCCGGCGGTGACGTCGTAGGCCATCGTCGTACCGAAGGCGCGACGCGGCGCGATGCGGGCGCCGTCGACCGTCAACTGCCACCGTGCGTCGAACGGCACGGCGAGGTGCAGCGTGCCGGGACTGACCGGCCCGGTCGCGGGACCGATCGCCGGGGCGCCGACGGCGAACGGTTGCGCGCCGCGCAGGTCGCTCTGGGTCAGCGCCGCGCCGCCGGCTTCCTTGCTCGCCGCGATGCCGTTGCCGCTGAGCTGCCCGCGCACGGGCGTCCAGGCGGTGTTCTCGAACACGGCGAAGTTCAGCGGGCTGGTCAGCGGCGTGCCCAGGTCGAGCTGGTCGTTGAGCGCGTCGAGCAGCCCGGCCGGCACGGGGAGCGGGTGGTCGAGGGTGCTGCGCGCCCCATCGGCGATCGGCACCACGATGTAGCGGATGCCAGAGGGCGCGAGAAGCCGTCCGACGCGCAGCGTGGTCTCCGAGCGGATCGCGTCGATGGCGGCCGTGATGTCGTGCTCGACGGCGTTCGGGATCCCCCGCCACGCGTCGAGGACCTGCAGCGGACCGTCATCGGTGACCGCGTAGCCGATCCCTGGTGCGTAGGCCCACGGTGCGACCGGGATCACCCGTGGGTCGCCGAGCCAGAGGATCCTGTAATCGCCTGCTGCGGGGTGGGTCGGGAGCTGATCGAGCACCGTGGCAAGGGTGAGGTGCGGCATCCGCCACCTGCCGTCACCGATCGCGGCGATCCCGGGGATCACGCCGACGACGATCGCCAGCGCGCTCAGCAGGCCGACCGGCTGGCGCCAGCCGAACGAACCGCCGAGGACGTCGTCCTGGAACGCCGCCGTGATGCACGCAGCGGCGAGAGCGACGCCGACCGCAACCGGAGCGAGCAGCACACCGGGCTCCGGCATGCGCGCGAACAACGAGCCACGGTCGTCGAGCACGAGCAGGAACCCGAAGCCGACGACCAACCCGGCGGCGCGCACAGCCCACGTGAACCTCCAGCCGCGGGCGACGAGCGGAGCGACGAGCACCGGCACGTACAGAGCGAGGGCGAGGATCCCGATCGGGCTCGTGCCGACCCCGAACCGCGCGAGCCGCACGACGCCCAACGACGGCGGACCCGCAGGTGGGACGCCGACGATGGCGGTCCAGGTGCCCTTGCCGGCGAGCGTCGTCGACCACGGCAGGTTGGCCAGCCACGCCGCCGCGAGGACGACTGCCGCCCCGGCGACGAGCGCGGTGGCCGCTCGCCACGAGCCACCACTGACGAGGGTGGTGATGGCGAGGACCACCGCGATCCCACCGACGACGATCACGAAGGACGGAGCGAACGCCACCGTCGCCGCGACGAGCAGCGCCAGCTGGGCGAGGATCCGGACCCGCTTGCGCGCCCCGATGTCGGCGTAACGTTCGACCTCGTCGGTGCCGGCGGCCCCGATCGTCTCGATCCCGGCGGCGCGCCGCAGCAGGTGGACCACCCACGGCGTCGCCGCATAGCAGGCCAGCGCACCCCATCGGCCCGTCGACAGCAGCGCACTCGGCAGCGGGACGGCGGCGTAAGCGACGAGACCGATGATCCGCGCCCGCGGTTGCGGGAACAGCGAGCCGAGCCGCCACATCCCCGCTTCGCCGACGACGAGCAGCCCGATCAGCGCAACCGTGTGCCATAGCGCCATGTGGAACAGGGTGAGCGTGCTGCCGACGGCGACCAGCGCGACTCCCGTCGGCACCGCCGCCGTGGATCCCAACCCGTGCGCCGACCAGCCGGAGCGGTAGCTGTCGAGCATCGCCACCGGACTGCGCGAGTAGCGCAGCAGCTCGCCGAACTCGGGGATCCCGCCGCTGATCAAGCCGCGGCTGCCGATGACGATCGCGACGATCGCGACGATCCACGTGATCGCCGGCGCCGAGCCGGCGGTCTGGCGCCAGCGCCGCTCCGTCGACGCTTCTGCGTCCAGTGGGCGGCGGTCCCGCGATCGCATGTACGAGGACAGGCGGGCGCTGCCGCGCACCTGCAGGCCGGCCACCTCGCCGGCCGGCACGACCCGCAGCGGTGCGACCTGACGGCGGCGGCGGATGATCGAGGGGATGCGCGGGATCATCCCGAACATCGCCTGCACGGAGGCGAACGCCCGACGCGGGCTCGCGGTGACGAGGCCCACGACGAGCTCGGCGATCGTCACGAAGAACAGTTGGACGAGGACCCACGGCAGCCGGCGGGCACCGGTGAGCGTCGCCACGGCGCGCATCCGGTGGCGCGCCGCCAGCGCCGCATGGCGCAGGTCGGGACGCCGTTCGACGAGGTCCTCGCGGTGCCTGGCGCGAGCGCCCGGCACCACCACCACGCGTGCTCCGCCGAGGTGGGCGCGCCAGCACAGGTCGAGCTCCTCGCCGTAGAACCGCAGCGACGGATCGAAGCCGCCGAGCACGCGGAACAAGTCGGCGCGGATCAGCAGGCACGCAGACGGAAGTGCGAACACGTCGCGGACGGCGTCGTGCTGCTCCTGGTCGGTCTCGCCGGGATCGACCAGCGGATCGATCTCGCCGAAGCGGTCGACGCCGAGCCCGACGTGCTGGAGCAGCCGTGGATCGTCCCATTCGACGAGCTTGGGACCGACGATGCCGGCGTTGGACCGGTACATCTCCTCCACCAGCAGGCGGATGGCCGGTGGATCGAGGGCGACGTCATCGTGGAGCAGCAGGAAGAACCCGTGCTCGCCCTCCACCAGGCGGAGCACCTCGCCCGCGGCCGATCCATAGCCGGGGTCACCGGCCAGCGTGCGCACGAACGCCCCAGGGATCCGCCGGCGGATCTGCTCGTGCACGTCACCCGGATCGCCGGTGAGCAGGAACAGGTGACGCAGGTTGGCGTAGTCCTGCCCAGCGAGCCCGGACAGGACCGCCGCGAACCATGGCCCCGGCTCGTGGACCACCATCACCGCGACGACAGGCGGTGCAGTCTCCTCGGCGGGTTCCACGATCGTGCGAGGCTAGCGGCGGGTGGCGGCGTCCCCGGGTCACCCGGTGCCCCAGGTCACGCTCGATCGGGCCACCAAATGCTTGCAACAGTTAGCACAGTGCGATATGATGAGCGCATCCCGTTCGGCACCCCCCGCCGGCCGGTGCGACACACGCCAGAACACCCCCACGGAGGACCACGATGGCCGCAACGACGAAGAAGGCATCCACCCGCACGACGACCACCTCGGCCGCGGCGAAGAAGGCCGCGACACAGACCAAGACCGCAGCCGGCACAGCGAAGAGCGCGACGAAGCGCGCCGTGAAGACTGCGACGAAAGGCACCACGACAGCCGCCAACGCGGCCACGAACGCAGCGACGACGACCGCCAAGGCGACGACCAGCGCCGCGAAGTCCACTGCGAAGGCCGCGACGACAGCCGCGAAGTCGGCGGTGCACGCTGCGCAGCAGGCAACCCCTGGTGCCGAGCACGCGCCGGCCGCGAAGCCGACGGTCGCCGAAACAGCGGCGGCGAAGGCAACGGCCGCGCTGAAGTCGTTCCCGATCGACTTCTCCAACTTCGACGTCGAGACGCTGAAGCAGCTCGACCCGCGCAAGATCGACTGGAGCAAGATCGAGGTCCCCGAGCTCGACGGCCAGAAGCTGCTCG
>JBBQTN010000112.1:0-16767 GCA_038213195.1 Acidimicrobiales bacterium | reverse complement strand
CCCGGCGTTCTTCCCGAAGACGCCGGCCGGCGATCCGGACGTCGCCGTCACCGCGTTGAACCCGAGCGGGCAGGTCACCTCGGCGACGATCACGGTGCGGCTCAACCCGGCGGTCGGCACCCGCCAGACCGTCTCACTGCTGCTCAACGAGCTCGGCGTCGCCGCCGGCGCGCTGGCGCACGACTACACGTTCCCCGCTCCGGCGCGCGCCGACGACGCCAACCCGACGACGAACACGATCGTGTTCGCGGTCGCCGGTGTGCAGCGCGCCAAGTACCTGCTGCGCGTGCGCGTCGATGGCGCCGAAACGGACCTGCGGATGACGGCGCAGACCTACGACAGCCCGATGGTCGACCTGTCGTGAGCGCGACGTTGACCGACCGGTTGCGGGCGATCCGCCGGCTGCTCGCCGACGCGACAGGCGCCGCCTGCGGCGACGAGCCGGTCCCGTCAGGCGCCGACGGGCTCGACGACATCGTCGTCGCCTGCGGGCTGAGCCCGTTCGAGCGCGACGTGCTCGTGCTCGCCGCCGGGTGCGAGCTGGACGGGCGGATCGCGGCGATGTGCGCCGCACTGGCCGGTGACCCGGCCAAGTCGTTCGCAACGTTCGGCGTCGCCCTGCGGATGTTGCCGGGAGCGCATTGGGATGCGGTCGAGGCGCGTGGCCCGTTGCGCGCGCTGGCGCTCGTCACGCTCGACCGCAACGCCTCGGCATGGCTCACCCGCAGCCGATTGTCCGTCGACGAGCGGGTGCTGCTGGCCCTCGTCGGCCTGGACACGGTCGACGAGCTCCTTGCCGACGTGGCCACGGCCCGACCGCCGGGCGACGACCGGTTGACGGACCGGCACGGACGCCTCGTCGACGAGATCGCCGGACGTTGGCACGGTGGGCCCCTCGCGTTGCGCGCCCCTGAGGGGTCGGAACGGCGCGAGCTGGTGCGCGGCCTGACGGCGCGACTGGGGGCGCTGCGGTGGTGGCAGTTCAATGCTGCGTCCATCCCGGCCGATCCCGCCGAACAACGCGAGCTGATCAGCCGCCTCGATCGTGAGGTCCGGCTGACAGGCGCGCCGATCCTGCTCGACCTCGACGATGTGGGTTCGCCGCCGCCGGTCGGCGTGTGCACGTTCGTCGAGCGCCTCGTCGACGCCACATCGCGCGTCGTCCTCGCCGCAGCTGCGCCGGTGGTCGGCCTCCCGGTCGCGGAGCTCACCGTCGACGTGCCGGAGCGCACGCTCGCCGAGAACGTCGGTCTGTGGCGAACCGCGTTGGGGCCCGCGGCGGTCGGGCTGAACGGTCACGTGGATCGACTGGCCGCCCAGTTCCGGCTGCCGCTCGACCAGCTCGCCGCTGTCGCCGCCGATGTCGGCACGACGGCAGGGTCCGACGTCGACGCGTTCGCGGCGCGGCTGTGGGGCGCCTGTCGCCAGCGTTCGCGTGCCGACCTCGACGGGCTCGCCGAGCGGGTCGTCCCCACCGCGACGTGGGACGACCTCGTGCTCGCGCCGCGTGAGCTCGGACAGCTCGCCGATCTGCTGCGCCACGCCCGCCACCGTGCGATCGTGCACGAGCGGTGGGGGATCTGCGGGGCGAGTCGCAGGGCGACAGGGGTGACGGCGCTGTTCTGCGGGCCGAGCGGCACCGGCAAGTCGTTCGCCGCTGAGGTGATCGCCGCCGAGCTGGACGTCGACCTGTACCGCGTCGACCTCAGCCGGATCGTCAGCAAGTACATCGGCGAGACCGAGAAGAACCTCAGCCGACTGTTCGATGCCGCCGAGCACAGCGGAGCGGTGCTGTTGATCGACGAGGCGGACGCGCTGTTCGGCCAGCGCAGCGAGGTCAAGGACAGCCACGACCGCTACGCCAACATCGAGGTCAGCTACCTGCTGGCGCGGATGGAGCACTACCGCGGTCTGGCGATCCTGACGACGAACCTACGCGCCAACATCGACGAGGCGTTCGTGCGCCGGCTCGCGTTCATCGTCACGTTCCCGTTCCCCCAGGTGGTCGAGCGGACGATGCTGTGGGAGCGGACCTTCGGCCGCGACGTCCCGGTCGACGACCTCGATCACGGACGGCTCGCGCAGCTCAACCTCAGCGGCGGAAGCATCCGCAACGTCGCAGTCCACGCCGCGTTCCTGGCCGCCGAACGCGGCACGGCCGTCACGATGGCCGACCTGCTGCGCGGGGCGCAGTCCGAGTACGCCAAGCTCGACCGACCTCTGACGCCGACCGAGCTTGCCGGGTGGCCGGGATGAGCGCGCCCCGCACCGTGCGGATCGAGATCGAGCGGCTCGTCGTCGACGCTGCGGCGCCTGTGCGCGCCGACCTGTTCGAAGCGGCGTTCGTCGACGAGCTGGCGCGACTGGCCGGCCGACCGCCGCTGCTCTGGTCGTCGTCTTCGTCCGCGCCGTCGTTCTCGGCGGCGGGTGCCATGTCCGACGTCGTCGCCGATCCGAGTCGCGATCCGGCGGGAGCCGGGCGCGCCCTCGCCGCCGTTGTGCTGGCGCGGCTGATCGCGGGGGCCGGAGATGGGTGATACAGCGAGGCTCCTCGCGAACGAGGCGGTCGCCCCGGGCCGTGCGGGCGCAGCGCGACGGACGCGCCCGGCGAAGGGTGGCCTGGTCGAGCTGGACGTCCTCCCGTCGCCGCCGGGCTCTGCGCAGCCGATCGGCGCCGCGCTGCAACGTGGCCTCGCCGGGATCGTCGGGGGCGATCTCAGCGCGGTGCGGTTGCACCGGGACTGGTTCGCGGTCGAGCTCACCGACGCGCTCGACGCGCGGGCGGTGACCCACGGCGACGACATCTTCCTCGGTCGCGACGCGCCCGACGCAATGACCCCGGCCGGGCTCGGGCTGCTCGTGCACGAGCTGGTGCACAGCGTCCACGGCGGAGCGCTCTACGGGCCGGCGACGGTGCAGGCGGAGGAGATCGATGCCGAGCGGGCCGGCCAGGCGGCTCTCCGCGACGTGACCGGGATCGCGCTACACCGTCCCACCGGCGGCGAGACCGAGCCGACGGACGGGTCGGACGTGGATCAGCACGAGCGTTTCCGGCAGGGCCCGCCGCCGGCCGGTCGGTGGACGCGGCTCGGCCGGCGGGCGAAGGCGACGCTGGCCTCGCGCACCCGCCGCGAGCCGCGACCGCGGCCGCGGCGAGCGGAGCAGACCGACACCGCAGCCACCCCCGACGTCGTCTCCGCCGGCGAGGCGCTCGTGCGCCTCGTCGACCGGCTGTTCAGCGCCGACCCCGACGACCACGGCGGGCGCTTGACCTCCGTGCTCGGCGGGCTGGTGCCTGCGGTGCGCGACGAGGTGGTGTCGGTCGTCGGAGAGCGCGGTGGAGGGCACGTCGAGGAAGCCATCCGTGCGCTCGTGCACGAACGCCCGCTCGACGACGGCGGCCACACAGGCCCCGGCACCGACGCGCCCGGAGTCGCCGTCGATCCCACCGGCCCCGAGACCGACGCGCCAGGCGTCGCCGTCGATCCCAGCGCCGAAGCCGGGGCCAGCGCCCCGGTCGTCGGCGATCCGAGTGCCGAAGCCGGGACCAGCACACCGGCCACCGGCGCAGAGGCAGCCAGCGTCGGTCCGGGGGCCACCGGCGCGGTAGCCGCCGCCGACGTCGGGGCAGCCAGCGTCGATCCCGATGCCACGGGCGCCGGAGCCACCCCCGACGCGGCACGCGCACCTGAGCTCGACGAACAGCCGCCGGAGCGGGCCGCCGTCGTCGTGCCGCCAGCCGAGGTTGCCACACCCGCGGTGGGCGCTGAGGCCCCGGGCGGTGGTGTCGCGGCGGGGCCGCAAACGGCCCCGGCACCGCTGCTGCCGGGCGCCGACGCCGGACCGGCGGGGGGCGGCACGGCGCCCGCGCTGGTCGCCGGCGACGGTGCGTCTGCCGACGGCGCGGCAGCGCGGGACGAGCAGGCCGGCGACGAGGACGCGCCGGCGCCAGCCGATCAGTCGGTCCTCGCCGAACCGGCCACCGAGGCGGGGGAGCAAGGCTCGCCCCCACCGGAAGCCGCTGCTCGACCGGCGACCCCCGACGCAGGCGATGTCGCCGAGGAGCCGGCAGACCCGCCGGAGATCGCCGACCCGAAGGAGCACGACGACGACGATGGGCAGGCCGAGCCGTCGTTGCTGTCCCCGCCGGCGCCGACCGCGGACGCCACCGACGACGAAGGGGCCACCCCCGGCGAGCGCGAGGCCGAGGACGCCGAGGTCGGCGAGATCGCCGAGCCGTCGCCCGCGGACCTCGCCGCGAGCGAGCCATCCGACGCGGACTCGACACCCGAGGGCGGTGCAGCACAGGCCCCAGCGACACCGCCGGTCGAGTCCGAACCCGAGCTGGCCGACCCACCGGCGCCGTCCGGTGGGGGCGGTGGAGGAGGAGCGGCGATCGCCGCGCCGCCCAACCCGGCGCCCCCGGACGTGACGGCGATGGAACCGCAGGCGGCGCTCGGCGCGGTGTCGTCGTTGCCGGCGACCCGGCTGGCGACCAACCTCACGGGTGTCTCGGCCGCGGCGACCCGGACCGTCGCCGACGGCACCGCCGACCTCGCCGCGCACCCTCCGTCGATGCCGCGGCCGTCCGGGGTGCCGGCCGGCCAGGACGCGTCGCTGCCCGCGGCACCGCTGCCCCCGCTCCCGAACGCGCCGGACCGGAGCGTCCCGCCGCTCGCCGGCGGCGCCGGCGCGGCGCCACCCCAGCCGGCGCTGCTGGCGCCCGCCGGTCCTGCGGTCACGCTGTCGCTGCCAGAACCGCGCGCCGGGGGCGACACGCAGATCACCGCCGATGACGCGGCGCGGCTGCAGGGCGCAGTGGACAAGCTGCCGACGACCGACCCGGCGCTGGCGGTGACCGCAGGGCCGGTGCCCGCCCTCGAGCTGCGCGGCGGCGAGGACCCAGCCCAGATCGACAGCCAGGCGCACAGCGTCGAGAACGTGACCGCCGCCGCCGAGGGCGACGGGTTGACCGACGCCCGAGCGGACATGGGCGAGAACGACACGCTGCCGCAGGTACCCGCCGAGACCCTCACCGCCGGTGTCGGCGCGGCGTCGGGTGGCGGGGCCGGCGGAGCCGCCGGGACCAGCGCAGCGCCGGGTGGCGTGTCGGCCGCAGTGGCCGGGGGGAGCAGCTCGGCGGGCGCCGGGGCTTCGACCGCAGTTGCAGCAGGTCCCGGCGCTGCCGGCCAGGCGTCCGCTGCGGAAGGCGCGGCGGCGAGCAAGATCCCGCCGGAGGCCATCGACGTCGTCGCCGCCGATCAGGGCGGCGACAAGATCAACGCTGCGACCCAGACGCAGCGGGCCGCGCTCGGCACGGCGCGCGACGAGCACGAGGCCAGCGCGGCGCAGGCCAGGGCCGACACGGATAAGCAGATCAACGACGAGATCGTCGCCAACGGCGTCCAGCAGACGAACGAACGGCGCGAGGTCCGCGCCGACGTCGGTGGGGATCGGCGGGCGTGGGTCGGTGAGCAGCACACGATCGCCGGGCGGTCACGGGAGGCAGCCGACACGGCGACGAAGACCGCCGACGGTTCCATCGACACCGCGACCGCGAAGGCCACGTCCGACGCCGGCAAGGCCGTCAGCGACGGCAACACCGGCATCGCCACCGAACGCAGCAAGGCGGAGCAGTCGGCTCGCGAGCAGCGCGACAAGGCCAAGCAGGCGAGTGACGACGGCGGTTTCTTCAGCTGGTTCGCATCGAAGGTCACGGCGTTCTTCAACGGGATCAAGAACGCCATCCACGCCGCGTTCGAGCTGGCCCGCAAGGCGGTCGACCTCGCGATCAGCGCCGCGCAGAAGCTGGCCGTGGCCGCGATCGAGCTCGGCCGCAAGGCCGTGGTGGCGGCGATCGAGATCGGGGGGAAGGCGCTCGCCGCCGCCGGCGACATCGTCCTCGCCGGGTTCCCGGCGGCCCGCAACCGCTTCCGGGCCAAGATCGCGGCGCGCGTCGCGGCGGCGAAGAAGGCGGTCAACGAGCTCGCCGACACGCTGAAGGCCGGCGTCACGAAGCTGCTCGACGGGCTCGGCTCGCTGTTGAAGGGCGCGCTGTCGTTGATGGAGAAGGCGTACACGATGGCGATCGACGCCGTCGCCAAGGTCGTCGACGGGGTGATCAAGGCGGCGAAGGCGTGGGTCGACGCGCTGCTCGACTTTGCCGCGATCGTCGTCGACATCGCCGCGAGCCCTGTCCAGTGGCTGCGCAACCTCGGCGCCAGCCTGGTCGACGGCGTCAAGCACCACGTCTGGCCCGCGCTGGTGAAGGCCGTCAAGTCCTGGTTCAAGTCGAAGGTCGAGGCCGTGGTCGGCGTCGGCTCGATGATCCTCGACGTCCTCCGCAAGGGCGGGATCGTCTTCTCCAAGATCGTGACGATGGCGTGGACGGCCATCAAGGAATCACTCCCGGGGATCATGATCCAGCTGCTGATCGAGAAGCTCGTCGCGCTGCTGATCCCGGCCGGGGGCGCGCTGGCGCTGATCATCGACGGGATCAAGGCGGCCTGGGGAGCGGCGGCGAAGATCCTCGCCGCGTTCAAGAAGTTCATCGCGTTCCTGAAGGCGGTGAAGGACGGCGACGGCGGTCCGAGCTTCGGTGAGCTGGTCGGCGCTGCGGCCGTCGCGGTGATGGACTTCCTCGCCAACTTCGTGCTGTCCAAGCTGAAGGGTGCCGGCGAGAAGGTCGGCGCGACGCTGCGCAAGCTCGCCGACGGGTTCATGAAGGCGGTGAAGAAGGTCGCCGGGATCGTCAGGCGCGGCGCGAAGGCGGCGGCCGGTGCCGTCAAGCGCGCGGTCGCGGCGACAGGACGGGTGATCAAGCGTGGGGCCGCGGCGGCCGTCGGCGCGGTGAAGAAGGTGCTGCCGAAGAACCTCACCCGCCTCGCCGGCAAGGCGGCCGCCTACGTCGGCAAGAAGGTCGAGCAGGGCGTCGCCAGGGCCAAGGACGTGTACGGCAAGGGCAAGGCCAAGCTGGGCATGGACAAGCCGAAGACGAGCAAGGCCGACAAGATCAAGCTCGCCGTCGCACGCACCGAGCAGGCGATCGACAAGTTGATCAAGGTCGGCGCGTCGCCGCTGCGCTGGACGGCGAGCCTCGCCTGGCTGCGGCTGCGCTACCGCTGGAAGCGGCTGGCGATGAAGTTCGCCCCGGGCGGGGCCGGCGCGTCGATCGACGGCGAGATCAACCCCGTGATCCACCGCGACGTGAAGGAGACCGTCACGGTCACCTCGTCGACCTCTGCGAGCGCCGTCGGTGAGATCAAGTTCTTCGAGGTCAAGGAGCACCTCAGCGTGAAGGTCGGCGAACACGGCGGCGTCAGCGCCGTCCAGTACGAGGCGGAGACGATGAAGCTGCTCAGCCAGGCATTGATCGCCAACGTCGAGCGGCTGCGCGACATGGTCGTGCTCAAGTACAGCACCACGAGCGCCGGCGACAGCCGCCGGCGCGAGCGCGCCGACTCGTCGGGACGGCCGCTGTCGGGCGACGACGTCGTCATCCCCCACTCGCAGAAGGCGCTGAAGGGACGGATGCCCGACGACGGCGACCGCATCCACACCACGAAACCGGAGGTCGTCGCCGAGGTCCCGACGCGCAACACGACGGTCGCGTTGGAGATGCAGCTCCCGCACGACTACGGCGATCCGCGGTACGCGAAGGACAGTGCACGCAAGGTCGAGCAGTTCGAGCGGCGACTCACGAACATCGGTGACCGGATGCAGCGCGGCGAGTTCGCCGAGGCCGCGCAGGGCTCCGCGCATCCGCCGCGCATCGTCTTGATCATCGTCGCCCCCGATTTCGCCGACGAGGCGCACGCCGTGCCGCTGATGCGCAAGATGATCCAGGACTTCGCCGCCGGGTCGATCGGCGGCGGGTTCTTCGTCGAGGTGCACTGGGTCAAGCTGCCGATCAAGGTCGTCGCATGACGACGTTCCCGGGGTCACCGCGGACGATCCGCGGCGGGTTGGTGATGGTCGACCCGCAGTCCGCCCAGGTGCAGCGCGTCGTCGTGCTGCAGTACACGCCGGACTCGATCAGCAGGACGCTGCAGGCCCAGGCGGCGATGGGCGATGCCGGTGACCGCCTCGACGCGCTGCGGTTGCGCGGCGCGCCGGTCGAGACGATCAAGCTCGACGCCGAGATCGACGCGACCGACCAGCTCGAGCTGCCCGACCAGAACCAGGGGACGGTCAGGAAGGGGATCAACCCGGAGCTCGCCGCGTTGGAGACCGTGATCTACCCGCGCGCCGATGCGGTGCAGGCCAACATCAGCCTCGCCGCGACCGGCGCGCTGGAGATCGCCCCGCTCGAAGCGCCCCTGACGCTGTTCGTGTGGAGCGAGAACCGCATCGTGCCGGTGCGGATCACCGACTTCAGCGTGACGGAGGAGGCGTTCGATCCGGCGCTCAACCCGATCCGCGCCAAGGTCAGCCTCGGCCTGCGCGTGCTGACGGTCAACGACCTCCGCCTCGGTCATCGCGGCGCCGGGATCTACATGGCGTACCACCGGTCCCGGGAGAAGCTCGCCGCGACGGTGCCCGGCGCACTGACCCAGCTCGGCATCCGGAGGATCCCATGACGCCCGAGAACGTGCCGACCGCCGGCTCCGTCGCCGCCGACCGGTTCCCGCCGCACAGCCGCTATGCCGCCACCGAGGTGGCGACGCGGACCGACGCCGACGGCACCGCGCGCAGGTACCTGCGCCGCCGGTTCATCCCGTCGGGCGACGGCGACGTCCGCGTCGCCGAGCATCGCGTCGTCGCCGGCGACCGCCTCGACCGCCTCGCCCAGCAGGTCTACGGCGATCCGTTGCTGAGCTGGCGGATCGCAGACGCCAACGCGGCGCTCGATCCGGCCGATCTCGTCGCCGAGCCGGGCCGCGTCCTGCACATCACCGCGCCGGACCCGACCGGCGGGTTCGGAGGGACCGCGTGATCCAGCGGATACAGCTCAACCTGCTCGCCGGACCGCTGCTGCCGGTCCCCGTGCCGAGCGCGGTCGTCCAGGCGATCAAGAGCGTGCAGGTCACCGCTGCCGCCGGTCCGCGCAGCGGGTTCCAGATCGTGCTCGCGAACAGCAAGACGTCGCCGATCTCGACGACGCTGATCCCGGCCGGCCTGCTCGATCCGGGGATCCGGGTCGTGATCGTCGTCACCGTCAACGGCCTGCCGAGCGTGCTGATGGACGGCGTGATCACCCGCCAGGAGGCCGGCTTCTCGAACGAGATCGGACAGTCAGCGGTGACCGTGACCGGCGAGGACCTGACCGTGCTGATGGACCTCGAGAAGCGCCAGGGCGTGAAGTTCCCGCCGATGCCCGCCGTTGGCCGGGCGCTGTGGCTGCTCAAGAACTACGTCGTGCACGGCATCGTGCCGATGCTGATCCCCGAGCTGTTCCCCGACGTGCCGATCCCGACGAGTCGCGACGCCGGGCAGGACGGCACGGACTTCGAGTTCATCCAGAAGCTGGCGAAGGACAACGGCTACGTGTTCTACCTCGACCCTGGCCCGGTCCCCGGCGTGAGCCGGGCCTATTGGGGACCGGAGATCCGCTTCGGCGTCCCGCAGCCTGCGCTGTCGGTGGACATGGACGCGATGACGAACGTCGAGTCGTTGAGCTTCAGCTTCGACGGGCTGCAGGGCAAGCAGGTCACCGTGCGCGTCCAGGAGCCGACGACGAAGATCGCGATCGACATCCCGCTGCCGGACATCAGCCTGCTCGCTCCGCCACTGTCGTTGCGCCCGGCGCCGAGGTTGAAGACCGAACCGCTGTCCGGTACCGCGAAGGACAACCCGATCCTGGCGATCGCGAAGGGTCTCGGGAAGATGTCGGAGTCAGCCGACGCGGTCACCGGAACCGGTCAGCTGAACGTGTTGCGCTACGGCAGGGTGCTGCAGCCGAGGGGTCTGGTCGGCGTGCGCGGCGCCGGCACCGGGTACGACGGCCTCTACTACGTCAAGAGCGTGACCCACAACATCAAGCCTGGCGAGTACACGCAGAGCTTCTCGCTCGCCCGCAACGGCCTGGTCTCGATCACCCCGGCGGTGCCGGTATGAGCACGCGGCCGCTGCACGAGCACGAGGAGGGGATGAGCCGGTGACGACGAAGTACCACGGCAAGTACCGCGGCACGGTGATCGACAACATCGACCCGATGCAGCAGGGCCGGATCAAGGCGCTCGTCCCGGACGTGCACGGCTCGATGCCGACGTCGTGGGCCATGGCCTGCGTCCCGTTCACGGGTTCGCAGGCGGGCATCTGGGCGGTCCCGCCGATGGGCTCCGGCGTGTGGATCGAGTTCGAGCAGGGCGACCCGGACTACCCGATCTGGGCCGGAGGCTGGTGGGGGAGCGCTGCCGACCCGCCGGCGCTTGCGCTGGCGACGCCGCCGGTCGTGTCGCAGGTCGTCATCCAGACGACGGGGCAGAACACGATCCTGATCAGCGACGCGCCCGGACCGGCAGGTGGCTTGCTGCTCAAGTCGGCGAGCGGGGCGATGATCATGGTCAACGAGGTGGGGATCACGATCACCAACGGGGCGGCGTCGATCGTGCTCGCCGGGCCGACCGTGACGATCAACAACGGCGCACTGGCGGTGACGTGATGCCCGGCCCTGTCGTCCAGCTCGGGGCGCTGACGATCTGCCCGCACGGCGGTCAGGTCAACGCGGTGACGTCGAACACGCGGGTGCTGGTCGGCGGCGCGCCGGCCGTCACCCAGACGGACACGTTCTTGGTCGCCGGCTGCGTGTTCGCGGTCGGCCCGAAGCCGCAGCCGTGCGTCGTCGCGCGATGGATGGTCGTCTCGACGCGGGTCACGGTGATGGGCCAGCCGGTCGTCATCCAGGGTGGCACCGGGCTGTGCTTCAGCGCCGAGCAGGCCCCGCAGGGGCCGCCGACGGTGATGACGGCCCAGCCGCGGGTGGTGGCCCAATGAGCGCGGCGGCACCGACCCCCGGGGTCGCAGGGCCGGTGGCCCACCCGTTGACCATCGACGCCCACGGGGGCACGGAGCGGACCGACGCGGCCGGGCACCTGCGCGACCTGATCGAGCAGGTGCTGTTCACCGCGCCGGGGGAGCGGTTGAACCGGCCCGACTTTGGCGCGGGTGTCGGGCAGCTGTTGTTCGCGCCGACGGGACCTGAGGTGGCGGCGACGACGACGATGCTCGTGCAGGGTTCCCTGCAGCAGTGGCTCGGGGAGCTGATCGACGTCGCCGACGTCGTCGTCACCGCCGACGACTCGACGTTGATGATCGAGGTCACGTACTCCGCGCGCAACAGCGACCAGCCGGACACGGTCCGCTTCGCCGTCGACGGAGGCGCAGCGTGACCGACACGCTGATCGACCGCCGCCGTCAGCTGCTGCAGCAGCAGTCGGCGTTGAACGGCATCGACCACGTCGAGGTCGTCGTCCCGCCGGCGGGCCCACCGGCGACGCAGCTGCTGGTCACGTTCGTCAACCCGCTGGCTGCGCTGCCGACGCCGGATCAGGTCCGCGTGGTCGGTGGTGATCGCATCCCGACCATCGTCGGCCAGGCGGTCGCCGCGGTCGCCGACCCGAGCACGATCCTCGTTACGTTGGCCGGCGGCGGTGACCTGTCGCTGTACACGCTGCAGCTCGTCGCCGGCCCTGCCGACGACCGTCCACCGAGCTGGGTCGATCCGGTGCTGGCGACGGCGTGCTTCTCGTTCGCGCTGGACTGCGGCAGCGACCTGCCCTGCGATGCGACCCTCGACTGCCCGCCGGCCGCGTTCACCGAGCCCGCGCTGGACTACCTCGCCCGCGACTGGGAGAGCCTGCGCCTCGTCCTGCTGGACCGGATGGCCGTGCTGCAGCCGGCGTGGACGGAACGCAACCCCGCCGACGTGCGGATCGCCCTGATCGAGCTGCTCGCCGAGCTCGGCGACAGGGCGTCGTACCAGCAGGACGCGATCGCCACGGAGGCCTACCTCGGGACCGCCCGCCGGCGGATCTCGGTCCGCCGCCACGCCCGGCTGGTCGACTACACGATGAGCGACGGGACCAACGCCCGCACATGGGTCCGCCTGGTGGTCCCTCCCGACGTGCGGCTCGTGTCCGGCGGCAAGGTCCCCGTGCTGGCTGCAGGGACGCGGCTGCTCACCGGCAGCGCCGACGCCCCCGCGGTGATCGCCACCGGTTCCCCCGCCGAGATCAACGCCCGACGCGCCGGCGCGCTCGAGTTCGAGACGATGGAACCGCTGTTCGTCGTGGCCGGCGCGCACGACGCGATGCGCTTCCACACCTGGTCGGGCGCCTTCCCCGTGCTCTGCGCGGGAGCGACCTCGGCGACGCTGCTCGGGCACCTCCCGGACCTCGCCCCCGGACAGGTGCTGATCCTTGCAGAGCACCGCGACCCGGTCGGTGACGACAAGAGCGTCGCGGATGCCGACCCGACCCGGCGCCAGGCCGTCCGCCTGACTGACGTGCGCGCCGACGCCGACGACGGCGCAGGGCCGCGGCGCGACCCGCTGACTGGCGAGCAGATCACCGAGGTCGCCTGGCATGACGGCGACGCGCTCGCCTTCCCGTTGCTGATCGCCGGCGAGCTCATCGAACCTCACGATGGCAAAGCGCCGTTCGCGGACGGCGCGCTGGCCCACGGCAACGTCGTCCTGGTCGATCACGGCCACCGCCAGGACGCCGTGACGTTCGGGCCCGTACCGCCGAGCGGCAGGTTCGCGTTCGGCTTTCCGAACGGACCGCTGACGCAGGTCGGGCGCCAGATCGTCGACGTGCCGCTGGCGGACGGCTCCGGGACGAACCAGGTCGTCCGCGCGTTCGATCCGAACGCCTCGGCGGCCGCCGCGCTGAGCAGCCCACCCGTGGTGGTGCTGCCGGATGCGACACTCGTCGGGCGCGACAAAGACCACCCCCACGACGCCCCCCTGCCGTGGACCGTGCAGCGCGACCTGCTGTCGAGCAGCACGAACCGTGACGTCGTCGTCGAGGTCGACGACGAGGGGATCGGCTGGTTGCGTTTCGGCCGGGCTGCCGGCGACTCGGCGGTGCTGTACGGCCAGCCGCTGGAGGTCGGGCAGACGATCACCGCCTCGTACCGCATCGGCAACGGCGTCGTCGGCAACATCGGCGCGGGCGCGATCCACACGATCCTCGTCGACGACCGGATCAGCGCGCCGCTCGTCGCGGTCCTGTCCGATCCGGACTGCTCGATCACCAACCCGCTCCCGGCCGTCGGCGGGACGGAGCCGGAGACGCTCGAGCAGGTGCGCCAGCGCGCCCCGTTCGCGTTCCGCACCCAGCAGCGCGCCGTGACCGCAGCGGACTACGCCGACCGTGCGGCGCAGTTCGGCAGTCCGGGTCCGCGCCGAGTCCAACGCGCCGTCGCGACGATCAGGTGGACGGGGAGCTGGCACGTCGTCGTCGTCGCCGTCGACCCGGTCGGCACGGAGGTCGCCGGCGACGCGTTCCTCGCCGAGGTAGCGGGCTACCTCGATCAGTTCAGGATGGCCGGACACGACCTCCAGGTCGTCGCCGCGCAGTACGCCGCGCTAGAGGTCGGTCTGCACCTCCATGTCGCCGCCGACCACCGGCGCGATCTCGTGGTCGCGGATGTCCTGGCGACGATGTCGAACCGGCGCCTCCCCGACGGCCGGCTCGGGCTGTTCCATCCCGATCGGATGACGTTCGGCGCGGCGGTCTACCTCAGTCCGATCGTGGCCGCGGCCCAGTCGATCCCGGGCGTCCTGCGCGTCGAGGCGACGCGGTTCTCGCGCTACCGCCTCCCGGGCACCGACGCCCGCGCCAGTGGGCGGATCGACATCGGGCCACGCGAGATCGCCAGGTTGGACAACGACCCCAACCACCCGGAGCGTGGGCGGTTCGTCCTCGACGCGGTGGAGGGAGGACGATGAGCGCCACCTGTGGGCACGACGACGGCGCCTGCCGCTGCGACGAACGCGTCCCGTCCACCCCGCTGCCGGTCTCGAACCCGCCGGGGCAACCCGCCCTGCGGCGCCGGGTCGCGACGCAAGCCACGGCGAAGGCAACGATGCTGCGCGCGCTCTCGGCGACGCACGCTGACGCGCTGGCGGACTTCACCGCCCGCACGGACGACGACTTCGCCGTTGCGCTGGTCGACGCGGCGGCGGTCGTCGCCGACATCGTCACGTTCTACACCGACGCCTTCTGCAACGAGCACTACCTGCGCACCGCTACAGAACGGCGGTCGGTGACCGAGCTCGCCCGCCTGCTCGGCTATCAGGTCCAGCCCGGTCTGGCGCCCACCGCGAACCTGGCGTTCATGCTCGATCCCACCCAGGG
Organism: Acidimicrobiales bacterium; assembly: GCA_038213195.1. GTDB lineage: Bacteria > Actinomycetota > Acidimicrobiia > Acidimicrobiales > Ilumatobacteraceae > JAODBQ01. Next base: position 2,464 of record JBBQTN010000112.1, on the reverse strand, counting down.
TTCCCCGGCGGAGACGGTGATCGCCGCCGGGACGTCCGTGCAGAGCAGCCCCGATCCCGGGCAGCTGCCCGTCGTCTACGAGACGCTCGACGACCTCGTCGCCCGTCCGGCGTGGAACGCGATGGCGCCGCGTCGGTTCGTGCCCCATCCCGATCGGCCCGGCACGTCGTTGTCGTTCGCCGGGACCGTCAACGTCGGCGCAGGCGACGGCGTGCTGCTGCGCAGTGGCGACGCAACTGCGCCGATCCAGTTCGGGATCGTCACGGCGGTCGTCGGGGTCGATTCGATCCCTCCGCTGCCGGGGCGGGCGGGCGCGCCGGCACGGACGAGCGTCACCGTCGCCATCGTCGCCAACCGCATCGTCGACCCCCCGGCGGACCTGCTCCCGGCGGCCGCAACCGGCGGACGCGTGCCGTCGTCTGTGTCGTGGATCGCCGGGCGGAAGGTCACAGCGGCCGACCTCGACGCGGCGCTGGCGGCGCGGTCGACGTCGCTCTCAGAGATCGGCGGCGCGTTCGCGGCAGCGCCGGCGACGCCGGCCACCGCACTGCTGTTCCGTCAGCAGCGGGCGATCTTCGGCAGTCAGGGGCCGCTTGCCGGATCGGTCGCCGCCAACGCCGCGCTGGAGGTCAAGCACCTCGAGGTGGTGCCCGTCGCGGTGCTGACGTGGGCGAGCAAGCTCAGGCTGCCGTGGGAAGACGCGACGCTGGCGACATATCCCGCGGGGGTGACGGGCGACATCTTCCTCGACGGCGCAGGCCCTGCCGTCCCGATCCACTCGATGATCGTGGTCCGCGATGGCAGCTCGTGGGCCGCGTACGCGGTCGCCGACTCCGAGTCGGCGTCCGTTGCCGCCTCCGGGATCAGCGGCAGGGCGACGCGCGTCCACGTCGCCACCGCGGCGGGCCTCGGATCGTTCAACGTGCGCCGCACGACCGTGTTCGCCGCCCCGATCTCGGTCGCGCTGGCCGACGTCCCGGCGCCCGAGACCCTCGCCCTCGGCCACATCGAGCTCGACGGCCTGCAGCTCGGTCTGCGCGCCGGCCGGCCGGTCATCGTCACCGGCGCGTCCGTCGACGACGCCGGCCACCCGTCCGGATGGGTGACGGCGTTGGGGGAGGTGGTCCACGACTTCGGCACGGCCCGGTCGACGACGCTCACGCTCACCGACCCGCTGCCGGCCGCGTTCGCCCGTTCGACGACGACCGTCAACCTGAACGTCGTCGACGCCAGCCAGGGCGAGACGCGCCGCGAGATCCTCGGTAGCGGCGACGGGCGCAGGGCGTTCCAGTCGTTTACCCTGCGCCAACCGCCGCTCACGTACCTCAGCGCGGGCACCGCCAACGGGCGTCGATCGACGTTGACGGTGTGGGTCGACGAGGTGCAGTGGACGCCGGTCGACTCGTTCGCCAGCTGCGGGCCGTCCGACCGGGTCTACGTCGTACGCGACGTGGAAGGGAGCTCGGTCGTCCAGTTCGGCGACGGCGTCACGGGCGCGCGGCTGCCGACCGGCGCAGCCACCGTTCGCGCCGTCTACCGCACCGGCGGCGGGATCGCAGGCAGGGTGCGCGCCGGCCAGTTGTCGCTGCCGACGTCACGTTCCGGCGGCGTCACGGCTGTGACGAACCCGGCCGCGTCGATCGGCGGCATCGATCCCGAGACGATCGACTCGGCGCGGGCGAGCGCGCCGCTGCGGGTGACCACGCTCGACCGCATCGTCTCGCTGGCGGACTACGCGCTGTACGCGCGGGCGTTCCCTGGTGTCGCCAAAGCGCAGGCGGTGTGGGCCAGGGCGGCGGGCCACCGCGGCGTGCTGGTCACTGCCGCGGGAGCCGGCGGCGACGTCCTCGCCGCGACCGTCGGGATCGGCGCGAGCCTGGTCGGCGCGATCGGGCAGGTCGCCGATCCGCTGGTGCCGTTCTCCGTCGTCGCCCATGCGCCTCGGTCGTTCCGGCTCGCCGTCAACGTCCGCACCGATCCCGCGCGGGTCCGTGGCGACGTGCTCGCGACCGCCGACGAACAGCTCCGATCGTCGTTCTCGTTCGACGCGCGCGACCTCGGCCAGGCGGTCGCCGCGAGCGAGGTGCTCGCGCTGCTCCAGGGCGTCACCGGTGTCGTGGCGGCGACGATCACGAGCATGTGGATCGCCGACGGCGACGCGTCGACCGGCGCGCCGGGTGGGCCGCCATCGGACCTGCTCGTCGCCAACGCACCGCTGCCGGGGATCGACATCGGCGTCGCCGGGTCTCCGGTCACCGGCGCCGAGCTGTTGGTCCTCGACCGTGCGCCGGTCGCGTGGGGGGTGCTGCCATGACGTCTGGTCCTGTCGCTGCCGACGTCGGCGCGATCCTCGATCTGTTGCCGGCCGTCTACCGCGAGCGCGACGCGCGGCTCGACGGCAAGCCGGGGTTGCTGGAGAGCCTGCTCGGTGTGATCGCCGGGCAGATCGGCATCGTCCAGGATG